>JAICME010000168.1 GCA_025929425.1 Thermoleophilia bacterium | reverse complement strand
TGACACCACGCCGGGAACCGCGGCCATGCGCCTGGCGATCGAGGCCGGGTCGCGGCGGACAACGACGTGACCCGGGGCCGCGAACCCCGGCCCTGCGATCGCCGTCGCACGTTCGGTCGCGGCGCGAACCTCGGAGCCTGGCGGAAGCTCGTTGAGGCCGCGGTTGAAGGTCTGCATCGTGAGCAGAGGAGAGGCGAGGACGAGCATGGCCGCCACACCCGCCAGTAGGTACGGCCACGGTCGTCGGATGACCCGCGCGGCCCAGGCTGTCCAGAACGGTCCGCCGCTTTCGACCTCCGCTGCCCATGGGAGCCGGACGCGAAGCCGCTCGACCCGGCGGCCGGCGAGCGCGAGCAGCGCCGGCAGCAGCGTCACGGCGGCCAGCACTGCAATGCAGACGACGAGGATCGCGCCGACCGCGAGCGACCGGATCCCGTTCACGTCGATCGCGAACAGGCCCGCCAGCGAGACGGCCACCGTCGTGCCGCTGAAGACGACCGCCTTGCCCGATGTCAGGAGCGCCCGTCGCAGGGCCTCTTGCGGCTCGGCACCGTCGGCGAGCTCGCCGCGGTAGCGGCTCACGATGAAGAGCGAGTAGTCGACCGCGACGCCGATTCCGATCATCGACGCCATGTTCGTGACGTAGACCGAGAGCTCGGTGGCGCGCGAGAGCCAGTAGATCGCCGCTCCAGAGAGGAAGACCGCGCCGAAACCGAGCGCGAGCGGCGCGGCGGCGGCCACGACCGTCCCGAAGGCAGCGAGGAGGATGAGCAGGATCAGCGGAAAGCCGAACTCCTCGCCCCGGGTCAGCTGGTGCTTCGCGACCTGCTGGAAGTTCGACCAGATCGCGGGCTCGCCGAGCACGCGCGTTTGCACGCTCGAGCTCGTCTGGACGAACTCGTGCCGCAATCGACTCGCCTCGTCGATCGCATTCGAGCTTCGCCTTCTCGATGCGACCGGGACTAGCGCCGCCGTGCCGTGCGCGAAGAGCACCGGCCTGCCCGGCTGCAGCGCGTGCTCCCGGCGCAGGGCAGGAGTGAGCTCCGCCAGTCGCTTCTGTACTGCTCGGGGGCTCTCGCCCGTGACGAAGAACGTGAACGAGGGCGGCGTCACGCCGGGAAAGCGGTCGAGCAAGCGCGCCACCGCGAGCGACTGACTTCCGGGAACGTCCCAGCCGCCACCCGAGAGGTGCGACGTCTGTTGGAGCGAGAACCAGGAGCACGACGCGAGCAGCACGATCCAGACGGCGACGATCGCACGCCGATGGCGCGCTACAGCGCCCGCGAGACTGCCGAGGGCCGTGTCCATCGCTTCTCGCTTCAGGATCGCTTTACCGGCTTCTCGCGGCATCCGCGAAGCCACGGATCGTGGCTCAGCCCTCCTCGGGCTCGGGCACGTCGTGCAGGTGCCGGATCGGCGAGGGGAGCAGGAACGCCATCCCGAGCAGCGCTCCGCCCGCCCCGATCCAGAGCGTGTTGTGGACGCCGATCGTCGAGCCGAGCACCCCTGCGACGCTCGTGCCGAGCGGGCGGACGCCGTAATTGACGACCATGAACGCGCCCGAGACGCGCGAGCGGACCGGCGGCGGGATCAGCGCGCCCTGGATCACGCCGGCCAGGATGTCGAGCAGCATCAGGCCGAGCCCGGAGAGGAACTCCGCGGTGAAGAGGAACGCGATCACGAGCCAGTGCGGGCCGCGCGCCGCCGGGACGAGGAGCAGCGGAGCGGGGAAGAGGAAGCAACCGATGAGGAACGCCGGCCCGACGCCGATCGCGCGCGCGATCCTCCCGGTCAGCGCCGACGCGACGAGGGTTCCCCCGGCCGCGAGCCCGAGCACGACACCGATCACCGCCGGGGCGACGTGGAGGTAGCGGCTCGCGTAGAGGAGGAAGAGCGCGAAGAAGACGAAGTTGAAGAGGTTGATCGTCGCGATACCGAGGAGGAGGGCGCGCATCACCAGGTTCCGACGGATCCAGCGGAGGCCGACCCCGACGCCTCCGCTCTCCCGCGACGCGCCCGGCGGGTCGGAGACATCGATCCGCCTCAGGAAGAGCGCCGACCAGAAGAACGACACGCCGTCGAGAGCGAGCGCGTACGGCCCGCGTAGCAGCTGGACGAGGACACCGCCGAGGCTCGTTCCCGCGAGGAAGGAGAAGCCGCGCGTGCCGTGGAGGAGCGTGTTCGCCTCGACGTAGTCCCTCCGTTCGACGATCGTCTGGAAGAAGCCGCCGTAGGCCACATAGAAGAAGACGCTTGCGCACCCGAGGAGGAATGCGACGGAATAGAGCTGGGGCCACGTGAGGTTGCCGAGCGCGAACGCGATCGGGATCGTCAGCGTGAGGAGACCGCGTGCGACGTCGGCGAGGAGCATGACCGCTCGTCTCCGGCCGCTGCGATCGACCCACACGCCCGCGTGCAGGGAGAGTAGGAGGTTCGGCAAGAGGTAGACCGTCGTGAGCGCGCCCATCTGGCCTGCGCTGGCGTGCAGGGCGAGCACCGCCGTCAGTGGCAACGCGATGGTCGCGATCTGGTCGCCCAACAGCGACACCGACTGGCCGAAGAAGTAACGCCGGAAGTTCGCGTTGCGCCGAAGGAGGCCGGGGACCCGAAGTCTCACCGGCCGGAATCTACGTCGGCACGCAGTTAGGCTCCTCGACATGATCCGCGAGGGTGGCTGCTCGTGCGGAGAGGTTCGCTACCGCTTGACGAGCGGCCCGCTCTTCGTGCACTGCTGCCACTGCCTCAACTGCCAGCGGCAGACGGGGACTGCGTTCGCGATCAACCTCCTGATCGAGGCTGACCGGCTCGAGATCGTGGCTGGGAAGCCGCAGCCCGTGGGGGTGCCGCGCGACGACGGTTCGGCGCAGGAGATCTTCCGCTGCCCGCGTTGCCAGACCGCGCTCTACAGCCTCTACGGCCATCCCATCGTGGCCTTCGTGCGTGCGGGAACGCTCGACGAGCCCGCAAGCGTCGCACCGGACGTGCACATCTTCACCCGCTCGAAGCTGCCGTGGGTGGAGCTCCCCGAATCGGTTCCGGCCTTTGAGGTCTACTACGACACCGATGCGCTTTGGCCGGCGGACAGCCTCGAGCGCGTCCGCGCGCTCGAGGCCAGGTAGTGCTCTCGAGTCGCTTCTCGCGCGCCCGCCACGCATGGATTTCCCCGTCTTGCGGAAAGACCCGGCTGTGTGGCCGGAGGGTTCCTCGGCGGAGCGGGTCAGACGGCTGCAGTCGGTCACGGATGCGGCCCTCGCACACCTGCGCCTCGACGAGCTCCTAGGAGCTCTGCTCGAGCGTACGCGGGAGATCCTCGAGGTCGACACGTGCGCGATCCTCCTGCTCGACGAGGAGACGAACGAGCTCGTCGCGCGCGCGGCGCTCGGCATCGAGGAGGAGGTCGAGCAGGGCGTTCGCATCCCGGTCGGCGCAGGCTTCGCCGGTCGCATCGCCGCCGAGAAGCGGCCGGTGGTCCTCGACGACGTCGATCACGCGCATGTCCTCAACCCGATCCTGCGGGAGAAGGGAATCAAGACGATGCTCGGGGTCCCGCTCGTCGTGGAGGGGGAAGTGCAGGGGGTGCTCCATGTCGGCTCCCTCGTGCCGCGCTCCTTCGAGGAGGACGAGGTCGAGCTGCTGCAGCTCGTGGCCGACCGGGCCGCGCTCGCGATCGAGCACGCACGGCTGTTCGAGGCGGAACGTGCCGCGCGCGAGAGGATCGAGCACGTGCAGGCGGTGACCGACGCGGCCCTTGCGCATCTCGCTGTGGACGACCTGCTTCACGTCCTGCTGCCGCGGATCCGGGACATCCTCCAGACGGATACGTGCGCGGTGCTGTTGCTCGACGAGCACACGAACGAGCTCGTCGCGCGCGCGGCGCTCGGGATCGAGGAGGAGGTCGAACAGGGGGTGCGGATCCCGGTCGGCGCCGGCTTCGCCGGCCGCGTCGTCGCGGAGGCGCGGCCGATGGTGATCGATGTCGACGCCTACGAGGTCTTCAATCCGATCCTGCGCGAGAAGAAGATCAAGTCGATGCTGGGCGTTCCGCTGCTCGTGCGCGGTCGCGCTCTCGGCGTCCTCCACGTCGGGACCCTCACCCCGCGCGGGTTCACACAGGCGGAGGTCGATCTGCTGCAGCTCGTCGCCGAGCGGGTGGCGCTCGCGATCGAGCGGGCCCGCGTGCACGAGGAGCTCGTGCAGCTCGACCAGCTGAAGCTGAACTTCGTCGCCATTGCCTCCCACGAGCTGCGTACCCCGGCCACATCCGTGTACGGAATCCTGAAAACGCTCGCCGATCGGGGCAAGGACCTGGACGAGGAGCTGCGGGAAGAGCTGCTCCGGGTCGGCGTCGAGCAGGGCGAGCGCCTCCGCCGCCTGCTCGAGGATCTGCTCGACCTATCGCGCCTCGATGCGCGGGCGATCAGCGTCGAGCCGCGGGCGGTCGTGCTGAAGTCCGTGCTGGCGGACGTCGTTCGGGGCGCGCTGCCCACTGCCGACGCCGTCGAGCTCGACATCCAGGACGACCTGGCCGCGGTGGTCGATCCGCGTGTGCTCGAACGGGTCGTCTCCAACCTCGTTGCGAACGCGGCCCGACACGGCGAGCCGCCGATCCGGATTGCCGCGAAACACCGCGACCGGCACCTTCGCGTCTCGGTCGAGGACGCAGGCCCGGGCGTCCCCAAGGAGCTCGAGGGCAGGGTCTTCGACCGCTTCGCGCGCGGCGGAGGCGAGACGGGCCACGGGCTCGGCCTCGCGATCGCACGGGCGTACGCGCAGGCGCACGGCGGAGACCTCGTCTACGACCCGAGCGGGCGCGGGGCGCGCTTCGAGCT
>JAICME010000010.1 GCA_025929425.1 Thermoleophilia bacterium | reverse complement strand
GCGACGCCGCTCAACCAGGTGAGCCCCGGAGGGACACTCACCGGCGGAAGGCCACGGCCGAACCGAGCATGCATCTGCAGAGTCACCTCCGGGGCTCGCCGCCACAAGGCGGCTCGCGCAGATCTAACACGCATGCATCTGTGTCACTCCTGCTATTGCTGTACGGAGCAGGCCGGTGCAGCGCCTTGCGACGAGCCGTCAGAGGTCGATGACCGGGCTGCGGCGGAGGCCGTGTTCCAATTCGATCAGCCGCTGCAGGACGGCGAGCGGCTCGTGGTCCTGTTCGCGGTCGAGCGCGGCCAGCATCCGCGCGTGGTCGTCGACGGAGGCGACCGCCGGCCGCAATCCTTGGCCGATGGGCGGTCGTTCCGCGCGCCGCCGCACGTCGTCATAGCCCTGCGTACCGGACGGCTCGGGCACGACCTTCAGCTCCCCCGCGTCCGTCTCGAGCTCGAGGACGCCGCGACCGACGAGATCGCGCTCCAGGGCCGGAGGCTTCCCGTCTGCCCGGCGCGCGTTCAGATCCTCCAGCGCGAGGCCGAGCCGGCGCAGGTTCTCCTTCCGCGTCGACGGGACGATGTCCAGACCGTCCGTGACTTCGGCGGAGCCGTGCAGAACACGCCCGAGACCACCAATCACCACATAGGTCACCCGCCGCCGCTCCAACGCCTGCAGCAGCGCGTACGGATCAAATTCGCCGGCCATTACCGCCCGCGCGCCTTCAGCATCGCCTGCAGCCGCTCCTGCGGCGTCTGTCCCTGGGACTTCGCCAGCCGAACGTCAAGCGCCGCGTCCGGTGCCCGGTACGGCACGAGCGACAGGTCGAGGTCGAAACCACAGGCATGCAGGAGCTCGCGCAACGTCTCCAGACTCGGAGTCACGGCGTCCCGCTCCCATCGAGCGATCTGCGCCCGATCCTTGCCGCTGCGCTCCGCAAGCTGCACCTGGGAGAGGCCTGCTCGCGTCCGCGCCTGACGGATCAGTGTCCCGCTCGTCACACCAAGATCTTAGCTCCGCTGCGCTTAGACACAGCACTGTCTTTTCTGTTACAGTCCGCCACATGCCGCGCCGGCCGGATGCTCAGCAACTTCGACTCGAGGTCACGCCGATCAGACGCCCCGAGCAGCCACGTCCGCGCCGCGCCACTCACCCGCCCACGAAGCTCGGCCCGCGTCTCGCTCTCAGCCCGGGCGAGGCCGCCGGCGTCCTCGGCGTGAGCCGCGACTACTTCGACGAGCACATCCTCCCCGAGCTCCGCATCATCCGCCGCGGGCGCCGCATTCTCATCCCCCTCACCGAAATCGAACGCTGGCTCGAGCGAAGCGCCGCGAGCGCTACCGTCGTGCGAAGGGCCTGATGGCGAAGTCGACGCCCGGCATCGACGTACGGCACAGGCGCGACTGCACAGCCGCGCGAGATCGAGACGCTCGCTGCAGGTGCAGCCCCTCCTACCAGGCGCACGTCTGGAGCGCCCGAGACCGTAAGCGCATCCGCAAGACCTTTCGCAGCTTCGACGAGGCGAAGGCCTGGCGCGCGGAGACACTCGTCGCTCTGCGGCGCGGCACGATGCGCGCGCCCTCCGCGACGACGCTTCGACAAGTCTGGGAGACGTGGCTCGAGGGTGCGCGTGACGGGACGATCCGCAACCGCTCGGGCGATCCGTACAAGCCGAGCGTCCTGCGCGGCTACGAGACCTCGATGCGCCTGCGCGTCCTGCCCGACCTCGGCGGCGCGAAGCTGACCGAGATCACCCGCCTCGACGTTCAGGAGCTCGTCGACCGGATGCTCGGCAAGGGCCGCGACGCGAGCACGATCCGGAACACGCTCATCCCTCTCCGGGCTCTCTACCGCCGCGCACTCGCACGCGGCGAGGTCGCCGTCAATCCCGTCGGCGGCGTCGAGCTCCCATCCGTCCGCGGCCGGCGAGACCGGATCGCGTCGCCGAAAGAGGCGGCCCGGCTGATCGCCGCCGTGCGCGAGGAGGACCGCGCCGTCTGGGCGACCGCCTTCTACGCCGGGCTCCGGCTCGGCGAGCTGCTGGCACTCCGCGACGGCGACGTCGATCTCGAGGCCGGCGTCATCCGGGTCGAGCGCTCCTGGGATCCGCGCGCCGGGGTGATCGAGCCGAAAAGCCGTGCTGGCCGGCGCTCGGTGCCGATCGTCGCCGCTCTTCGCCCCTACCTCGCCGCGCGCAAGCTGCGACGGCGCAGCGCCGCAGAGTTCTTCTTCGGCGACCGCGGAAGGCCGTTCAACCGCAACGCGCTCGTCAACAGGGCCAACCGGGCGTGGAAGAAGGCCAAGCTCTCCCCCATCGGCCTGCACGACTGCCGGCACACGTTCGCGTCGATCCTGATCGCCGCCGGCGTCAACGCCAAGGCCCTCTCCACCTACCTCGGCCACAGCTCGATCCAGATCACGCTCGACCGCTACGGGCACCTCATGCCCGGCAACGAGGACGAGGCCGTCGCCCTTGTGGACGCCTATCTCGAGCGCGCGACAGGCCGAGGCCGCGCGAGTGGCAAAGCGTGACGACACTTTTCGGGGGTAGGACTTCGCCTTCGAGCCTGGTACCCTCTACGTCGAATCCCCCCTGCCGCTTCGGTGGCAGGGCCGCGGGGCCGCCGAAAGGCGGCCTCAGCGATTTCTTGGGCCATGAATCCGCCGCATAGGCTGCGCAGGGTGCGCACGAACGTCTACGTCGACGGCTTCAACCTCTATTACGGCGCCGTGCGCGGCACGCCGTACAAGTGGCTGAACATCCGCCGCATGTGCGAGCTCGCGTTCCCGAAGAACCAGATCGCCGAGATCCACTACTGCACAGCGCTGGTCAGGGATACGCCGCGGAACCCGCAGCAGAGCCTCCGGCAGCAGACCTTCATCCGCGCCCTCGAGACGACCGGCGTCGAAGTCCACTACGGCTCGTTCCTGACGAGCACCGTGCGGATGCCGCTGGCGAAGCCGCGGCCGGGCGGCTCGCGGACCGCCCTCGTGGTGAAGACGGAAGAGAAGGGCTCGGACGTCGCGCTCGGCGCGCTCCTCGTCGCCCACGGCTACCAGGGTCGCTACGAGGCGGCGATCGTGATCTCGAACGACTCGGACCTGACGCTTCCGATCCGGATCGTCCGCGACGAGCTCGGTCTCCCGGTCGGGATCTACAACCCGCATCCGCGGTTCTCGGTCGAGCTCGTCAAGGTCGCGACGTTCCGGAAGCAGATCCGCGAGGGCGTTCTCAGTGCCGCGCAGTTCCCCGAGACGCTCGAGGACACGCACGGGACGATCCGGAAGCCCGGCGGCTGGTGACAACGCGGACCCGTGCGTGCGACAGTCGTGCGACAGTCCACCGCCCCACGAAGCGGATTCGAGCGGACTCAGCCGGATCACGAACGGCAGAGCGGCAGGCCGGAATCCCGCTCAACAAGTGGCTTCCAGGCGTGAAAGCGGAGGGGGAGGGATTTGAACCCTCGATCCGCCTAACGACGGATAACGGTTTTCGAGACCGCCGCATTCGACCGCTCTGCCACCCCTCCGCGGGTGGGCGCAGAACCACGGCGGGCGCTGCGCTAGCGGAGAAGGAGGGATTCGAACCCTCGATGGAGCCATTCAGCCCCATAACGCCTTAGCAGGGCGCCGCCTTCAGCCACTCGGCCACTTCTCCGGGTCGGGACAGAGTATCGGCAGGCGGCTCTAGCCGAAAAAGTTGATGGCCGCGACCATCAGCACGAACATCACGATCGACGCGATCGCGAACACGCCGATCCCGTTCGGGCCGGGAAAGTCCGGCTTGTAGCGCGGCACGAGGAACGACGCGCCGAGCGCGAAGGCGATGAAGACCGCCGCAACGACGATGAGACCGACCTCGTGGCCCGTCGAGATCTCTTCTCCGCCCAGCAGCACGAGCCGTATTTCACCAGATCAGGCAGACGCAAGCAGCCGTTCCTCGCGCCGCCGCCGCTCGCGCATCACCCACCAGGCGAGCCCGCCCAGGATGAGGAGCGGTGCGACCACGATCAGCGCGTAGAGGACGATGATCCCCTCGAGCGCGAGGAAGTGCGCGGCCGAGCCCAGCAGCCGGCCGATGCGCGTCGAGCCGTGGTGATGGGTCACGACGAACGCGTGCCGGCGCGTCGTCAGCAGGAGCGAGATGTTCGAGGTCGCGCCCGACTGCAGGGTGGCTGTGCGGTTGCGGCGCAGCTGCGTGATCGCGTGCCGCGCGTTGGAGAGCTTGATCTGGATCTGCACCCGCTCCGATCCGGACAGCGTTCCGCTCTTCAGCGCCTGCGTGTAGACGGCGATCGCACGCTTCAGCGAGCCGATCCCGTTGTTCTGCGAGGTCAGCTGCTGCTGCAGATCCTTCGTCGAGACCTGCTGGGAGAGGAGCGTGCCGAGGTTGGCGAGCCTGCCGATCGCGGCCTGCGCCTTCTGGACGGGCACGCGCAGCTGGAGCACCGCGTTGCCCTCGCCGCCGTGCGAGCTCTGGAAGCTCACCGACTGCGCGTAACCCCCGAGCGAGGAGACGATCTTCGTCGCGTTGTTCGTCGCTGTCGTAAGGGCTGCGTGGCTCTTGACCGAGACCTCGAGCGAGGCGTCGGCGTGCACGAGCCGGTTCGTCGGAATCTTCACCGCCTCATGGGAGGTCCCGGTCAGATCGAGCACAGAGTCCGGCGGCTTGCCCGCTGCGGAATACACGGAGTTCCAGGCCGGCGACGACTGGGCGAGTCTCTTTAGCGTCCTGTCGACGTGCGGCGCCAACGAGTTCGGGGTCGTGAACGAGGGCACCGCCGCGCGGCCAACGCTGGTGAGCTTTTCATTCTGATGCGCGACTGCGCGCGAGCCAGAGCTGGCGAAGCCGTGCACGAGCGCGGCCCCGACGCCGAGGACGACCGCAACCGGCACGACGACGAGCGTGAGCCTCCGCCCCTTCGACATCCGGCGGCGAGTGCTCGGCCCGAGCTCGAGCACCCGCTCCCGCAGCCGCTCCGGCGCAACCGGCGGGGTCGTCCGCAGCTCGGCGACGAGCGCCTCGTAGCCGTCCAGTTCGCTCCGGTCAGCTGCGGACATGGGTCATCTCCTCTTCGAGTCGTTTCAGTGCCCGGCTGAGCCGGGTCGAACAAGCCGTCGTGCTGATCCCGAGCACGCGCGCTGCGCTCGGCCCGTCGAGCTCGAGCAGCACGCGCAGAGCGACCACCTCGCGCTCGGCCGGAGTCAGACGCCGCAGGGCGTGCTCGAGCTCCGGCGAGAGACCCTCGGAGAAGACGGACTCCTCGAGCTGCGCCTCGTCGCGCGCGTACGTCTCCTCGCGCCGCTGGCGCCGAGCCTCGGCCCGGAACCAGTCGACCGCGGCGGAATGGGCGATGCGACAGAGCCACGTGCGCGGTGCGCCTCGGCGCGGATCGAAACGGCGCCAGCTCTTGAAGGCCCGCTCGAACGTCTCGGCCGCGAGATCCTCCGCCGCCGCACGGTCGCCGGTGAGATAGACGAGGTAGCGGTAGACGGCGTCGAGGTGCTCCGCGACGACGTCCGCAAAGGGCTGTGCGCCGACTCGACCGGGCGGTCGGACGGCTGCCGGCATGGCGTTCACGCTCCTCATACGGCGCCGACACTCCGGATCGTCACACCCGGACCGTACGCCGAGCGTACGCTCAACGGAGTGCGCCGTCTCCTGATCCTCGTCTGCGCGGTCGTCTGGGTGGACACCATGCTCTATGCGGCGCTGACGCCGCTCCTTCCCCATTTCACGCACACGCTCCATCTCTCGAAGGCCGGAGCGGGCATGCTCGTCGCCGCCGACGGCGCCGGCGCGCTCGTCGGAGGGTTGCCTGGAGGAGCTGCCGCGGCTCGGCTCGGGCCGCGGCGAGCAGTCCTCGGCGGCCTGGCGCTGATGGGCCTGGCCAGCCTCGGCTTCGCCTTCGCCCACAGCTTCTGGCCGCTGGCGATCGCGCGCTTCCTCCAGGGGTGTGCGAGCGGATTCACCTGGGCGGGAGCGTTCGCGTGGCTCCTCGCCGCGGCCCCACGCGACCGGCGTGGCCAGGTGATCGGGACCGCGCTCGGGGCCGCCGTGTTCGGAGCGCTGTTCGGCCCGGTCGTCGGAGCCGTCGCGGCGCTGCTGGGCCGCGGCGTCGTCTTCAGCGCGCTCGCCGCTCTCGCCCTGGTGCTGGGTGCGTGGACGCTGCAGATCGAATCGAGCCCGCCGGAGGCTCCATCGGTGTCCGCCATGGGGCGCGCGTTACGCAACCCTGTCTTCCTTGGCGGAATCGCGCTCATGTCGCTTGCCTCGCTCCTTTTCGGTGTCCTCGCCACACTCGCGCCCCTCCGACTGTCGGCCGCCGGGTGGGGCGCCGTTGCGATCGGCGCGGTCTGGCTCATCAGCGCGAGCTTCGAGACGGTCCTCTCCCCCGTCGCCGGCCGCGTGCTCGACCGGCGCGGATTCAGCCTCCCGGTTCAGCTCGCGCTCACCGGCGCCGTCGCGGTCTCGATCGGCCTTGCGTTCAGCCCCCGTCCGCTTGTCTATGTGCCCCTGGTCATCCTGGCCGGCGGCTCGTTCGGAGTCCTCTTCACTCCGGCGTTTGCACTCATCGCCGAAGGCGCCGAGCGGGTCGGCCTGCCGCAGGGAATGGCGTTCGGCTTGATGAATGCCGCCTGGGCGAGCGGCGCGCTCGTCGGCCCGGCGGTCGGAGGCGCCGTGGCAGAGGCCTTCGGCGACGTCGTGCCCTTCGTCATCGCTGCCGGTCTCTGCGCGGCAGCACTGCTGGCGGTGCTGCGGCAACGCACCGCTGCTCGTCCCGCGCGATCAGACCTCGCGGGCTAGCGGCTCGTCCGCGGATACGCCGTTCGGGCTCCTACGCGGCCAGCGGCCCGCTTCGCCGGCGACTACGACCAGCGCCGGCACGAGCACCGAACGGACGAGGAACGTGTCGATCAGGATCCCGCTTCCCATCGCGAACGCCATCACCGCGAAGGGCGTGATCGGGATGATTGCGAGCAGCGCGAAGCTCAACGCGAGCGCCAGGCCGGCCACCGTGATCGCGCGGCCCGCCTGCGGGGCCGCGGCCGCGACGGCTTCCTGGAGCGGCCTCCGGTCGGCCTCCTTCCAGACCCTCCCGACGACGAAGATGTTGTAGTCGGAGCCGAGCGAGAGCAGCAGCACGGAGAACGCGACTGGGATGTAGTACGGCAGCCCGGAGTCGTGCAGGACTTCGGTGAAGAAGTAGACCGTGAGGCCGAAGGTCGCGGCCAGAGCCGCAGCGCTCGCGACGAGCAGGTAGAGCGGCGCGAAGACCGAGCGCAGGAAGAGGAGCAGGAAGACGAAGTTGACGGCGAAGGCGACGCCGATCACGCGCCAGAGGGACGTGCTCGTTGCGTCGACGGTCTCCACCCCGAGCGCCGTCTCTCCGCCCCAGCCCACACGCGTGCCGCCGAGCCCGTAGCGCCGAAGCAGCGACGGCAGGGCCTGCTGCAGCCGTTCGAGGTGCCGGATCGCGGGCGCCTCGGTCGGGTCGCTGTCGAAGATGATCGCGTAGCGGGCCGCTCCTCCCTTTGGCGCAAAGGCCCCGCCGAAGCGCCGGCCGGTCGGCTGGTCGCGGGCACCGATGACGCCGGCGACGTGCGGCTGGCGCTCGAGCGCTGTCTCGAGCCGAGCGAGCGCGGAGCGCCGTCTGTCGATTCCCGGGGCACGCAGGAGCAACTCCGTCGGGGAGACAACGCCCGGCGCGAAGCCTTGCCCGGCAGCCCTGGCCGCGACGGCAACCGGGTTGTTCGAGGGCAGGCCCTGCACGAGCTGGAGCCCGAGCGGGAGGCCGTTGCTCAGGCCGGACGCGGCGAGCGCGAGAGCCGCGAACACCGCCGCCGCGAGCACGAGCGCGACAGGCTTGCGGGTCGCGAGATACGAGACCTTCTCCCGCCATTGCCGCACCGCAGGCGGGCCCTGCCGCAGCCCCGGCCAGAAGAGCGCCGGCCCGAGCAGCCGCAGCATCCCCGGCACGAGCAGCACGGAGACGACTAGCCCGGTCGCCACGGTGATCGCCATCCCGGGCCCGAACGAGCGGAAGAAGCCGAGCGTCCCGAGCATCAGCGACGCGACGCCGAACGAGACGACGGCCCCGGCCGTGAAGACGATCGGCGTGTTGATGACGGTCGAGTGGCGCACGGCGTCGCGCGTCCTCACTCCGTCCCGCAGAGCCTCACGCGCGCTGGTCAGGTAGAAGACGGAGTAGTCCGTGACGACCCCGAGCATCAGGGCGACGGCGACTCCCTGCAGCTCTTCCGGCATCGTCAGGCTCGAGTTCGCCTCGAGCCAGCCGAGCACGTGTTGCGAGATGAGGAACGCAACCCCGGCGCTCAGCACCGTGAGAATCGGCGCCAGGACAGCACGAAGCGCGATCCCGACGATGAGCAGGATGAGCAGGACCGTCGCTCCCTCCGTCCAGTGGATCCGGCTCGCGAGCAGGTTGAACTGCTCGATCCGGGCAGGCTCCGCGCCCGTCGTCCCGACCATGTCGAGCTTCGGGCCGAGGTACCGCGCGTATCTGCCGGCGTCGGCGACAGCTGTGCCGCTCGGAGTCCTGCCGGGGAAGTAGAGGAACGTGACGATCGTCGTCCCGTGCTCGCGGGAGGAGGGGACGATCCCCAGGGAGTTGGCGATCGGTATCGCCTTGACGCCTCGGAGCTCCGGCACCTTGCCCTGGTCGACCTGGAGCGCCTTCGAGAAGCTCGCGCCTTGCACGCGGGCGGAAAGTCCGTTCGGGTTGCGCTGGACGACCGCGTACGGCGTGGCGACGGGTGCTCCGAACAGGCGCCGGGAGTCCCGTTCGACGGCGAAGGCAGCAGGGTGCTTCGGCAGCAGAGCGTCGCTCGTCGTGGGCGCCGACGCGATCGCCGGCGGATAGCGGTAGGCGCCGTATGCCGCCCCGCCGACGAGCACGACGAGGAGGGGTGCGAGCCAGACGACTACGGCTCCGTAGCTGCGCGCGAAGCGTCCGGCCGGCGGAGGCTCGAGCGGTCCCTCCTCGCGCCGCTCGTCCACGGGGCGGCGCGGCTTCTGAACGATCACCGGCTCACCGGTTCCCGCGATCGGCGCAGCGCGACGACCCGCCGGGCTGGGCGGTCGAGTCCGAGACGGCGGAGTTCCGCGGCTGCCAGCTCGGAGTTGGGTGCGGACCCTTCCGTGCCGTCGTAGCCGAGCGCGCGGAGCTCGTCGAATCTCATGTGGACGAGTGCCCTCCGAGCGAGGAAGGCGTCGAGCCCGACCTCGCCGTCCCAGCGCGCGACCGCCTGCCGCACCGCAGCCCGATCCCGTCGCCAGCTCAAGAGGAGCGGCAGGTAGAGAGCGAGCAGTGGGACGGTCGGGATGAGGGCGATCGCGATCCCGAGGAGGACGGCGAGCCGATCGACGGTCGCGGCGGTCGAAGCTCCGCTCGATCGGGCGCTCGCGCCGGCCTGGACGGCCTGCTCGGCCAGCTGCGTGATCTGCCCGCCGACGAACGGAAGGTGCCCGATCGCAGCCAGCGCGTGGCCCGTCGACTCGGTCGCCGCGCCCGCCTTGACGACGGTGTGGCTGAGGGCCCGCAGCGACGCGACCTCGTACGCGGTGTAGGCCGCCAGCCCGATCCAGCACGCCGCCCAGATCGCGAGGCCCACGTTGAGCCACCGCATCGTGCGGGCGGAGAGGAAGGCGGGGACGGACGGCATGTCCTCGGTGTTGCCGCCGCGCCCGGTCGCCAATCCGGGCGCGGCGACGTCACGAGGTCAGCGGCGGTAGGTGGCCGGGCCGTTGTTGCGGCAGCTCTGCTCGAGCTGCTGCGGATTGCCGGCGGCAGCCGCCGCGTACATGCGCTGCTTGTACTGGAACCCACCGTCGTCGGCGAACACCTGGGTCGGAGTGTCCTCCGCGATCGGAGGCGACCAGTTCTCGGAGGCCCCGGCGGGGGCGACCACCGAGTTCTTCGCCATCAGGTCGTCGAGCGCGATGTGCGCGCGACGCGCCGCTGCGGCGTCGCCGGAGTGGATCGCAGCGACCCAGTAGCACTCCCAGGCGCCCTGGTCGAAACCGACGGCGTAACCGCCGCCGGCTCCGCGGCTCGTCACGGTGTGCGCCGGCCAGTGGAGCTTCGGCCAGGTGTAGCCGGGCGGCAGCGTCAGCTGCGTCCTGGCCTTTGCGTACTCGGCCTTGACGGTCGGGCCGCCGATGACGTCGCCGAGCAGGCTCGAGATCCCGTAGGCAGCGGACGCGAGCAGTCCGCAGGCAACGAGCGCGGTCACGAGCACGAACGTCCGTCCCCGGCGACGCTTCGCAGGAGTGCCGGCGAGCGTGCGGTCTCCCGGCGAGGCCACGATCCGGTCGAAGAGCGCGTCGGCAGCGACCGTCGTCGCGGCCGGGAACGGGTTTGCGGCGGAGAGCCGGTTGAGTGTGTGGTCGGTCATGTTCCCTCCACGTCGATCTGGACGAGCTGGGCCGGTCGGCGCTCCTCTTCGAGCGCGGCGCGGAGCCGCCGTCGCGCCCGCAGCAGGCGGACACGGAACGCTGTCGGGTTGAGGTCGAGGGCGCGGGCGGCCTGCGCCGGCGCCAGGTCTTCCCAGGCGACGAGGAGGAGCGCCTCCCGGTCGGTGGGACCGAGCGAGCGAAGGGCGCGATCGAGCTGCGGGTCGAGCTCCTGGATCTCCGGAGCCGGAACAGAATGCTCGGCCGTCCCGACGGCAGTGGTTTGGCTCGCGGCTCGCCGCTCGGCGAGCAGCAGGTTGCGCGCGGTCGCGTAGAGCCACGGCAGCGGATCGTCGCGGGGAACGTCGGCGAGCCGCCGCCAGGCGATGCTCATCGCCTCGGCAGCGATCCCGTCGGCGTCCCGAGAGCCCCGCCGCCGCGCGTAGGCCGTGATCGCGCCGAGGTGAGCGAACACCTCACGGAATCGCTCCTCGGCGGCACGGCGATCGATGTCGGATGTCATGACCACATCTGTCGAAAACGGCCGCGAGCGTTACCGCGCCGCGTCCGAGGCGGAGCTACAGTAGACGCGTTCCGGGCGCGTAGCTCAGCGGGAGAGCACTCGCTTCACACGCGAGGGGTCGCTGGTTCGATCCCAGCCGCGCCCATCTGCAGAGCGGCTCGCGTGACCGCAGCCGTCTCGCCGCTCCGGGGCCCACGGCGCGCGCTGAACTTGCTCAAATGAGCGAGCCGGGAATCTTGAGGCGGCCGAGTTGGCCGCTGAGCAGGGGAAGCCCAAGGGGAGGGCGACGACACAGGGCCGCCCTCCCGCATCGGGAATTCACCGAGTGGCGGCGTAAGTAGCCACGGCCCGCTCGATGCTCGGCGTGTTGGCCTGGCCCTCGAGTTGCACGCAGGCCGGCTGGCTCGTGTTGAGTTGGAGCACGTCGTGCTGCGGAGTCGTCTCTGTGCTCGGCGCCAGATTTAGCGCGGAAGTCGCAACCGCGGTCACTGCAGTTCCAGCGGTTTGCGGCGGCCCGAACAGGTAGCCGCTCGCCGAAGTCCCGACCTGATCGACACCGACCGGCTGGTGCATGATGCACAGCAGCGAGACGCCCAAGCCGGCGACCGCCTCTTTATCGACCGCCTTGACCTGCTTCTGCAACTTCGCGACCTGCTTCTTGAGCGCCGCGAACTGCCGCGCTGTCGGCCCGGTCGCCTGCCGACCTCCCGGCGCCGCTGCCACGTACATCGCCCCTGCGACCGCGGCGACGCCGACCAGCATCAAAAACCGCCTCATCCAATCCCCTCCTTGTCTCGTCGTGGATCATGTTCCCCACGCGGCCCCCGAGCGTTCGCACCCTATATCGCCTCGGCGCCGGGTTCGCGGTGGCGCCCGAAAGTTCACCCCAAAGGAGTGATCAGCGATACGACGACCGGGCTGCGAGCGCGCCGGGCACGTCGTCGGTGATCACGCCGCTGATCCGCGGATCGGACAGAAGCGCTGCGTGCTGGGCCGCCATGAAATCCCAGACGATCACGCTCAGCCCGGCGTCCGAGAGCTTTGCGAGAAAGGCTTCGTCGACGAGCTTCATCTTCGGCAGGACGAGGGTCGCGCCGCACGCATATGCACGCTCCAGCGCACGCTCGACCGACCTCCCGAGGACCAGGCCCCGGGTCAGCTGCGGTGCGAGCTCGGCCAACTGCGCGAGCATGCGGCCCACGAACGAGGTGACGATCAGATCGCCGCCGCTCGCCACGAAGCGGGAGAGCACGTTCGCGAGCTCCTCCACGTATCCGCCCTTCTTGAGCTCCACGTCCAGCCAGATCCGGCCCCGCGCGAGCGCCAACGCTTCCTCGAGCAACGGCGGCAGCACCCCCGCCCGATCCTCGATCTCCGCGCGGGTCAGATTCGCGACGGGTGTTCCAGCGATTTCCGCGTCGTGGAAGACGATCAGCTCGCCGTCGCGCGTCTGGCGGACGTCGAACTCGATTCCGTCCGCACAGAGCTCGATCGCCCGCTCGAAGCCGGCAAGTGAGTTCTCCGGAACGCCGGCGCCCCAGGCGCCTCGATGTGCGATGACCTTCGGGCTCAGCGCGCCGCGGGCTCGTGCGCGATGACGACGGAGTCGGCGAGAATGCGCATGGCGATGCGGTCGCCCGGCTGCACGTGAGCGCTCAGGCTGGACGATTCGACGAGCACCTTCTGGCCGCCGTCAAGCGTCACCTGCAGCCGCACGGCGGATCCCAGGAAGGTGCGATCGGTGACCGTTCCGGGCCCAGCCGGATCGGGCACGACCTCGAGCGCCTCGGGACGTAACAGTGCGTCGACCGCCTCGCCGGGCTTCCGGCCGTTGGGGTTCAACAGCGTCAGGCGCTGACCGAGCACCTGTACCTCGTTGTTGTCTCCCATGCGACCGGGCAGCCGGTTCATCGCGCCCACGAACTCCGCCACGAACTGCGTGGCAGGGCGGCGATAGACGTTCTCCGGGGTGTCGAGCTGCTCGAGGCGGCCGGAACGCATGACGCCGACGCGATCCGCGATCGACAGGGCTTCGGACTGATCGTGGGTGACGAACAGGGTGGTTATCTCGAGCCGCTGCTGGATGCTGCGGATCTCGGCTCGCAGCTGGGTGCGGACGAGCGCGTCGAGCGCCGACAGCGGCTCGTCGAGCAGCAGGACCGTAGGCTCGATCGCCAGCGCACGGGCAATCGCAACACGCTGCTGTTGCCCGCCGGACAGCTGGTACGGATACCGGTGAGCGGTCTCCGAGAGCCCGACCAGCGCCAGCAGCTCCTCGACGCGCTTGAACCGCGTCGGCTTGTCCTGGCGCCGCATGCGCAGGCCGAAGGCGACGTTGGTGCGCACGTCCATGTTGGGGAACAGGCTGTAGGCCTGGAAGACCATCCCCATGTCGCGCTTGTTCGGGGGGACCTTCGTGATGTCGCGGTCGTCGACGAGCAGCCTGCCTGCGTCCGGGCGGTCGAAGCCGCCGAGGATCCGCAAGGCCGTCGTCTTGCCGCAGCCGGATGGACCGAGCAGCGTGATCAGCTCGCCGTTTTCGATCTCGAGGTCGAGGCCCGCAAGCGCGGTCACCCCTGGAAAGAAGCGTTGCACGCCTTCGAATCGGATCATCAGATGACTCCAGTTGCGCGGCCGCCTCGGCGCCGCTGTCCGAGGAAGGACAGGCCGAAGAGAAGGAGGAACGTGAACGTGAGCGTGATCATCGAGAGCGCGACCGATGCGCCGACCTGGGCTTGGTGATACAGGACGAGCACCTCAACCGGGAAGGTGTTGTACAACAGAAGGGTTGCGATCACAACCTCGCCGAGACACAGCGCCACCGTCAGGAACAGCGCTCCCAGGACTGCGGTCTGAACGTTCGGCAGCACGACCCGCACGAGCGTCGACGGCCATGAGGCGCCGAGGTTCCTCGAAGCATCCACGAGGGTGTGGAGGTCGATCGCCCGCACCCCGGTGTCGATAGCGCGGTACGTGAACGGCATCGCGAGCACCACGTAGAAAGGAATCAACCCGGATTGCGCGTGGTCGATGTACTGGAACATCCAACTTGGTGCGTTGAGCTCGAACTGCTGGATGCCGGCGGCCATCACCACCGGCGGGACCACGATCGGCAGCAGCGTTACGAACTCCATCACTGCAGTCGCCTTGGGTTTCTTCAGCCTCACCCAGACGACCGTCGGCAGGATCAGAAGGATCACGATCGCGGCACTCAAGATGGCGATCTCCAGCGATGTCACGAGCGGCGACCGGACCTCGTTGTTCTTGATGATCTCGCCGTAGTTCCCGAATCCGTAGCCGCCTTTGTCCTGCTGCAGGCTGTACTTGAATGCGGCCGCCAGCGGCCCGAGGAAGAAGATCGCTGCGAGCACGAAGATCGTCACCCGCCAGATGCGCGGGCGCTCGCGTCGCCAACGCAAGCGCGACATCGGCGGCGGCCCCACGATCAGTTCGTCTGCGCCGGCCAAGCCCGGACCGATGACGGTCATCGCAGCCACCTCCGGGCTCGGCGCTGCACGAGCCAGTAGCCGACCATCACGACCAGGATGACGATGATCATCTCCGTGCCGAGCGTGAGCCCGGCACGGTCGGCGCCGACGAGCACGTTGCCGTTGAGCGCATTGTCGATCTGCGCCGGGACGATCGAGAGCGTGCTGCCGACGAGTGCCAGCGCGGTGGCGTAGGCGGAGAACGCATTGCCGAACAGAATCAGCGTGGCGCCGACGAAAGACGGAAGCAGCACGGGCACCGCGACGTGGCGAAGATAAGAGAGCTTGCTGGCACCGAGACTCAGCGCGGCATCCCGCCACTCGGAGCGGAGGCCCTCGAGCGCGGGGGTGATCAGGATGACCATCAACGGGATCTGGAAGTAGACGTAGCAGAGCCCGACGCCCGTCATCGAGGAGATCGTGAAGCCGTGGGCGTACAGGTCAATGCCGAAGTGCTTGAGCAGCACCGTGACGACGCCCTGGAGGCCGAGAGCTGCGATGAAGGCGAATGCCAACGGGACGCCCGCGAAGTAGGCGAGCACCCCGGAGCTGCTCTGGACAATCCGGTGGAGCAAGCCGCCGGGTTTCGCCGTGACGACCGCCGCCGCAAGCCAGGTCCCGAAAACAGCGCCGACGACAGACGTCCAGATGGACAGGATCAGGCTGTTCTTGAACGCGACCCTGTACGAGTGAAATTCCCACGTCTGCTTGAAGTTGGCGAACGTGAACTGGTTGGTCTCGGTCGTCAGCGAGCCGTGGATCACGACGTACAGCGGGATCCCGAGAAACACGACCACGTAGGCCGCGAAGGGCAGGATCCCGGCCCAGCCTCCAAGCCCGGACGCAATGCGAAGGCCGATCCCGCGGCGCCTAGGCGCCGCGGGATCGACTGTTGCTACGAAGGCTGCGTCCTGCGTTGCGATCGTTTACCAGTTGGCGGTGACGTACGCGCTTGCGGCCGTCGACTGCGCGGTTGTCGGAACGACCGCCTTGCTGAGGTTCGTGACCTTCGGCAGAGCCTTGTACGACTTCTTGTTGGCCGTGCCGGCCGCGACCATGGCGGCGAGCTCGACCGGACGCGCTCCACCCTTGAGCCAGATGTTCTGGCCCTTCGTCGAATAGAGGAACTCCTGCCAGAGACGGGCGGCGGCAGGATGCGGCGCGTACTTGCTCACGGCCTGGTTATAGAAGCCGCCGAACGGGATGCCCTTCGGATCGACGACCTTCCAGTGAGTGGCGCCGGTCAGGCCCCAGGAGCCGGCCGTGTTCAGGTAGTCCCAGTTGATCGTGATCGGGCACGAGGTCGCGATCACGGAGGCGGCGTTGCAGTCGGTCGAGTTGAAGTTCCCCGAGCTCATGAGCTGCTTGAAGAAGTCCACGCCGGGCTTGATGTTCTTCGCGGAGCCTCCGCTGTTGACGCCCGCTGCCCAGACCGCGGAGAGCGCCGCGTTGGCCGACAGCGGGCTCCCGTTGAGGGCGACGTCGTTGTGGTACTTCGAGGACTTCAGCGCCGACCACGAGGTCGGGCACGGAGTGCTACCGAGCAGATTCATGTTGCAACCGAACGAGATGAATCCGCCGTAGTCCTGGTAGTACATGCCACCCGAGTCCTTCTGGTTCTTCGGGATGTTCTTCCAGGTCACGACCTTGTAGGGCGCGAACAGATGCTGGCTGGCGCCGGCCGACGCGAACGGGCCGCCGACGTCGACCACGTCCGGTGCAGATGACCGACCCTTCAGGCTCTTGATCGCCTGGATCTCCTGGGCGCTCGAGCCGCTCGGGTTGTCGCTGTGGATCTTGATGCCGTACAGCTTGTGGAACGTGTTCAGCTGGGCGCCGTAGTTGGCCCAGTTGGTCGGCAGCGCGATCACGTTCAGCGTGCCTTCCTTCTTCGCCGCCTTGATCAAAGCCTTCATGCCCCCGCCCGCGGCGGCGGACTTCGCGTTGGACCAGTTGTACGACTTCGACGACGCGTTTGCGCCCAGCGCCGCGGTTGCGAGCGCCCCGGTTGCGCCGACGACGGCGACAGCGAGTAGCGCACGCTTGGACATACGAACTCTCACAACACCCTCCTGATGATTGCGGTGGCTCAGACGACCCGGTCTGACCCGGGAACGATCACACTTTCGCGACCGTCTTTCAAGGGTTGTTCATCGTGCGCGCTAGGCTCATCGGCCGTGACCCGCGCCCGTGCGCTCGAAGAGCTTGCCGGCCGAGACTTCGATCTGCTCGTCGTAGGCGGCGGGATCATCGGCGCCGGCATCGCCGCAACTGCAGCCCGCCACGGGCTGGCGGTCGCGCTGGTCGAGCGCGGCGACTTCGGCGGCGCGACCTCGAGTGCCTCGTCGAAGCTCGTCCACGGAGGGCTGCGCTACCTGCGCCTCGGCGACGTGAGGCTCGTCCGCGAAGCACACGAGGAGCGCCGCCACCTCATGACTCGCGTCGCGCCGCACCTCGTCCGGCCTCAGCCGTTCCTAATGCCGCTCTACGACTCCGGCCCCTACCGCCCTGCAGTCGTCCAGGCGGGGATCGCGCTCTACTCGACGCTGGCCCGCGCCCGCCTGAACGGGCTCGTTTCGGCGGAGCGGGCGCTGCGCATGGTGCCGGGCCTGCGCACCGCCGGTCTGCGCCGTTGCGGCCTCTACGTCGACTGCGTCACCAACGACAGCCGGCTCACCCTCGCCAACGTCCGGGCCGCGGCCGAAAGCGGCGCGACCGTCGCCAACGGTGCGACGGTGTCGGCGCTGCGACTCGTCGGCGGCCGCGTCAGGGGAGCCGACGTGATCGCGGACGGCGGAACCCTCGCGGTCTCGGCGAAGACGGTCGTCAACGCCGCCGGACCGTGGGTCGACGAGGTCCGCCGACTCGCCGATGCCGACGCGGAGCCGTCGATCCGTCTGAGCAAAGGGGTGCATGTTCTGCTTGCCACCGACACGTCATGGTCGGCGGCTCTCACGATCCCGCACGACAAGGTGCGGGTGAGCTTCGCCGTTCCCTGGGAGGGCATGCTCCTCCTCGGCACCACCGACACGCTGCACGAAGGCGGTCCCGACGCAGTCGTCGCGGATCAGGCCGACATCGAGGTCGTGCTCGCCGAGGCTGCCGGCGCGCTCGACGATGCCGTCGTCCGTCGCGACCGCATCCGCGCCGTCTTCGCGGGTCTGCGCGTGCTGCCGCAAAGCGGCCGCGAGACGGCGCGTGCGCGACGTGAGACCGTGTACATCCAAGACGGCAGCGGCCTGCTGACCGTCGCCGGGGGAAAGCTGACCACGTATCGACGAATCGCGCTCGACGCGCTCGAGCGTCTGCGAGCAGATCTCGGCCTGCACCGCATCGACCGTGAACCATGGCCGCTTCCAGGGGCAACCGGGCTCGACCGCGTCAGTCTCCCCGTCGAGGTCAGCCCGACGCTGCGCGCGCACCTGCTCGGCCTCTACGGCTCCCTGGCCTCGGAGGTGCTCGAACCCGCTGTCACCGATCCGACGCTGCTCGAGCCGCTGAGCCCGGACGCACCCGACATCGCGGCAGAGGTGGTCTATGCTGCCGAGCGGGAGTGGGCGCGGAACGCCGAGGACATCCTGCGCCGGCGCACGACGCTCGCGCTCCGCGGCCTCGCCGACGAGCTCACCCCTCGCGTCGAGCAGCTGATCGGCCCCCTGGAGGAGGCTCGACACTCGTTCAGGCCACCCCGCCTAGTGGGCTAGCGGAAACTTCGCCGGGCAGCCCTACCGTCCGGGCGTGACCACGCCGGTCTAGCTTCCCGCGACGGCGCCCATGGTGATCGCGGAGAACACGATCAGGGCAGCGATCGTGAAACCGACGACCAGGGCTGCGATGGTGAACTTCGTCTGGGTCACACTCGAGCTTTCGACGCTCCACCGTGCAGACCTTTCGTGCCCGTCCGGCTCGCGCTTCCGCTCGCCCACTAGTCCCGGGCGGGCAGAACCCGACCGCGGACGGAACCAAGCTCTACACCGTTCGCGGCGTGCCCACGGAGAACGAGCTCGTCCCCGTCCTCGAGAAAGCGCTCGCCCCGAAAGAGCTCGATCATCGAGCCCTCGGAACCCGGCTCCGGGCCGGAGATCGTTCCCGACGCCATCAGGTCGCCCGTGCGCAGGCGCGCCCCGTTCGAGGTTGCGTGAGCGAGCTGCTGCGGCAGCGTCCAGTAGAGCGTCCTCGCATTGCCGCGCGAGATCGTCTCGCCGTTCAGCTCCACGTCCAGCGCGATGTCGAGGGCCCAGTCGCGCCCGCCGGCGAGATGCTCGAGCGGTCGCGGCTCCTGCGGCGGCGCGGCGACCCGGACGTCCTCGAGAAGCGCGAGCGGCGTCACCCAGGCCGAGATGGAGGTCTGGAACGACTTGCCGAGGTTCGGGCCGAGCGGGACGTACTCCCACGCCTGGATGTCGCGGGCGCTCCAGTCGTTGACGAGGAGCAGTCCGAAGACGTGATCCGCGAACGCCTCGACCGGTACCGCCTCGCCGAGCTCGGTAGGAACGCCCACCACGAACCCGAGCTCGAGCTCGAAGTCGAGGCGACGCGTCGGGCCGAACGTCGGCGCGTCTTCGTCGGGGGCTTTCCGCTGTCCGCAGGGCCGAACGACGTCCGTTCCGCTGACGACGACGCTGCCCGCCCGACCGTGATACGCGACCGGGAGCCAGCGCCAGTTCGGTAGCAGCGGCTCCTGGTCGGGCCGGAACATGCGGCCGAGATTCGTCGCGTGCTCCAGCGACGAGTAGAAGTCGACGTAATCCGCGACCTGGAACGCAAGCCGGAGGTCGACATCCGGGAGCGGGATGCGGGGCCCGTCGTGGCCGCGCGCAGCGGTTGTCGCTGCTCGCCACGCCTCCCGCCCCTGAGCCATGAGTGGATTCAGCGACGGCTGCGCGAAGACGCCGCCCAGTCCGGAAAGATCGACGGCCTCGTCACCGTCGCGCCAGAGCAGCCCCTCCGGACCGACACCGAAGCTCACAGGATCCCCAACCCTTCGAGCTCCTCCACCGGCTCGAAGAATGAGCAGGTTCCGATCGAGTGGAAGAGCGAGGAGCGCACGTCGGCGAGCCGGGTGGGCGGCGCCTCCCGGTCCCGCCAGCGGAACGAGGCGGCGTCGAGCGCGAACGCGGGAGCGCGCTCGCGCAGCGCCTCCTCCTCGTTCCCGAAGACCGCGGCCGCGAGCACGTTGAGGAAGCCGTGCTCGCCGGCCTCCGTCGGATAGGCGTGGTGAAGGCCGGCGGTCGCCTTGAAGACGACACCGCGCTCACGGCAGCCACGAACGAACCCCGCGAGCTCCTCGACCGTCGGCACGTGCTCGCCGCCGCAGCGGATCTTCGCCCGCAGCCCACGCGCCGCTACCTCGTCGAGCGGCACGCCCTCGAGGTAGACCGCATCCCCCTGGTGCTCCACTCCGGCCTCGACGAGCGCCAATGCGCGATGCTCGTCCTGAGGGACCTCCGACAGCTCCGCTGCCGGCCAGACGAGTCGGCCGAGCATCCACGCGTGCTCGCTCTCGCGCGCGCGCCGGTCCTCCGCGAGTGCCTCGGCGGGTGCCAGCCGGGCCGGCGGAAACGTCGGCGCATGGTCGAAGAAACGGGTGAGCAGAGCGCGGCGGGCGTCGTCGGGCATGAAGCCCGAGGCTACACTGGCCGCCGGGCCAGGCCCCGTGCAGTGGGAGCCTGCGAACCGCGTCAGATCCGGGAGGAAGCAGCGCTAAGTAGTCCCTCTCAGGTGTGCGGTGTGCCTGGCCCGTTTCCCGCTTCGCCCGCTTCGCCTTCGGCTCCGCTTTCCGCTCGCTCGGTGCGAGCGGCTTCGTCGCTCGCCTGCTGACGGCGTCGGACCGCTCCGCCGCGTCCGCGCATGCCGGACGCGGCGGAGAAGTCGTCGGTGCTGTTCTGCTTGAATCGTCACGTGGCTGCGCTTTACCGGAAGTACCGTCCCCAGAGCTTCGCGGAGGTCGTCGGGCAGGAGGCGGTCGTCCGGACGCTGTCGAACGCGATCGGCACGGACGCGGTGCGCCAGGCCTACCTCTTTGCCGGCCCGCGCGGCACCGGGAAGACCTCGATGGCACGCATCCTCGCCAAGTGCCTCAACTGCGCGCAGGGACCGACGACGGCGCCCGACGGCACGTGCCACGCGTGCCGCGCGATAACCGCGGGAACCTCCCTCGACGTGATCGAGATGGACGCGGCGTCGCAGCGCGGCATCGACGACATCCGCGAGATCCGCGACCGCGTCGTCCTCCAGCCGGTCGAGGGGCGCTACAAGGTCTACATCCTCGACGAGGCGCACCAGCTCACGGACGCCGCCTGGAACGCGCTCCTGAAGCTGATCGAGGAGCCACCGCCGCACCTCGTCTTCGTCTTTTGCACGACCGACCTCTCGAAGGTGCTGCCGACCGTCCGCTCGCGCTGCCAGACGTTCGTCTTCCAGCGGCCGAACCTCCAGCACCTCGTCAAGGTGCTGCGCCAGATCGCCGACGCCGAGGAGATCGACGCGCCCGACCAGGCACTCGCGCTCGTCGCACGCAGCGGTCGCGGCGCGTATCGCGATGCGGTGTCGATGCTCGACCAGCTCGCTTCCGCCACGGCGAACCAGGTCACCGTGCAGGCCGTCCTCGAGCTGCTCGGGACGGTCGAGGAGGAGGCACTGTTCCGGCTCTGCGACCTCGTGATCGACAGGGACACGGCAGGCGCGCTGACGTACGTCGAGGAGCTGTCCGAGCGGGGGCACGACCTCGGCCGGCTCGTCATCGACCTGATCGAGCACTTGCGACAGCTCATGCTCGCCCAGCATCTCGGCGACGTGCCCGAGTACGCGGCGACGAGTGCGGAGGCACGCGAGCGGCTGCAGGCGCAGGCGAGCCGGCTCGGCGAAGCGACCGTGCTGCGGCTCGTCGACCTGCTCGGCGTGGCGGTCGACGACATGCGCCAGGGAGGCGACCCGCGCCTGCCGCTCGAGCTCGCGCTCGTCAAGGTGACGCGGCCCGCCAGCGACCTCTCGCGCGAGTCGATCGCCTTCCGGCTCGAGCGGCTCGAGCAGGGACAGGTCTCGAGCGAACCTGCCCCGGTGTCGGACATCGAGACGGGTCCGGAGGAGCCCAGCCCTGCCCCCGAACCGGAGCCCGAGCGCGTTCCCGTGCCGGTCGGCGCACCTGCGCTCGAGCTCTCACAACTTCAGGAGGCGTGGGCCCGCACCGTCCTGACGGCGGTCGAGGAACGCGGCGGCATCCCGACCGCGTCGCTCCTGCGTGAGGCGCATCCCGCGGATTTGAGCGGCGACACGCTCACGCTCGAGTTTCCTCCGACCGCTCAGTTCCATCTCGACCTTGCCCGCGACCCGAAGAACTCGGGCCTCCTGGCCGACGCCCTGTACGACGTCACCGGCAGACGGCTCGATCTCGTCTTCGCGCTCGGCGAAGCGCGTGAAGGCTCCGCGGCGGTCGAAGACGAGCCGGCCGGTGAGGAGCGGATCCTCGAGCTCCTGAAGGAGACGTTCGACGCGCAGGAGCGGGAGAGCTAGCCATGTCTTCGTTCGACATGGACCGGCTGATGCAGCAAGCCGCGCAGATGCAGGAGCAGGTGCAGCGGATGCAGGACGAAGCTGCCCAGGAGACCGCGCAGTCGTCGGTCGGCGGCGGGCTCGTGAAGGTCACGGCGAACGGCGCCGGCGAGGTCGTCGCGATCGAGATCTCGCCGGACGCGATCGACCCGGAAGATCCCGAGGCGCTTGCCGACCTCGTTCTCGCCGGCGTGAACGAGGCCCTGCGCTCGGCCCGCGCAGGCGTCGAGGCGAGGGCGCAGCAGATGCTCGGGGACATGGGCCTCGGCGGACTCGGCCTTCCCGGCCTCGGCGAGTGAACACACCCCCGCCGCGACGGAGCGTCCGCGGCCGGTACATCTTCTCCAACTGGCTCTGGGCGCTCATCGTGCTGGCCCTGATCGGCGTCGTGATCTGGGGCTGGGCCTTCGACTTCTCGCCCCGCTAGCGGACCTGTCCCCTCGGGACACGACCGGTGCCAGGCACCGGTCGTGTCCGAAGCGGACGAGTACCCTCAGACGACATGCTGAGCCCCTCCGTCGAGAACCTCGTCGCCCAGCTGACGCGCCTGCCGGGCATCGGCAGCCGCACCGCGCAGCGGCTTGCTTTCCACCTCCTCCAGGCGCAGAAGGAGGAGGCCCTGGCACTCGCAGGGGCGATCAAAGAGGTGAAGGAGCGCGTCCGCTTCTGCCGTGACTGCGGCAACCTGACCGAGGACGAGCTCTGCGGGATCTGCCTCGACGCGCGCCGCGACCGCACGACGATCTGTGTGGTGGAGCAGCCCGTCGACCTCGTCTCGCTCGAGCGGACGGCGGAGTACCGCGGCCTCTACCACGTCCTCGGCGGCGCGCTGTCGCCGCTCGACGGCGTCGAGCCCGAGCACCTCCGCATCGACGAGCTCATGCATCGCGTCCAGAGCGACGGGGTCGTCGAGGTCGTCCTCGCCACGAACCCGAACGCGACCGGCGAAGCGACCGCGTCCTACCTCGCAAGCCGGCTCCGCGATCGCGTCCGGGTCACGCGCCTTGCCAGCGGGCTGCCGGTCGGCGGCGACCTCGAGTACGCGGATGAGGTGACGCTCGGCCGCGCGCTCGTCGGCCGCAGGGAGATGTAGACGGCGATGGCGACCACGCAATACGAGCCGCTCCCGAAGATCGCAGCCGACGCGACGGCGGGCCGCCCCGACCTCGTGGTGATGAAGTTCGGCGGCACGTCCGTCGGCGACGTGGACAAGATCAAGGATGTGGCGCGTCGCCTCGTGCGCGCGCGCGAAGAGGGCAAGCGCGTCGTCGGCGTCCTCTCGGCGATGGGCGACACGACCGACGAGCTGATCCGGCTCGCGCACGAGATCTCCCCCGTCCCGCACCCGCGCGAATACGACATGCTCGTCTCCGTCGGCGAGCGGATCTCGAACGCGCTCTGCGCGATGGCCGTCCATGACCTCGGGCACGAGGCGATCTCGCTCACGGGCTCCCAGGCGGGCATCGTGACCGACACCGTCCACGGCAAGGCGAAGATCGCCGAGGTGCGCGCAACGCGCATCAACGAGGCGCTCGACGCCGGAAAGATCGTGCTCGTTGCCGGGTTCCAGGGTGTCTCGGCCGACTCGCACGACGTCACCACGCTCGGCCGCGGCGGCTCCGACACGACGGCCGTGGCGCTCGCGGCGGCGCTCGGCGGCCCCTGCGAGATCTTCACCGACGTCGAGGGCGTCTTCACCGCCGATCCGCGGATCGTCCCCGACGCACTCAAGCTCGAGACGGTCAGCTACGAGGAGATGCTGGAGATGGCGGCAACCGGCGCCCGGGTGATGATGGCGCGGTCGATCGAAATCGCACGACGGTACGGTGTGGCGCTCCACGTGCGCGCGTCGTTCACAGACAGCGAAGGCACGCGGATCGCCGAGGAAGGAGACCTGGTGCTCGAGAAGGCGATCGTGTCCGGCGTCACCCACGACGCTTCCGAAGCGAAGGCGACGATCGTCGCCGTGCCCGACAGCCCGGGCGTCGCTGCGCGGATCTTCCGCGCGCTCGCCGACGCCGGCGTGAACATCGACATGATCGTCCAGAACGTGTCCGAGAACGGCACGACGGACATCTCGTTCACACTCCCGAAGACCGATCTCGCCGTCGCCGAGCCGATCCTGCAGCAGCTGGCCGCCGAGATCGGAGCGACGTCGATCGATCTCGACGACGAGGTCGCGAAGGTCTCGCTCGTGGGAGCCGGAATGAAGAGTCACCCCGGCGTGGCCGCCGACATGTTCGAAGCCCTCGCGGAGGCAGGCATCAACATCGAGATCATCTCCACCTCGTCCATCCGCGTCTCCTGCGTCGTGCGCGCGACGGAGGTCGAGCGCGCAGTGCGGGCGGTGCACGACAAGTTCCGGATGTACGCCGAGGAGCGGGTCGATGCGTGACGCACGCGTCGCCGTGGTCGGCGCCACCGGCGCCGTCGGCGGCGTGACGATGCGGATCCTGCGCGAGCACGGGTTCGAGAACGTGCGCGCCTTCGCCTCGGCGCGGTCGGCCGGCTCGGTGCTCGCCGACGGCACGGTCGTCGAGGAGGCGACGGCCGACGCGCTCGCCGCCGGCGGGATCGACATCGCACTCTTCTCGGTCGGGACCGAGGCGTCGCGCGAGCTCGTCCCCCACGCCGTGCGCGGCGGCGCCGTCGCCATCGACAAGTCGTCGGCCTATCGGCTCGAGCCGGGTATCCCGCTCGTCGTACCGGAGGTGAACGGCGACCGGGTCGCCGACCACGACGGGATCCTCGCCAACCCGAACTGCTGCACGATCCCGCTCACCTGCGTGCTCAAGCCGCTGCACGACGCCGCCGGACTGCGCAGCGTGCGGGTCTCCACGTACCAGGCCGTCTCGGGCAAGGGCGCGGCGCGCGCCGAGCAGCTGAGGCAAGAGCCGGTCGAGCAGCACGACATCGGCTTCGACTGGACGTGGGAAGGGGCCGAGACCGACGAGGAGGCGAAGATCCGCGCCGAGTCGCAGAAGGTGCTCGAGCTGCCGGAGCTGCCGATCAGCGCCACCACGGTGCGCGTCCCGGTGCTCGTCGGCCACGCCGAGTCGGTCTGGATCGAGCTGGAGTCGGAGCTCACGCCCGAGCAGGCCGAAACCGTGCTCGGGGAGGCCCCGTCGGTGCGCTTGGTCGACACACCGACGCCGGCCGCGTCCGCCCGCACCGACGAGGTCCTCGTCGGCCGGGTACGGCGCGATCCCGCGGCAGAGAGCGGGCTCGTCCTGTTCCTCGCCTGCGACAACCTCAACAAGGGTGCCGCGCTGAACGCCGTTCAGATCGCGGAGAGGGTGCTCGACACCGCATGGCGTCCGTTGACGTCGGCGTAGGCCTCCTCGGTTACGGCACGGTCGGCTCGGCCGTCTCCCGGATGCTCGCCGAGAGCGGCGACGAGATCGAGCGCGCGACCGGGCACAGGCTGACCGTGGTTCGCGCGCTCGTGCGCGATCCGGCGAAGAACCGCGACTTCGCGCCGGGCGACGACGTGCTCACGGACGACTTCGCGGCGTTGCGCGACGACCCCCGCGTCGACGTCGTGGCCGAGGTGATGGGCGGGATCGAGCCGGCGGGCGGCTACGTCCGCGAGCTTCTCCGGGCCGGCAAGCCGGTGGTCTCCGCCAACAAGCAGCTCGTGGCGCGAGAGGGCGCCGATCTGTTCGCGATCGCGTCCGCGGCCGGCGTTCAGCTGCGCTTCGAGGCCTCTGTCTGCGCGGCCGTTCCCGTCGTGAAGGTGCTGCGCGAATCGCTCGTCGCCGAGAACGTCCATCGTGTCCTGGGCATCGTCAACGGGACGACGAACTTCGTCCTCTCGCGGATGGCGCGCGGCGGAACGTACGCCGAGGCGCTCGCCGAGGCGCAGGCTCTCGGCTACGCCGAGCCCGACCCGACGGACGACGTCACCGGCGCCGACGCGGCGGCCAAGATCGCCATCCTCGCAACGGTTGCGTTCGGCTCTCGTGTCCTCCTCGACGACGTGCCGTACCGCGGGATCGAGACGATCGAGCCGGCGCATGTCGCCGCGGCTGCGTCGTTCGGCATGGCGCTGAAGCTGATCGGGATCGCGACCCTCACCGAGGGAGCGGTGGACGTCCGCGTGCAGCCGGCGTTCGTCGAGAACGCACATCCGCTCGCGAGCGTCGAGGGGAGCTCCAACGTCGTCGTCCTCCAGGGCGATGCGATCCGCGAGGTCACGCTCGGCGGCCCGGGCGCGGGCGGAATCGAGACGGCCTCCGCGGTCGTCGCCGACCTCGTCAGCGTCGTCGGGACGTCGGGGACGGGCTTTCTGCAGAACGACGCGTGCTGGCGCGAGCTGCCGAGGCTCGACCCGGCCGGCTGGCGCGCCCCGTTCTACGTCCATCTCGCCGTCGCCGACCGGCCCGGTGTGCTCGGGCACGCGGCGGCGACGTTCGCGAAGCACGACGTCTCGATCGCGCAACTCGTCCAGCATCTCGAAGGGGGACGGGCCGCGCTCGACCTCGTGCTGCACGACGCGCCGATCGGCTCCGTCGAGGCGGCGCTCGACGAGCTCTCCAGGTCGCCGGAGATGCTCCGCCGACCGTTCATCGCACCGGTGATCGCTGCGTGAACGAGATCACGCTCGGCGAGGGATCGACGCCGCTCCTGCGCGCGCCGCGGCTCGGCGAGCGTTACGGCGTCGAAGAGCTCTGGCTGAAGTGGGAAGGCGCGAATCCGACAGGCTCGTTCAAGGACCGCGGCATGGCCGTCGCGACGACGCGCGCGGTCGAGCGCGGTGTCACGCGGCTCGTCTGCGCGTCGACCGGGAACACGGCGGCCTCCTCGGCTGCTTACGCCGCGCGCGCGGGGATCGAAGCGGTGATCGTCGTGCCCGCGGGTGCGATCGCAGCCTCGAAGCTCGTCCAGGTGCGCGCGGTCGGCGGGACGATCGTCGAGGTCGAAGGCTCGTTCTCCGACGCGTTCGCCCACGCGGAGGCGCTCGCCTCCGAGCCCGGCTCGACGTTCGTCAACTCCGGCGGCAGCGAGGACCGGATCGAGGGCCAGATGACGGTTGCTGCCGAGATCGCCGAGCAGCTCGGAGGCGCGCCCGACGCGGTGACGCTCCCGTACGGCGGCGGCGGGAACACGCGGGCCGTCGCGCGGGGGTTCGAGGAGCTCGTCAGCTCGCTCCCGGCGCTCTACCCCGTCGAGGCTGCACGGCGCCCCGACACGGTCGCGTCGGCGATCCGAATCACCGAGCCGGTGCACGAGAGGTGGGTGCACGAGGCGGTCGAACGCTCGGGGGGCTCGCTCATCACGGTGACCGACGAGGAGATCCTCGACGCCTGGAAGAACCTCCGCGCGCTCGAAGGGGTCTTCTCCGAGCCTGCGTCCGCTGCCGGCATCGCCGGTCTCGCTCACGCGGAGCACGAGGGCCTTGTCGTCTGCATCGTCACGGGCCACGGCTTGAAGGATCCCGCCGCCGTCGGCGCATGACGCGCTTCCGCGCACCGGCGACGACGGCGAACCTCGGGCCGGGGTTCGACGTCGCCGGCGCCGCGCTCGAGCTCTGGAACGAGCTGGAGCTGACCGAGGGAGGCGGCGGCGACGAGTCGCATCTCGGTGTGCGCGCCTTCTCCGCCTACGCGTCGCCCGCCGGCTGGACATTCGAATGGACGAGCCGGATCCCGCGCGAGCGCGGCCTCGGTTCGAGCGCCGCGATCGTCGCGCTCGGCCTCGTCGCCGGCGCATGGGTCGCGGGCATCTCACCGAGCGCCGAGGAGCTGCTCGAAGCCGGACTTCCGCTCGAAGGCCACGCCGACAACCTCGCTCCCGCGCTCGCGGGCGGCGTCTGCCTGACCTGGGACGGCCGCATCGCGCGGGTCGCCGATGACCTGCCGGCGACCCCGATCGCAGTCATCCCCGAGGCGCAGGTCTCGACGGCGGAGTCGCGGCAAGCGCTGCCCGACTCCGTCCCTCGCGAAGACGCGGTCTTCACGGTCGCCCGCGCGGCGCTGCTCGGCGCGGCGATCGCATCAGGCGATGCGCCGTTGTTCGCCGCGAGCCACGACGACCGCCTGCACGAGCCGTACCGCGCCCCGACGGCCCCGCTCCTCGCCGAGCTGCGCGCCGACCTCCCCGACGGAGCATTCGGCGTGACGCTCTCGGGCTCCGGCCCGACCGTGATCGTGTGGACAGAGCGCGACATCTCGGAGGAAGTGCACGCGCGTTATCCCCGGCACGATGTGCGCGTGCTCCGGGTCGCCCGGGACGGCGCCGGGCTTACGACAACCGCAGGCTGACGACCAGGCCCTGCCCGACCCCGCCGCGGGTCGTGTAGGTCCCGGCGATCGTGCAGCGACTCGCCGAGGCACACGACACGGAATTGAGGAAGGCGTGCTGACTGCTCGCGGCCGCCGCGTTCGCCGGGAGCGCAGCATTCATGCCTCGCTCCCACTTGTCCTTGCGCTCGCGAACGATCAGGCCGTGTGTCTTTCCGTGACTCGCGTAGGAGCCGATCGCGATGCAGTTGCCACGCGACGGGCACGCGACCGAGGTCAGGAACACCCCGCCCGAAGCTTGCGCGCCTGCGGGTAGAGCGAGCGTCGTCGCCTTCCACGTGCCGCCGCGCTCGGTCAGAAGCAGGCCGTGAGGCGTGCCGCCGACCTTGAGCACGTACGAGCCAACCGCAGCGCAGTCGTCGGGCGCGGCGCACGAGACCGACGCGATCGGCGAGTCGAACTCGTTCGGGTCGCTATTCGGAACGGCGCGCGGAGGGAGCGGCGCCCCGACCCCGCGCGACCAGTTGCCGTTGCGCTCGGTCAGGATCAAGCCGAGCTCGACGTCACTCGTGCCCAGGTAACCGCCAACGGCGGTGCAATTCCCGGCCGACGGACAGGACAGCCCGTTGAAGCCGAAGAACGGAGCATCTCCCCGCTCCGGGTCCCCGTAAGGGCTCGCATCGGCCGGAAGCCGCAGAGCGGCGCCCGCTGCCCAATGACCGGCGGTCTGCTCCAGCATCCAGGGATACTCGCCCGCAGTCGCATCCTTGTCCGAATATGTGCCGACGGCGGTGCAATTCCCGGAGGAGGGGCACGCGACGAGTGAGAGTCGGTTTCCCGGCGTGACGATGTTCCGATCGCGAGTCGTCGCCGCATTTGCCGGCGGCTGAGGCTCGGTCCCGGGGAGCCACGTTCCGTTGCTCTCCGTCACAAGCAGAGGTTCGCCGAAGGTGGGGATCTCGTAGGCGCCGACCGCGACGCAGTTACCCGGCGAGCCGCACGAAATGGATGCGAGTTCCGGCCAGGGAGTCGACGGCGCGCCTGCGGGGAGCGTCACGGCGGTCGACTGCCACGCACGGCCCCTCTGGGTCAGCACCGAAGCGCGTTGCTCGGCGACCCCGCTGGTTCCGACACAGCTGCCGGCCGACGGGCACGCCAGCGACGCGATGCTGACGCCCACGGGCGTCTGCTGCGGTTCCCACTTGCCGCCTCGCTCGGCGATCGCGAGGAGGTGTCCGTTCTTCGCGGTGCGGTAACTGCCCGTGGCCACACAGCCTGCGGCCGAGGGGCAGACGACGCGATACAGGCTCGATCCCTTCTTCTGTACGGCGCCCTTGGGCAGAGGAGCCGACGCGGCCTTCTGTGCGACGTCCGCGCGCGCCCCGAGAGCCGTCGCGGTCAGGACGAGGGACAGAGCACCCGCGATTGCGATCACCCGCACGGCGGAGACCGTAAATCGCAACTGCCGTCTTTTTGTAAACACGCGCGTTGGCGTTCCGTTAACGAAACGGGTCCGACGCTAGGGCCGCTGCGGCTCCGGAGCCGGCAGGAACGCCTCGCGCACGCGGGCCAGCACCACCTCACGCTTTCCCTCCTCCACCGGCTGGAGCCCGCCGAGCTCGAGGCGCGCAAGCTCGACGCGACCCTTCGCGCGCACCGGCAGGAAGCCGAAGTCGGCGAGAAAGTCGGACGGGAAGATCGTCCGGTGCACGTGGAAGCGCTCGAAGTTCGTCTCGCCTTCCGGATAGCAGTACGAAAAGGCCTCGAGCGCACGCGCTCCCCGGTCGCGGGCATCGCCGATCGCGGTCAGGAAGAGCGACTGCATGACCCACGGTCGGGAAGGGTCGGTGAGGTAGGCGCACGTGACGAGGACGGCATCGCTGCTCGCCGGCCCGGCGGGGAGCTCACGCGCACGCGGGAAGAGCTCGGCGGGCCCGTATTGCATCGAGCCGAGCAGCCGCCCGTCGTCGTCGTGGTAGACCGTCCCCCAGGCGCCCCATTCGCCCTCGGCGTCGCGGATCCACTTGCGCTTGTCGGTGCTGCGCCCGTTGCGCGTCTGCCACCAGATGCACTCGTGACAGACGGTCGGCGCCGTCTCGAGAGTCAGCCCGGTCAACCCGGAGATCCGGGTGCTCACGCGTCCCGCTCCGGCCCAACAGCATCGACGACGACCTCGACTGCGAGCGGCTCGATGTCGGCCATGCTGGAGAGGTACTCCCGGACGCGCTCCTGCACCTTTCTGCCGACCGCCGGGATCGACGCCCCCCACTCCGTGACGACGTGCAGCTCGAGCCGCATCGCACCGTCGCTCCCCGACACGCGGACCGCATGCCGCCGCGGAAGCGGGCTGTCCGCCAGCTCCCGTACTCCTTCGACTTCCCGCGCCGCATCCGCGGCGTAGCGAGCGAGGATCTCCGTCGAGATCGACGCCTGACCGGCCATGGGCTTAGGTTAGCCCGGTCTCAGCGTGAGCTCCGTCGCTTCCGGCCGTGCGGCGAAGCGGAACGGGACGAAGGTCGTGCCGAGCCCGGCGGAAACGTGCATCGTCGCTGCGGGATTCCGATAGACGCCTCGCGAGTAGGGCGCGCTCGGATGTGCGAGCAACAGCTTGCCCCCGGGGTACGGCAACGTGATCTGGCCGTCGTGCATGTGTCCGGAGAGGACGAGGTCGAAGCGGCCAGGCTCGAGCTGGTCGAGCACGCGCGGGTAGTGGCAGAGCAGGATCGAGAACTCCGCCTCACGGGCGAGCGAGTTCGGGTCGAGCCGCGACCGGCCCCGGACGATGAGGCGCGGATCTGCGCCGGCGATCCAGAGGCGGCGCCCGCGAAGCTCGACGAACCGCCCCTCGTCGCGCAGCAGCATCGCCGGTTCGAGCTCCCGCAGGTCGGAGCGCCGGGCCTGCGGGTCGCGGCTGATCGCGAGATCGTGGTTGCCGAGCACGACCACGGTCGGCTGCGGCAGCACCCGCACCAGCCGCCGCAGCATCGGCTCCCCACGCGGATGCGTGAGGAGATCGCCCGTGACCGCGACAAGATCGGGACGCCGTTCACGTGCCCACAGGGCCGCGCGCCACGTTGCGCCGATCCCGGGCGACGGTACGCCGAAGTGAAAGTCCGAGAGGTGGACGATCCGGAGGCCGTCCAGCTCCGACGGCAGCCCGGGCAGCTCGACCTCGAGCTCGCGCAGCCGCACCCAGCTCGCCTCGAACAGGCCCCAGCCGAGGCCGCCCGCGATCGCGGTGCCGAGGCCTCTCAGACTTCGAGCCGTTCGAGCGCCGGCCGCGGATCGACGATGTGGCGCTTGAACTTCAGCTCCGACTCTTCGAGGCCGGCCGCGACCCCGACGAGCTGCGCGAGGTGGAGGATCGGCAGGCCGAACTTCTTGCCGGTCGACGCCTCGAGCTTCTGCTGCCATGCGTCGAGCGAGAGATGGCAGAGCGGGCACGGGGTCACCATCACGTCGGCTCCGGCCTCCATCGCCTGCTCGATCGGCTGGATGACCTCGCCCAGCGCCGTCTCCTCGCGCGCCGCGATGATGGGGAAACCGCAACACTTGATCTTCGCCGGATAGTCGATCGCGTCGCCGCCGCAGGCCTCGATGATCCGCTCGAGCGACCAGGGCCGGTCCGGATCCTCGAAGCCCATGATCTTCGACGGACGCAGGATCTGGCAGCCGTAGAACGGAGCGACCTTCAGTCCCTTCAGGCCCTTGTGCGCCGCGCCCTTGAGCCGTTCGTAGCCCTCGCCCTCGGCGATCTCCCAGAGGAAGTGCCGCACCTCGACCTTGCCCGAATACGCCGGCACCCCGACGGTCTCGAGGTTCTCGTTCACCCGCGCAAGCAGATCGGAATCTCCCTGGAGCATGAAGTTCGCCTGGCGGAGGTTGAGCGTGCAGACGTTGCAGACCGTCATCAACGTGTCGCAGCCGGTCGCCTCGGCGTACGCGAGGATCCGGGCGTTGAGGTGGACGTAGTAGTCGGGCTCCGCCTCGTGGATGTCCCCCGCGCCGCAGCAGGTCACCGACTCGAGCTCGACGAGCTCGAGCCCGACCTGCGGCGCGAGTGCCTGGGTGGACGTGTCGAGCTCCTTCGCCGAAAGCGACGCAAGGCAGCCCTTGTAGTAAGCGACTCGTTTCAACGGCGTCTCGGTCGTGCTCACGCGGACGGTGCCTCCTCCACTTCGGGTAGCCATGGCCGCGGCGCCGCTCCGGGCCGCGCGTAGATCTCCTCGAGCGACTCGTTCACGTGTCCGTGTGCCAGCCGCTCGAGCGCGTGCTCGCCCTGGACGTGCCCAAGCGCGCCCTGCCGGTCCTGTTCGCGCACGAGCTTGTGCAGGGTGCGGGCCTCGTTCACGTCCTTCGCCACGTGAGGGATGGGCACGGGACGGACCTTGCCGTGCTTCGCGAGCGAGTAGCCGAACTTGAGCTGCTTGATCGCCGAGACGTAGCCCTGCGTCTTCGGGATCAGCTCCTCCTCGCGGAGCCAGCCGGTCGTCTCGGCGGAGCGCACGAACCACTTCGCGTGTTTCGCCCCCATGTCGCGGTCGATGCCAAGGCGGATCGACTCGGCGCCGAGCTTCGCGATCGCGTCCCGCGGGTCGACGCCCTTCGGGCAGCGCTCGTTGCAGAAATAACAGCGCGTGCAATCCCAGATGCCGTGCTCGGAGTTGTAGCGCTCGAGCCGCTCGACCGTCGCGCCGTCGCGCGGATCGCCGACGAAGCGCATCCCCTTGGCGAGCGCCTGCGGGCCGAGGAACTCCGGGTCGGACTCCATCGCGTTGCACTCCGAGACGCAGAGGCCGCAGTTGATGCAGAGCGACTCCTTGTGGACGACGTTCATGCGCTCCTGGGAGATCCGGTACTCACGCCCGTCCTCCGGCCGCTCGTAGCCGGGCTCGAGCCAGGGCCACATCGCCTTGAACTTCGCCCAGAACGGATCCATGTCGACGACGAGGTCCTTCACGATCGGGAGGTTCCCCATCGCCGAGATCACCGGGACACGGCCCTCCTGCGCGATGTCGTACATCCGCGTCTTGCAGGCGAGGACGGCGGCGCCGTCCATCCGCATCCCGCAGGAGCCGCAGATCATCATCCGGCAGCTCTTGCGATACGCGAGCGAGCCGTCGTGGCGATCCTTCACGATGTCGAGGCAGTCGAGGAGCGTCGCCTCCTCGGGCGCGTCGATCTCGTACTCGCGCAGTGCCCGCTCGCCCGTAGCGGAGTCGTAGCGCCAGACCTTCAGAGCAACGCGCATCAGTACTTCCTCTCCTGGGGCTCCCACTTCGTGAAGCGCACCTCCGACGTCGAAAGCTCGACGCCGCCGTCCTTCCAGCGCGTGATCGAGTGGTGGAGAAACTTGTCGTCGTCGCGCGTCGGATAGTCGTGCGGCCGTGCGTGGGCGCCGCGACTCTCCTTCCGCACGACGCCGGCCGAGACCATGCAGAGCGCGGTGTCGAGCATGTTCCCCAGCTCGATCGCCTGCGTGAGGTCGCTGTTGAACACCTCTCCCTTGTCCTCGACATAGACGTTCGGATACCTCTCGCGCAGGCCGTGGAGGATCTCGATCTGCTTCGTCATCCCCGCCTCGGTGCGGAAGACGGCGAAGTTCTCGAGCATCGAGCTGCCGAGCTCCTCGCGCAGCTTCCACGGCCGCTCGCCGCCCTCGCGGTCGAGCAGCTCCCGTAGCCGGGCCTCAGCGTCCCGCTCCGCGGACTCCGGCACCTCGACCGTCGTGTGCGAGAGCGCCCACTCCGCTGCGGAGCGGCCCGCGCGCCGCCCGAACGTGATCGTCTCCATGAGCGAGTTGCCGCCGAGCCGGTTCGCGCCGTGGATCGAGACACACGCGCACTCGCCGGCGGCATAGAGGCCGGTCAGCTCGGTCGCACCGTCCTTGTCCGTCTCCACGCCTCCCATGTGGTAGTGGGCGCCCGGCCGCACCGGCACCGGGTCGTAGACCGGGTCGATGCCGGCGTACGTCATCGCGAGCTCGCGCGAGCTCGGCAGCCGCTCGAGAATCCGCTCGGCGCCGAGGTGCCGCATGTCGAGGAGAACGCTCCCGTCGACGCCGCGCCCCTCGTCGATCTCCGTCTGCTCGGAGCGGGAGACGACGTCGCGCGAGGCGAGCTCGAGCGCGTTCGGCGCATAGCGCTTCATGAACCGCTCGCCGTCCTTGTTGATGAGGTAGCCGCCCTCGCCGCGAATCCCCTCGGTGAGGAGGATCCCGGTCGGGTAGAGCGTCGTCGGGTGGAACTGCATGAACTCCATGTCCTTCAGCGGGAGGCCGGCGTGGAGCGCCATCGCCATCCCGTCGCCGGTGCAGGCGTAGGCATTCGTCGTCACGCGGTACTGGCGGCCGGCGCCGCCGGTCGCGAGGACGACGGTCTTCCCGCCCACGGTCTTGAGCCCACCGTGCAGGAGGTCCCAGCAGATGACGCCCTGGCAGCGGCCGTCGTTCTCGACGAGCTGCCACGCGAAGAACTCCTCGTAGACCGGGATGTCGCGCTTGCAGACCTGCTCCCAGAGAACCTGGATCAGGACGTGGCCGGTGATGTCGGCCGCATAGACGGTGCGCGGCGAGCCGGCCGCCCCGAACGGGCGCTGCGCGAGCTTGCCGTCCTCGCGGCGGGAGAAGAACGCGCCCCAATTCTCGAGCTGGATGATGTCGCCCGGCGCCTCCTGGGCGAAGATCTCGATCGCGTCCTGGTCGCCGATGTAGTCGGAGCCCTTGACGGTGTCGTAGGCGTGGATCTCCGGGTTGTCCTCGGCCGCGTTGCCGAGTGCGGCGTTGATGCCTCCCTCGGCCGCGCCGGAGTGCGAACGCGTCGGATGGAGCTTCGAGATCATCGCGACGTCTGCACCCGCGTCGAAAGCCTCGATCGCGGCGCGCATCCCTGCGCAGCCCGCTCCGACGACGAGCACGTCGTGCTTCGCGATCATCGGGGGTCACGCTAACGAAAGGGAATGGGCCGGGGCCCGGCGAACCGTCCTTCGTGGACGCCCGCGCCGCAGCCGATCGCTTCCTGGCCTCTCCTGCGTTGAGCGAGGCAACCCGGCGCGCCTATCGCGGCGACATCGGGGAGTTCTGCGCCTGGCTCGAGGATCGGCGCACGAAGCTCGATGCAGTCGACGTCCGCGTGCTCGCCGACTACGTCTCCTGGCTCGGCGGGAAACGCGGCCGGAAGCTCGCCCCTGCGACGATCAGCCGCAAGCTCGCCGCGATACGCGCGTTCCTCCGGCACGCGCTCGGGCCGGAGCGCGTCCCCGATGCCCGCCTTGCCCCACGCCGGGCGCGGCGCCTGCCGGACGCACCTGCCGCTGCCGAGGTCGAGCAGACACTCGAGGCGCTGGAGGGCGACGGACCGATCGCGCTGCGGAACCGCGCGCTCGTGGAGCTCGTCTACTCCGCCGGCCTGCGGAGCGCCGAGGCGGTGGGGCTCGACCTCGGCGACGTCGACTTCGAGCAGGAGCTCGTCCACGTCCGCCAGGCGAAGGGCGGCAAGGAACGCGTCATCCCGCTCGGGGAGGAGGCGGCGCTCTGGCTTGCGCGCTATCTCCGCGACGCGCGGCCCGCGCTGGCGGCGGGTGCGAACGACGCCTTCTTCCTCTCCGCGCGAGGTCGCCGCCTCGACACGAGCACGCTACGTCGGATCGTCCCTCACCCGCACCGGTTGCGGCACGCATTCGCCACCCATCTGCTCGACGGGGGAGCGGATCTTCGCACGATCCAGGAGCTGCTCGGCCACAGCTCGCTCTCGACGACGCAGGTGTACAGCCACGTCGACCCGCGCCACCTGCGCCGCGTCTACGACCGCGCGCATCCCCGCTCCTAGCGGACGCGGAAGCCGGCGAAGCCTTGGGCGGGTTCTCCTCCGCGAACGCGTCGCTCGCTCGACCGCATAGCGAAGCCGACGCCCTGGACGAAGCCGTGGATGACGACATGACGGCGCTCCCTGACCACATTCGAGCAGGCCTCGCGTCCGTCGGGCCGAAATCAGCGCGCGTGACGGAGAAGCCGAAGCCCGACCAGGCCGTCGAAGGCTTTCTCGCCCTCGCTGCCGCACGGCTTGCGCCTCGCACGGTGGAGGCATACCGGCGCGACCTTGCCCACCTGAGCAGCTGGCTGCAACGCTCGCCCGCCGACGCGAGCACCGACGACCTCGCCGCCTACGTCGCCCAGCTCCGTGCGGACGGTCTTGCGCCGACGACGATCGCGCGCAGGCTCGCCGCGGTGCGCGCGTTCTTCCGCCACCAGGTGCTCCTCGGCACACGTACCGACAACCCGGCGGCGACCGTCGAGCTCCCGAAGCGGCGCCGAAAGCTGCCGCGGACGCTGTCGCCCGCCGAGGTAGAGCGCCTGCTCGAGGCCGCGGCCGGCACGACGCCCGTTGCGTTCCGCGACCGCGCGATCGGCGAGCTGCTCTACGGAGCCGGATTGCGCGTGAGCGAAGCCGTGGCTCTCGACCGCCAATCGGTCGATCTCGAGCATCGCCTCGTCCGCTGCCTCGGCAAGGGGAGCAAGGAGCGCGTCGTTCCCATCGGCCGTGAAGCCGCCGAGGCTCTTCGGCTCTACCTCGTTCGAGGCCGACCGTTCCTCGAGCGACGGAACCGGCAGGAGCTGTTTCTGAACGCACGGGGCGGTCCGCTGACGCGGGCGGGCGTCTTCCTCATCCTGCGGCGGCTGGCCGAAAAGGCGGGACTCGAGCCCGAACGGATCCACCCCCACCTCCTCCGCCACTCGTTCGCCACGCATCTTCTCGAGGGCGGCGCCGACCTGCGGGCGGTTCAGGAAATGCTCGGACATGCCGATCTGGCGACGACGGAGCTCTACACACACGTATCCGATCGCAGGCGGCGTGAGTTGTATTTCCAGGCGCACCCGCATGCGCGCCGTTTGAAGCACGCACCGCAAGCAAGGAAGTAGGCATGCACCTCGATCCGCACGTCGCTATCGCCGCGGTCAGCACTCTCGGAGCCGCCTGGCTCATGATCAAGGCCGGTCTCTCCAAGAACGCTCTCGAGCACCGCCAACGCCGGCGCGTCTGTCCCTCCTGCGGGAGGGAGATCCGCGCCCGCGTCTGCACGACCTGCGCCTCCTAGCGCCTGGTCTGAGCCTTCCGCTTCAGCCCCTGGGCGATGGTTCCGGCTGCGCGCTGCAGGTCGCCGTCGGCCTCGTCGTCCGCGGCAAGCCCTTCGAGCAGCCTGATCGTGTCCGGCTGCGCCGAGCCGTTCTTCAGCGCCATCACAGCCAGCCGGCGCACGGCGGGGTTCTCGTCGTCGTCCGAGAGCATCTTGTGCAGGAGTGGCCGCACCGAGTTGACCGTGCTCGGGTGGTCGCGCGAGAGCAGCTCCAGGGAGAGGAGCGCCGAGCCGCGCGCCGCCGGGCTCCCGTCGTCCAGCCCGCGCCGCAGCAGCTCCTCCTTAGCCCGCCAGCGGAACATGCCGATCGCGCGGAAGGCGAGCGCCCGCTCGCGGAAGTCGGCACTGCGCGCCGCGGCCTCGAGCTCGTCGTCCCATTCGCCGCGCAGCGCAGCGAGCTCTTGCGCCGCGCCGCTCGTTGCGAGCTCGTCGGCCTGCGCCGCGGCCTCTGCGAGCGTCATGCCGGCACCGCAGCGGCAGCGAGGATCGCAGCCGCCGAGCGCTCGACGTCCTCGCGCGTCGTGCGCCAGTTGCTGACCGAGATGCGCATCGCGTGCTCGCCCTGCCACTCGGTCCCGCCGAGCCAGCAGGCGCCGTCCTCCTGTACGCGGCGGATCACCGCGCGGGTCGTCTCGCCGTCGCCGAAGCGCACGAGCACCTGGTTGAGGACGACGTCGTTGAGGATCGTCGCTCCACTCGCCTCGAGCAGCT
>JAICME010000192.1 GCA_025929425.1 Thermoleophilia bacterium | reverse complement strand
CGCGGCGGTGAAGCCGCGCTCGCCGACGAGCTCGCGCTCGATCTCGAAGAGCGGCCCCTCGGCGTTGTCGACGAGGATCAGCCGCGTCGGGCGCACGCGCGCGATCTGGCGGCAGAGCTCCGAGCCGATCGAGCCGCCCGCCCCGGTGACGAGCACGGTGTGCCCTTCGAGGTAGCCGGCGACCTCGTGGAAGTCGACCTCCACCTGCTCGCGGCCCAGCACGTCCTCCACCTGCACCGGACGGATCTGGCCGGCGAGACCGACTTCCCCGGTGATCAGCTCGTAGAGCCCCGGCAGCGTCTTCACGACGATGCGCAGCTGCTGCGCCGTCTCGACGATGCGGCGGCGCACGTCGCCCGAGACGGACGGCATGGCGATCAGCAGCTCGTCCGGCCGGTGCTCGCGCAGGACGCGGGGCAGCTCGTCGAGAGTCCCGAGGACGCGCACGCCCATGATCCGCGTGTTCCGCTTGCGGGGATCGTCGTCGACGAACCCGATCGGCGTGTAGTTGAGCATCCGCGAGCGCTGCATCTCCTGCACGATCAGCCGCCCCGCATCGCCCGCGCCGACGACGAGTACCTCCTTCCCCTGCGCCATCACCGTCAGGCCCGGCCGCTCGATGACGGTCCGCGCGACGAGGCGCGACCCCGCGACGAAGGCAAGCGTGAGCAGCAGATCGGTCGCCGCGATCGAGCGCGGCAGCCGGAAGCCGTGCACCGGTGAGACGAGATACACGGTCACGTCCGCGATGAGGCACGCCACGACAACGCCTCGCGCCACCGCCCACATGTCCCGAATCGAGACGTAACGCCACCAGCGGTTGTAGAAGCCGAAGGCGATGAAGACGATCAGCTTGATTGCGAGGACGAGGAGGATCGTCCGGTTCAGGAGCTGCGAGTACTTGAGCGGGATGCCGTTGTCGAAGCGGAGGTGGAACGCAAGCCACCAGCAGAGCGCGACGATCGCCGCATCGACGAAGACCTGCCCGAGCCGGCGCGGCGAGAGCAGCTGGCGCATCACACGCGGGTCGGCACGGCCGAGCGCACCACGTCGACGACGCGCTCCTGCGCCTCCGCCGTGATCCCCGGCCAGAGCGGCAGGGAGAAGTTCTCCTCGCCCGCCTGCTCGGTCACGGGCAGCGAGCCCGGCTCGTAGCCGAGGTAGCGGAGCGACGGCTGGAGGTGGAGAGGAGTCGTGTAGTAGGTCGCGGAGGCGATGCCGGCGTCGGCAAGCGCCGTCCGGATCGCGTCGCGCTCGCGCGAGCGGCAGACGAAGAGGTGATAGACGTGCGCCGGCTCGTCCTGCGGCAGCTCGACGAGCTCCCCGAGCCCGAGCTCCGCGTAGCGGGCCGCGGCGGCTCGGCGCCCCTCGTTCCAGCCGTCGAGCTCCGGCAGGAAGATGCGCAGGAACGCGGCCTGCAGCTCGTCGAGGCGGGAGTTGTAGCCGACGAGGTCGAAGTCGGTCTTGTTCCGCGAGCCGTGGAAGGAAAGGAGCCGGACGCGGTCCGCGAGCTCCTCGTCCGATGTCGCGACGAGCCCGCCGTCTCCGAGGCAGAAGAGGTTCTTCGTCGGGTAGAAGCTGAAGGTCGAGATCGTGCCGTGCTGCGCGACTTCCGGGGCGCCGAACGCCTGCGCCGCATCCTCGAGCACGGGGATGCCGAGCTCCAGGAGCGGGCGAACGTCCATCAGCCGTCCGAAGAGGTGCACCGGGATGATCGCGCGCGTCCGGTCGGTGACCTTGGCGGCGGCGTCCTCGACGTCGAGGTTGAGCGTGACCGGGTCGATGTCGGCGAAGACCGGGGTGGCGCCGCGGCGCACGACCGACTCGGCGGTCGCGTAGAACGTGAACGCCGGGCAGATCACCTCGTCGCCTGGACCGACGCGGAGCGCGTCGAGCGCGAGGACGAGCGCGTCGGTGCCGTTCGCGACGCCGATCGTGCGCTTGACGCCGAGGTACGCGGCGGCCTCTTCCTCGAACGCCCAGTAGTTCGCGCCGCGAATGAAGCCCTTCCCGTCGAGTACCTCACGGAAGGCGGCCTCGAGCCGCGGGATCAGCGGCTCGTATTCGGCTCGGACGTCAACGAGTGGAATCGTCTGCACGCGGGGTCACTCTAGCCGTAGCCCTCCTCCGGTAGACCAGATACGCCGCCCCGAGCACGATGCCTGCCACAAGCGCGTATTCCACGTAGTGGAACGCGTGGTCGAAGCGGTGGTAGCTGGTTCCGAGGCCGTAGCCGATGCCGGCGAAGGCGAAGGCCCACACGGCCGAGCCGACCAGCGTCAGCACCGTGTACGGCCCGAGGGGCATCTCGAAGATGCCTGCCGGAATCGAGACGAAGGAACGCACGACCGGCGTGATCCGTCCGAGCAGGACGCCGAGATTACCCCAGCGGTCGAACCACGCTTCGGCGCGGTCGAGGCGCGCCGGAGAGAGGTGGAACCAGCGCCCGCGCTCTTCGAGGAGGGGCCGTCCTCCGTAGAGGCCGATCGCCCAGCCGACCAGAGCCCCGGCGAGATAACCGAGGGTACCTGCGAGGGCGAGCGCGACGAACGCGCCCGCGCCGTTGCCGATCCGCGAGCCGAACAGCGTGATCCCGTGCGCCGACGTGAAAGCGCCCGCGGCAAGCGCGCCCGCGTAGAGCATCACGAGCTCGCTGAACGCGGGGAAGACCGCGTCGATCGCCATCAGGCCGAAGACGGCGTAGACGCCGTGGT
>JAICME010000142.1 GCA_025929425.1 Thermoleophilia bacterium | reverse complement strand
CTCGGCCGCGGGGGCCAGTTCGGCGAGCCGTTCGAGTGTGGAGCCGAGCTCCTCGCGGAGCGCTTCGCGCTGGGCAGACACCTCGGCGACTTCGCCCGCGCGGGCTTCCTGCTCTGCGGCGAGTGTCGAGTGGAGGTGTTCGAGCTCGCCGCGCAGCCGGTCGCGTTCGTCGGCTGCGGGGCCGAGCTCGGCCAGCTGCTCGAGTGTGGAGCCGAGCTCCTCGCGGAGCGCTTCGCGCTGGGCAGACACCGCTGCCACGTCGGCCGCACGGCCCTCCTGCTCCTCGGCGAGCGTGGACTGAAGTTGATCGAGCTCGGCGCGCAGTCGGTCGCGTTCGTCGGCTGCGGGGCCGAGCTCGGCCAGCTGCTCGAGTGCGGAGCCCAGCTCGTGCTGGAGCCCTTCGCGCTGTGCAGACAACTCGCCCAGCTCCGCGGAATGTCGCTCGTGGACCTCGTCGAGGGTGGCCCGAATCTGCTCGAGCTCCGCGCTCGCCTGCCCATGCTCTTCCCGCAGCCGGGTCAGCTCCTCCTCGCGCGAGCCCTGTGCCTCGCCGAGGGCGCTCTGGAGCCTCTCGATCTCCGCCCGGAGCTTGTCGCTTTCCTCGGTGGCGGAGTCGAGGGTGGCGAGCCGCTCGAGCGCTGTTTCAAGCTCCTCTTGCAGCCGCTCGCTCTGGTCGGTGAGATCGCGGCGCTCCTCGGCGTGACGGCTCTGCTCTTCCGAGAGCGCGGTCTGGAGGCGCTCCACCTCGGCGACAGCATGCTCGTGCGTCCCTTGGAGGGAGACGATCTCCTCTTCGTGCGCCGCGCGTGCTTCTGCGAGTTCGCGCTCGAGCTTCTCGACTTCTTCAGGGAGGTGTGCCAGGCCTGCCGCCTCTGCCTTCGCCGTGGCAATCGACTCGGCGAGCGTGGTCTGGAGCCGTTCGATCTCGGAGCGCAGCTCTTCGAGCTCGGCGGTCTCCGGCGCGCCGACGTTCTCCTCAGGTGCGACCTCGACGACCTCGACGGCCTCGATCTCCGTGCTCTCCTCGTCGATCTCCGTGTGCTCTTCGTCCTCGGCCGCGACCGTCTCCTCCTCGGGCTCGCCGGATTGGTCCACCTCGAGCTCGAGTTCGTCCGCTTCGGGCTCCTCGTCGAGCTCGAGCGCCAGGTCCTCGACGAGTTCGGGCTGCTCGATCTCCTCGCCGGCGGCGTCCTCGAGCGACGGTGCCTCGCCGGGATCGGGTTCGACCCGAATCGGCGGGACGGCGGTGGGGGCAAGGCGTAGCTTCGGCAGCCCGACACCGGTCTCTCCGGCCTTGGGCTCGTCCAGCTCCGGGCTCACGCCGAGCGCGAAGCCGTACTCGGTGCGCAGGGCTCCGCCGCTCTGCATCGCGAGAGCGTGCGCCACTGCCGCGCCCGAGGCGAAGCCGAGCTCGACGACGATCTGTCCGAGGGGCCGCTTCGAGCGGTGCTGCACTTCGAGAACCGTCGCGAGCTGCTCGGCCGTGATCAGCCCGAGCTCGGTCATGAGCTCGCCGATCTGGCGCTGAGGCATGCCTTGGGGGTCGGAATTCGCGCTCATGACTGGTTATCGACGCACCGCAGAGTCACGGCGCGTCTATCGGCATCCCGAGCGGTGGACTTGACATTTCGGCCCAGCGACGCTCTCCGCGCACGAAACGCCATTTCGAGGGATGGCGCGCAACCCGGATCGTGACGAGGATTCCGCCCAAGGACAACTGCGGCGTCCGAGTACCACCGCGACTTGAGGAGGAGCGCCGCATGTCCACCACCATCGAGGAAGTTGTCGCCCACCGGGAGACCCTGCTCGAGGTCGAGCACGACGTCGCCCGCCGTGACGCCGAACGGGAAGAGCTGGCCCGCGAGATCGAAGCCCAGCACGAGCGTCTGCACAAGGTGCGCGCGACCGTGCTCGAGGAGCTCACGAAGCAGCGCCGGGTGACGCTGCCGCGGTGGCCCAGCGGGCCGAAGGTTCACGCATCGCTCGTCGACGAGGACGAGTGGTGGTCGAAGATGCTCGGGAAGAAGCGGGCCGCCTAGGTTCTGGACCGCGCCCGGCGGTGGGGGAGCCGGACGCGCGCCGGACTCCCCCGGCGCAGTTCGTCAGGGCGCCGGTCCGCCCGTCGACGTCGTTGTTGTCGTCGTTGTCGTTGTCGTGGTCGTCGGGGGCGGGGCAGTGGTAGTCGGCGGTGGCGCCGTGGTCGTGGGCGGTGGAACGGTCGTCGTCGGCGGAGGGGCGGTCGTGGTCAGCGGAGGCGCCGTCGTGCCCGGGACCGTGAGCGTGGTGGAGCGAATCGTTCCCTGCCCCGTCGTCGTCTTCCCGGTCGTCGTCTGCTTGTTCTTGTGCTTCTGCTTCTTCCCGTGCGGATGCTTGTTGCAGCTGCCGTCGTGCTTGCGCGCGTCGCGGTACGTGCGCGCGAACTCGTAGCGCCCGCACCACGGCGCGTACGGCGGTGACCCCGGACTCGCGAACTGCTGGACCGGTTGTCCCTGCAGCGCAGCGGTCATGTACGTGTGCCAGATCTGGGCGGGAAGCGTGCCGCCGGTGACTCCCGCGATTCCGTGCACGCCGCGCATTGGCCGTTCCTGGGTCGGGTCGCCCACCCAGGTGACCGTCGCGAGCTGCGGCACGAAGCCGGCGAACCAGGCATCCGTGAAGCGATCCGTCGTGCCCGTCTTGCCGGCGGCTGGCCGGCCGGAGAGCGCCGCGGCTGTTCCCGTCCCCGACTGGACGTTCGCTTCGAGGATGCGCGTGACCGCCGCGGCGATCTTCGAGTCGACGACCCGCTTCCCCCGCGGCTGCGAGGCGTTCTGCGTGTCACCTCCGGGGAAGACGACCTTGTCGAGGATGGTCGGCTGGTGGGCGACGCCGCCGGCAGCCAGCGTTGCGTAAGCGGTGGCGAGGTCGAGCGGGCTCACGGCGTTGACGCCGAGCACGATCGACGGGACCGGCTTCAGCCGCGATCCGATCCCCATCTGCCGGGCAAGGTCGGCGACCGGCTTCGGCCCCACGTCCAGCGTGAGACGCGCGAACACCGTGTTGTCCGAGAGGAGCGTCGCCTGCGTGAGCGGGATCCGGCCCGAATACGTGTTCTCGTACGTATGGACTTTCCAGTTGTTCGGCCCGACGAAGGGGGCCGAGAGGTATTTGGTCGACCAGGGGTTGATCTTCCGCTGCACGGCCTCTACGAGGGCGAACATCTTGAACGTCGACCCGGCCTGCCGTTGCCCGTCGGCCGCGATGTCGAAGGAGATCCTCGTCCCGTGTTGTGCCACGGCCATCGCCCGGATCCGGCCGGTCGCCGGGTCGATCGACACGATCGATCCGGCCGGATCGTGCTTGTGGTTCAGCGTCCCGAGAATGGCGTGCGTCGCTTGCGTCTGCGCCTTGGCGTCGAGCGTGGTGTAGATGTGCAGCCCTCCCCGGCGGATGCGTTCCGCGCCGTACTCGTCCACCAGCTGCGAGGTGATGAAATCGGAGAGATACGTCTGGCCTCCGAGGCCCGGTGCGGCTCGCGGGTGGAGGCCCAGTGGGCTTCGGACCGCGTGTCTGTAGGTCGACTCCGAGATGTCGCCTGCCTTGAGCATCGCCTGAAGGACCTCCGAGCGACGGGTGAGCGCGGCATCCGGACGCGTAGTCGGGTCATACGCGGACGGCGCCTGGGGCAGGCCGGCGAGTAGCGCCGCCTGCTCGAGCGAGAGGTCCTTCGCGTGCACGCCGAAATACACACGGGCGGCGGCTTCGATCCCGTACGCCTCGCGGCCGAAGTAGATGTCGTTCAGGTAGGCCGTGAGGATCCGGTCCTTGCTCCATTGCCGGTCGAGCTGGACGGCGAGACAACCTTCCTCGATCTTCCGGCCGAGCGTTTGCTGCGGGCTGAGGTAGAGGTTCCGCACCAGCTGCTGCTCGATCGTCGAGGCTCCCTCGGCGAACTGGCCGGCCGAGACGTCCGCCTTCAGCGCACGCAGGATCCCGATGTAGTCGATCCCGTTGTTCGCGTAGAAGCGACTGTCCTCGGTGTCGATGATCGCCTTCTGGAGGACGGGGTCGATCCTCTGCAGGGACACGGGCAGCCTTGCTCCGCTCGCGCCGAGCATGCCGAGACGCGTGCCGTCGCGGGCAAGCAGGACGCTCGCATGCGCCGGCCCGTGAACCTCGAGGCCGTCGAGGCTGCACGAGTACCAGAAGAACGGCCCCGCGACCGCCGTTCCGACGGCGTATGCGCCTACGAAAACGACGATGCAGGCAGCTGCAATTTGCAGCCCCCGCTTCAAGCGTGACCCGGTCGCGTCTCCCATTTGCCGTCCGGTAAACGCCGAGAGCGGTCTCTGGTTACGGGCTCAGCGCTTGAAGAGCCGTTCGAGCAGGCTGCGCGTCGGCGGCGCAGGTGGGGGAACCGGCGGTTTCGGCGGCAGCTCGTCGTCCGGCGGCAGCATCGACCGCGGCACCGCTCCCCGTTCTCGTTGAGCGCGGATCGCGGCGTTCATCTCCTCGCGCTGCGACTCCTCCTGCGACACGCGCCCGATGGTACGCCGTAGGCTCAGACGGCATGTGTTTCGAGCTCGACTCGGAGCCGCCGATTCCGCGCATCTCCGGCGCGGCCGTCTCCCACGACGACCTCGTCCTCGAGAGTGAGGACGGCAACCGCTTCGCCGCTTTCCGGGCCATACCGGACGCTGGAAGCGACGTCTCGACGGGGGTCGTGATCCTGCCCGACGTTCGGGGCCTCTACCGCTTCTACGAGGAGCTCGCGCTCCGGTTCGCCGAGCGCGGCCACGCTGCGGTTGCTTTCGACTACTTCGGCCGCACAGCCGGCGTCGACAAGCGTCCGGACGACTGGGACTACATGCCGCTCGTCCAGGAGCTCACGCCGCACCAGGTGATGGCGGACGTGGGCACCTGCATCCGGCACCTGCGCGCGCTCGACTGCACCGCGCTCTTCACGGTGGGCTTCTGCTTCGGCGGCTCCTACTCGTGGGCGTCGACGGCGTTCCACGAGCTCGCCGGGGCGGTCGGTTTCTACGGGCGCCCGTCGCGCGCGCTGCCGTTCGTCGAGGAGATGCGCGGCCCGATCCTCGCGCTGCAGGGTGGGGCCGACCAGGCCATCAGCCACGAAGACAACCTCGAGTTCGAACGGGCGCTGCGGCTCGCGGGCATCGAGCACGAGCTGATCGAGTTCGAGGGCGCGCCGCACAGCTTCTTCGATCGCAAGCAGGAGGAGTTCCAGGAGGCCTCGGACGACGCGTGGCGGCGCACGCTCGGGTTCATCGAGGCTCACTCCTAGCGACGAGCCGCGCGTGCCGTTCACGCTCAAGAACATCAAGGATCTGGAGGACATCGGCTCCGCGTTCGACGGGCCGCCCGACCTGGAGTTCCGCGCGGCGACCAAGCCGCTCGAGCTCGAGAAGTCCGCCCTGAGCTACCAGTGGGTTCCGCCCGGCTATCGCTTCCCGTACGGCCACTCGCACTCCACGCAGGAGGAGGTGTACGTGGTCGTGCGCGGGAGCGGGCGGATGAAGCTCGACGACGAGATCGTCGAGGTCGAGGAGTGGGACGCGGTGCGGGTCCCGCCCGGCACCTGGCGAGGCTACGAGGCCGGTCCGGAGGGCCTCGAGCTTCTCGTCATGGGCGCGCCGAACCTCGGAGACGATCCTCGCGGAGACGTCGACGGGCAGCGCGGCTGGTGGGCCGACTAGACCTTCCGCGTTTCCCGTTCGGGCCTGGCGTCCACAACCTCTGAGAAGCCATTCGAGGAGGTACGACCCATGGCCGCCGAGCTCGTTGCGGACTACATCTTGAAGCGCCTGCGTGAGTGGGACGTCCACCGGATCTACGGCTACCCGGGGGACGGCATCAACGCGTTTCTCGGCGCCCTCGACCGGGCGGACGGCGACCCCGACTTCATCCAGGCCCGCCACGAGGAGATGGCCGCGTTCATGGCCTGCGGCCACGCGAAGTTCGCCGGTCCCGACACGCTCGGCGTCTGCATGGCGACCTCCGGTCCCGGCGCGGTCCACCTTCTCAACGGCCTCTACGACGCAAAGCTCGACCACGTCCCGGTCGTGGCCGTCGTCGGCCAGCAGAAGCGCTCCTCGCTCGGGGTGCACTACCAGCAGGAGATCGACCTTCAGGTGCTCTTCAAGGACGTCTCGGAGTACGTCCAGGT
>JAICME010000156.1 GCA_025929425.1 Thermoleophilia bacterium | reverse complement strand
GACACCGGCACGGATGAACGGCGAGATTCTCGAGCTGTGGCTTCGTCTGCTCGGCTGGGAGATCGAGACCGGCCGTGACGGCGACTACGCGGTCGGGCTCGCCACCCACTTTCAGGCCGACGGAAGCACTCTCCGCGTCGGCGGCTGTGCTCTCGATGACGGCGAGCTCGCACTTCAGCTGTTCGAGCAGGCGATGCAGACGTACGAACGGACCTACGTCATGGCTCAGCGCCAACTCACAGCGGCCTAGCCATTCCCGGAGTTCCGGGCGTTCAGCGGACGCCGAGATTGCGGGGAGCCGCCTGCTGAGCCGATCCGCCCGTACGCGAGATCGTCGCCTGGGCGTAGGCTCAAGTCGGGGTGGGCCTGCGGTGTAACCCCCTTCCCCGAGGCCCGCCCTGACTCTTTCCTGCGACGCGCGTCGAGCAGCCAGGGTTGGTGCAGGTTTTACCCGGCCCTGACATGCCGGGCGCAGTACGCTCAACGGCGTCGGGAGGGCTCACCGGCGAGGCCCGCGCGACACGATCGGCCAGTCAGGTGGCCGGCGCGGCTCCTCTCCGAGAGCCAGCAGGGCTCGCACCCATTCTCGCTCGACCGCGATGCGGTCGGCCAGAAGGGTCATGGCCCCGTCCGGGTCGGGCTCGTCGCGGAGCGTGTCGAGAACCTCGCTCATGGAGCTGAGGGTTCGGGTATACGTCTCCAACGCTTCCGGTTGCGCCATGGGAAACGACCGCTCTTTGCGAGGGAAAGGTCCACCCGAGAAACTGTGCCGCGTACCTCGCCGGAAGGCTGACGCCGACACGACGAGGGGAGGGGGCGAGGGAGTCCGGCCGGCTGAACATGCGGTGAAGGCTCCAGGCTCGTTTAGGAAGGGGGGACGTTCCTGGAGCGGAAGCCGGGGGCGGGAGGGCTTGCCAGCGTAAAGCGCGCGCGGCTCTCCCGCCTCTCGGCTTTCCAGCTCGCCCCGGGGCGTCCCCGGCTCTAGCTGTCGTGACCACAGAGGTGTGAGACGCGGCTGATTGGTGGTCGGGCGCCGAGCGCGCTGTGCGGTGCGTCGGTTGTACCAGCGGAGGTAGCCGGGTAGCGCGCGAGCTCGTTTTTCGCTCGAGGCGTAGCTGCATGCGTAGGCCCACTCGCGCAGCAGCGTTTGAGCCGGACCGGCTTCGACGGGGACCGGGTTAGTTGGTTCACACGGTCGCTCCGACGAGCGTAGTTGCTTCTCGGCGGGCGTGCTGTTGCTCGTATTCGAGCGGTGGGATGTCTCCGAGTGATTCGTGCAGGCGGGCTGCGTTGTACCAGCCGACGTACTCGACGACGGCGACCTCGAGCTGCGATCGCGAGCGCCAGACACGGTAGCGGATCAGCTCGGTCTTGAAGCTGTCGACGAACGACTCGGCGAGCGCGTTGTCGTAGGCGTCGCCGATCGAGCCGACCGACGCGAGCACGCGGTGGTCGGTGAGCGCTGGGTGTAGTCGATCTCGTGTACTGCGAGCCGCGATCTGAGTGGTGGATCAACTCGACGTCGGCGCCCGGCTCGCGGCGATGAAGTGCCATGCGCAACGCGTCGAGGACGAGGTCTGTGCGCATGTGGACGGCGAGTTGCCAGCCGACGATCATCCGGCTGTAGGCGTCGAGGACGAAGGCGAAGAAGACGAGTCCTTCCCAGCAGCGCAGGTAGGAGCTGTCAGCGACCCAGAGCTCGTTCGGGCCGCTGGCGGCGAAGTCGCGCTGGACGAGGTCCGGCCGCCGCTGCGCCTGCGGGTCGGGCCTGGTGGTGCGCCACGGCTTGCCGCGCCGCTTCGCACCGACGATCCCGTTGCGCTTCATCAGCCGCTGCACCCGGCAGCGCGGGACCTGGCTCGCCGGCGCGACGGAGCGCCTTCCACATCCGCCGGTAGCCATAGGCGTAGTAGTTGGCCGCATGCAGCTCGCGGATCCGGCCGAGCAGCCGCTCGTCCTCGACCGCTCGAGCGGGGCGGCGAGCGTTGCGTCGTTGGTAGTAGGCGGACACCGACACGCCCAGCGTCTTGCAGATCGGCTCGACCCCGAAGCGGCCACGATGCTCGTCGACGTAGCGGCTCACCTCGGTCGGCTGGGTCGAGCTCCTTGGCGAAAAACACGCTCGCCGACTTCAGGATCTCGTTCGCGCGCCGCAGCTCGAAGTTCTCCTGCCGCAGCCGCTTGATCTCCTCACGCTCCTCGCTCGTCGGCAGATCCGGCCTCAGACCTTGCTCGGCCTCGGCCTGACGCACCCACTTGCGCAACGTCTCCTTATGGATGCCCAGATCGGCCGCGACATGCGCGATCGGACGCCCGCTCTCCAGCGCCAGCCTGACGCCACGCTCGAGCAGCTCCTCGGGGTACTTCCTTGGTCTCGACATGACAGCGGAGGATCTCCTCTCTCCAGGACAGCATCCTGGAGTCGAGGTCCCCGCGAAACCCCGGTCCGGCTCACCTCGACGTCCTCGGCCTGATCGTCGACCTCAACCAAGTTCATCTACAGATCACCGCCGACCCGACCGAGGCCCCACTCGGCAGCCTCCTGTGCTCAATCACCAACTCGCCAACCACCACTGCCGCGACTGCAGGCACGACGTAACACACCAATCACGGCGAACCGAGGGGCCGGTCGGAACCGGCCCCTCTCCGCCTCCGCGCGAAGACGAAACAGCACTCTGCTGGGTCACAGTCCTCTCACCTGAGCTAGGTGAAACTACTTCGCGGCCTCCTACTCAGAGCCAGCCACGAACCAGCGCGGCTGTAATTTCCGTAGCGAGCTCATCGGTTGTTCGCGCATGCGGCATGGGTCACGGCGCTCTGCGAGGACGGACCGGTGTAGTTGCCGCTGGCTCATCGTTCCCTCATCAGTCCGTATCCACGGTGAAGCCCTGAGTGAGGATCCGTTGACCGCAGGCACGACCGAGGCGAGATGGCCCGGGGGTCTCGGCCCCTCGTTACGGGGGGGTGTGCCCGGCCGGGTCAGCATCGTTATCACCAGCTACAACTACGCGCGTTTCCTTGGCGATGCCATAGAGAGCGCGCTTGCTCAGACCCACGATGACTGCGAGGTCATCGTTGTCGACGACGGATCTACCGACGCATCGCTGGCCGTGGTTGAACGGTATTTCGAGGTCCGGGCGGTCGCCCAGTCGCATCGCGGTCAGGCTGGCGCCTTCAACGCCGGCTTCGAACGGTCCAGCGGGGAAGTTCTGATCTTCCTCGACGCCGACGATGTGTTAGCTCCGGATACGGCAAAGACGGTGACGGAGACGTTTGAGCGTAAGCCTCGGGCAGCAAAGGTGATGTATCGGCTGCGTGTAATCGATGAGTCCGGATCAGCGACCGGAGAGGTGAAGCCACTGCCGCACCTCCCGCTACGGAGTGGCGACCTCCGCCCGTACGTGATGCGCTTTCCGTTCGACATGACTTGTATGGCTACGAGCGGAAACGCATTTCGGAGCAGTGCGCTTGCGCGGATCTTTCCTGTCCCTGAGAGCGACTACCCGCTCTGCGCCGACTATTACTTGTCGCATCTCACCCCGCTGCTTGGGGACGTCGTTTTCCTCGATCAAATCGGCGGCTCGTTTCGCATTCACGAGGCGAACGGCTTCGAGCGTGTGGTCGGGAAGTTCGACCTTGAGCAGATACGCCAGGCGATCGTCTATTGCAGGCGCACCGCACTGCACCTGGTGCAGGTCGCAGAACGTCTCGATATAGAAGGGCGGCCGCGGGTCGCTGACGACCTACTCTCCGTTTCTGGCCTCTGTAAGCGGCTGGTTTCTCTCCGGCTTGATCCTGCACACCATCCATTCCCGGGCGACACGCGGATGCGCCTGCTGATGTTGGGGTTGAGACGAGCCCGTCGGCGCTTCGACGTTGCGCCGCCGCTTCGCTTCCTGCTCGCGATCTGGGTCGCCGCCGTGGCGCTCGTCCCGCGCGCGCTGCTGCCCCGCCTCTTGGAGAACGTCGAGCTCCTGCGAGGGAGAATCATCGGCGGTCTGCTGGGTCGACTTCACCGCCACCGGCGAGATAGTGATTCGGCGATGGACGACACCAATCGTGACGACGTGTGAGCGCACGTAACCATCTGGAAACGCCCACTGTGGGTGAAGGGCATCCCACTCCACCGTCCCGGAGAGGCATTGAGCTCGACTCCCGACGGCGGATGCATCGCGTCAGGCGGTACCGTTCTCGGGTGAGCCGCAATCACCCCGGGGCCTCGGTCGTTTCTAATGGCTGACAGTCTGCTGACGCGGGTCCGGAGCCGGGCTGGGCGTGATGTTCTCTCTGCAGGTAAGCGCGGGTATCGGCTGGTTCATCCCTTCCCGCGCGACGGTCGGAAGGCGGTGGTGCTGATAGTCGGCTGTCAACGTTCTGGGACCACGGTGATGCTCGATCTCTTCACGAATGACTGGCGCAGCGTCACGTTCCCCGAACAGAGCTGCCTCTCCTCCCAGGCCGAGGAACGTCTGCGCCTAAAGCCGCTACCTGAGGTCAGAGATCAGCTCGCCCGAATTCGCGTTGCACTGCTTGTCCTTAAGCCCCTTGTCGAATCGCAACACGTCCCCGCTCTCCTCGAGGGACTGGAGAACTCGTTCGCGATCTGGATGTACCGTCGACCGGAGAGCGTCGCCGCGTCCGACCTCGCGTACTTCGGCATCGAGACCGGCGAGCGGAACCTCCGCCTGCTCCTCTCGAATGAGCCGCCAAACTGGCGAGGCGAACTGGTGCCTGAGACGACGCGGTCAGTGATCTCTCATTATTACCGACCGGGAATGAACCCCTACGATGCGGCTGCCCTCTTCTGGTGGGCCCGAACTTCGTTGTTTTTCCAGCTCGGCCTCGACCTCCGCAGCGATGTTCGGTTGTGTTCATACGAGGGCCTAGTCGCCGATCCGGAGCCCACGATGCGCTCGCTCTATGAATACATCGGCGTGGCGTATCCCGACCAGAGCATCACCGGCCTCGTCCACCGCAAAGCGATCCGCCGTGGCGAGGGTATTGACCTTCATCCAGAGGTGCGGCTTCTTTGCGCCGAACTTTGGGAACGCCTTGAGGCGGTCTCGGCCATGCCCCAGCTGGAAAAGCGGCCCGCGACGAGAGGCCCAAGCTAGAGGTGCGCGTACTGGAACCGCCACTGCAGGCCGCCCGCGACGCTCCAACCGCCCGCGAGTCGGCGACGCAGCACAAACAAAGCAGCATTGGCGACATCTGACGGATAGCTGCCCTGTGACGTCTACTTCATCGAGCGAAGCGAGGATCTCTATCGCTCGCGTGTGTCCGGCGCTATTAGACCGCACTGCCAAGAAGCTCCTCCAGAATCTCCCGCGTCCGCCGTGCCTTGTTCTTCGCCATCGAGGAGATGGGCATAGATGCCGAGCGTGACGTGACTTGACGTGTGGCCAAGCTGCCGCGAGACGAAGGTGACGTTGGCCCCACTAGCAACTCGGCGCAGGAGGTGGAAGCTCCGCTGGGACGAGTTCGTGCCGTTCCGTCGGTGGTCGGTGAACGACTATGAGGCGGGGACCAGCGGCTATGTGCGGCCTGGGCGTGGCGACGATTCACACGGGTTCTACCTTGACTACTGAAGTCTTGAATTGGGCCTCTTCGGAGGTCCGATGAAGGTTGCGCGTCGGCGCCGCCCGCAGCTGGCCCGCGTACGCGTCGAGGGTGGCGACGTCCTCTGCGAGCGGTGCGAGATACCCGGCAACTCGTTAGCGCGCATGCGCGGCCTGCTCGGCCGCAACGG
>JAICME010000139.1 GCA_025929425.1 Thermoleophilia bacterium | reverse complement strand
TGCTTCTGCTCGTCGGTCGAGGACTCGACCGACCTCACCGGCGCGGAGGCGACGCGTACCCGCGTCTGGGACACGTGCTTCTCGCTCGACTACTCGTACATCCACGGCGGCAACGTCCGCGCCTCGGCCCGCTCGCGCTACCGGCAGTGGATGACGCACAAACTCGGCACGTGGCACGACCAGTTCGGCACCTCGGGGTGCGTGGGCTGCGGCCGCTGCATCGCGTGGTGCCCGGTCGGCATCGACATCACGGCCGAGGTCGCCGCGCTCCGCGGAGAGGAGGCAGGCAATGCGCAAGGAGCTTGACGAGATCCTCGAAGGTGTCGCCTTCTTCGCAGGCATGGGCGAGGAGGAGATCGCCCTCATCGCGGGCTGCGGCCGCAACGTGCGGTTCGGCGCGGGCGAGACGATCTTCCGCCAGGGCGACGCCGCCGACGTCTTCTACGTCGTCCGCCAGGGCTCGGTGGCGGTGGGACACTTCGCGCCGCCGCGGGGCGAGCTCGTGATCGAGACGATCGAGGTGGGCGAGCTGCTCGGCTGGTCGTGGCTCTTCCCGCCCTATCGGTCGCACTTCGACGCGAGGGCCCTGACGACCGTGCGCGCGACGCAGTTCGACGGCGCTTGCCTGCGGGGCAAGTGCGAGGACGATCCGGCGCTCGGCTACGACCTGATGAGCCGTTTCGCCCAGGTGCTGATCGAGCGCCTGCAGTGGACAAGGCTCCGACTCCTGGACGTCTATGGCGACGGTCGCTGACGACCGGGCCGTCGGCGCGCTGGTGCCGTCGCCGTTTCGCGTCGGCGAGCGCCGGCAGGACACGGCCGACACGTGGACGCTGACCCTCGAGCCGCTCGGCGACGGCTTCGCCGTGGTGCCGGGACAGTTCGTGATGGTCTACATGTTCGGTGTGGGGGAGGTGCCGATCTCGGTCAGCGGGCCCCCCGAGAGCCGCGGCGAGCCGGTCGTGCTCACCGTGCGGGCCGTCGGCGCCGTCACGACCGCGATCTGCAACTCGGAGCCCGGCGCGATCGTCGGGCTGCGGGGCCCCTTTGGCAACAGCTGGCCGGTCGAGTCGGCTTCGGGCGGCGACGTGCTCGTGGTCGCGGGCGGGATCGGGCTCGCTCCGCTCCGGCCGGTCGTGCTCCACGCCCTCGCGCACCGGTCCGAGTACGGCGCCGCCTCGGTGCTCTACGGCGCCCGCACGCCGCAGGATCTCCTCTACACGGACGAGCTGCGCCGCTGGGGCGACGAGCTCGCGGTCGAGGTCACGGTCGACGCCGCCGACACCGCCTGGCTCGGGCGGGTGGGAGTCGTACCGAAGCTCGTCGCGCAGGCGGAGTTCCGCCCCGACTCCGTGCGGGCGTTCGTCTGCGGGCCCGAGGTCATGATCCACTACACGGTCGAGGCGCTCCGCGAGCGCGGCGTCCCGGACGAGCGGATCTTCCTCTCGCTCGAGCGGGACATGCGGTGCGGGGTCGGCCTCTGCGGCCACTGCCAGCTCGGGCCGACCCTGATCTGCCGCGACGGGCCCGTCTACACGCAGGCGCAGGTCGCGCAGCTGATGGAGGTGCGGGAGCTATGAGCGGGAAGCCGAGTCTCGCGGTCTGGAAGTTCGCGTCGTGCGACGGGTGCCAGCTCACGCTGCTCGATCTCGAGGACGAGCTGCTTCCGCTGGCCAACGCGATCGACATCGCCGACTTCCGAGAGGCGACGAGCGCTGTCGCCGCAGGACCGTACGACCTCTCGCTCGTCGAGGGGTCGATCACGACGCCCCACGACGCCGAGCGCATCCAGGAGATCCGGAGCGCCTCGAAGGCGCTCGTCACCATCGGCGCCTGCGCCACCTCGGGCGGGATCCAGGCGCTCCGTAACTTCGCCGACGTCGACGAGTTCACCCGGATCGTCTACGCCTCGCCGCAATACATCTCGACGCTCGCCACGTCGACGCCGATCGCCGCGCACGTGCCGGTCGACTTCGAGCTCCGCGGCTGTCCGATCGACAAGCGCCAGCTGCTCGAGGTCGTGACGGCTTTCCTCCACGGGCGCAGGCCGGGCATCCCGGCGACGAGCGTGTGCACCGAGTGCAAGCGGCGCGGCGTCGTCTGCGTCATGGTCGCGCACGGCACGCCCTGCCTCGGCCCGGTGACGCAGGCCGGCTGCAACGCGCTGTGCCCGTCCTACGACCGCGGCTGCTTCGGCTGCTTCGGCCCGATGGAGACCCCCAACACGGGCGCGCTCGTGCCGCTCCTGCGGCGGCTCGGCCGGAGCGACGACGACGTCCAGCGACTCTTCCGCACCTTCAACGCGGGCGCCGAGCCCTTCCAGAAGGCGGCAACCCATGACTAAGCGCACGATCGTGACCGACTACCTCGCGCGCGTCGAGGGGGAGGGCGCGATGACCGTCAAGCTAGACGGCGACCGCGTCGAGCACGTCGAGCTGCGGATCTTCGAGCCGCCGCGCTTCTTCGAGGCCTTCCTCCGCGGCCGCTCGTTCACGGAGCCTCCGGACATCACCGCGCGCATCTGCGGTATCTGCCCGGTCGCGTACCAGACGAGCGCGGTCAACGCGATCGAGCGCCTGTGCGGCGTCGAGGTGCCCGAGCCGATCCGGCTGCTGCGCCGCCTCCTCTACTGCGGCGAGTGGATCGAGAGCCACGCCTTGCACGTCTACATGCTCCACGCGCCCGACTTCCTGGGGTACGACAGCGCGATCGAGCTCGCGCGCGACGCGCCCGCGGCGGTCGAGCGGGGCCTCGCGCTCAAGCGGACCGGCAACGACGTCATGACCCTCGTCGGCGGCCGCGAGATCCACCCGATCAACGTCCGGGTCGGCGGCTTCTACTGTGTGCCGACGCGCCGCGAGCTGCGCGCGCTGGTCGAGCCGCTCGAGCGGGCGAGGGAGGCGGCGCTCGAAACGGTGCGCTGGACGGCGGGATTCGACTTCCCCGAGCGCGTGGTGGACTGCGACCTCGTCGCGCTGACCCAGCCGGACGAGTACGCGATCGAGCGCGGCCGGATCCGCTCGAGCTCTGGGCTCGATCTCGCGCCGGCCGAGTACGACGAGCACTTCGAGGAGATCCACGTCGAGCGCTCGAACGCGCTCCAGTCACAACTCCGCGGCGGCGGAACCTATCTCTGCGGGCCGCTCGCCCGTTACTCCCTCGCCTCGGGAGAGCTCTCGCCCCTCGCACGCGAGGCGGCCGCCGAAGCGGGCCTCGGGGAGGAATGTCGCGACGCGTTCCGCAGCATCGTCGTGCGCAGCGTCGAGCTCGTGCACGCCTGCGACGAGTCGCTCCGGATCATCGACGCCTACGACGCTCCCGAGCGTCCGGCCGAACCGGTCGAGCCCGTCGCGGGCACCGGCTACGGCGTCAGCGAAGCGCCGCGCGGATTGCTCTACCACCGGTACCGCCTCGACGCCGACGGCACGATCCTCGACGCGAAGATCGTCCCGCCGACCTCGCAGAACCAGCTGGCGATCGAGGACGACCTCCGCGACGTCGTCGCGCGGAACACCCGGCTCGACGACGACGCGCTGCGCGCGCTGTGCGAGCAGACGATCCGCAACTACGACCCGTGCATCTCGTGCGCGACCCATTTCCTCGACCTCGAGGTGGAGCGGCGGTGACGAAGACGGTCGTGATCGGCGTCGGCAACCGGCTCCGCGGCGACGATGCGGCGGGAGTCGCGGTCGCCGAGCGCCTCCGAGAGCGCGTGCCAGAGGGCGTCGAGGTCGTCGCCTGCGACGAGGAGCCGAGCCGCCTGATCGAGGCGTGGGAGGGAGCCGACAGCGTCGTGCTGGTCGACACGGTCTCGTCGGGTGCTCCCCCCGGGACCCTCCATCGATTCGATGCCGACGAGGAAGCCGTCCCCGCGCGCACCTTCCGCTCCTCGACCCATGCGATCGGGATTGCCGACACGATCGAGCTCGCCCGCGCGCTCGGCCGGCTGCCGCGCCGGGTCCGCGTCTACGGCCTCGAGGCCGAGAGCGTCGCCGTCGGCTCCGGACTCACGCCGGCGGTCGAGAGCGCGGTCGGCTTCCTCGTCGATGCCGTCCTGCACGACCTGAAGGAGGAGCGGTGCACGAACGCGCGCTGATGACCGATCTCATGCGCGAGATCGAAGCGGTTGCAGCCGCCGACGGCGCGACGCGGGTCACGCGCGTCTCGGTTCGCCTCGGCGCGCTCTCGCACTTCACGCCCGAGCACTTCCGCGAGCACTTCGTCGACGCCTCGCACGGCACGCTCGCCGAAGGCGCCGACGTCGAAGCGGTGCTCGCGGACGATCTCGACGACCCACGGGCCGCCGGCGTCGTGCTCGAGAGCATCGAGGTCGAGGCCTAGATGTGCATCGGCTCGACAGAGCTGCTGGCCGACGTATGGGAGGACGGCGGCACGCGCGCCGGACGGCTCTCCGACGGCCGCGTCGTCTCGCTCGCGTTCCTGCCGGAAGCCCGCTCCGGCGACGTCGTGCTTCTCCACCTCGGCATCCCTGTCGAGGTGATCTCCCCTACACGGACCGATCCGGAAGGAGTCACCGCATGACCCGCCGTAGCGCAGGAGTCGCTCTCGCCTTCGTCACCGCCTGCATCAGCGGCGTCTCGATCTGGCTCAACGGCCGCGCCGTCGGGCACTTCTCGGACGCGACCGTCTACACGACGGCCAAGAACGCCGTCGCCGGCGTCCTTCTGCTCGTGCTCGCTCTCGCGTTCGGCTCGAGCGGACGTGCCTCCCTCCCCGCGATCGCGCGGCGGCGCTGGCCCGCGCTGCTCACGGTCGCCGTGATCGGCGGCAGCATCCCGTTCGTCCTCTTCTTCGAGGGTCTCAAGCGGTCGGAGGCGACGCAGGCGGCGTTCATCCAGAAGACGCTCGTGATCTGGGTCGCGCTGCTCGCGGTGCCGCTGCTGCGCGAGCGGTTCCGCTGGCCGCACGCGCTCGCGATCGGGCTTCTCATGGGCGGACAGGCCTGGCTCGCAGGGCACCTCGGCACCGTCGCCTTCGGACAGGGCGAGGCGATGATCCTCGTGGCGACGCTGCTCTGGTCGGTCGAGATCGTCTTCGTCAAGCATCTCCTGGGCTCGATCCCGCCTCGTGTCGTCGGGGCGGCGCGCATGGCGCTCGGCACGGTGCTGCTCGTCTGCTGGCTCGCGCTGACGGGCAAGCTCGGCGACCTCGCCGGGCTTTCGGCGCTGCAGTGGCGCTGGGCGCTGCTGACCGGGCTGCTCCTCACCGGCTACGTGGCGACCTGGTTCGCCGCGCTCGCCCGCGCCCAGGCGGTCGACGTGACGGCCGTGCTCGTGTTCGGTGCTGTGGTCACGGCGACCCTCTCCGGCGTCGTCGACGGTGCCGCGATCGGCGTCGGTGGGACGATCCTCGTCGCGCTGGGATCGGGGCTCGTCGCGTGGACGGCCGTGCGCCGGCCGCGACCGGGCTTCGCCCCGTGAGCGACTTCGCCGGCGCGCTCCTCTTCTCGAGGTACGCGTACCCGCCGAACGCGCTCGGCCTCTGTGGCGCGGACGCTCCCCGGACACTCCTCGAGTACGGCGAGGCGGGGGAGAGCGATGCAGGGCTGGCCGAGCTCGCCCGCACGTTCGAGGGCGCGTGGCCGTACCTGACCCTGATCGCCGAGTCGAACCGGATCGAGGATCCCCTCGACCCGCGGGTCGTCGAGGCGTACTGGGTAGGGAACGACCTGCTCGCCCGCGTCCCGCCTGCGCGGCTGGCGCGGCATGTACGGGAGCGCTTCCGTGGCCGGCTCGGCAGCGCGGGCGAGAGCGTGCCCGACGTGATCGCGGCCGGTGCGGTGCCGCACCACTGCTTCCACGTCTTCGCGCTCTATCCGTGGCTGGGGCTGCTGCGCAGCGGCATCGTCGACGAGCCGCTCCACGTGCTCGACCAGTGCCGCACGACACCCGCCCTCGTGCTCGCGGTCGAGGGCGAGTCGGCGGACGTTCTCGCGGAGCCGTTGCTCTGGAGCGAAGGAAGGCTGCGACTGGGCAGCGCGGAGCCACGCAGCGTCCGCTGGCGAGACGGAGGCCGCGCCTTCGTCCATCCGCAACCCGGCGAGCTCGTCTCGCTGCACTGGGACTTCGTCTGCGACGTCCTCTCGGCCGGTGCCGCGGCCCGCCTCGCGAGCGTCACGCGCCGCGTGCTCGCCGCGGTGAACGCCACGCCTCGACCGCTAGCGGCACCCCGCGATCAGCGGGCTTTTCTGTAGCTGCGGGGCAGGGATTCGAACCCCAACTTCCTGATCCAGAGTCAGGCGTCCTACCATTAGACGACCCCGCAACGGGCCGGCGCTCAGTGTAGCCGGGGGTCTACGCGGGCTACGATCTGTTCGTGGGGACCTACATCGT
>JAICME010000019.1 GCA_025929425.1 Thermoleophilia bacterium | reverse complement strand
CGATCAGCCGCTCGGCGTACCAGTCCTCCCACCGCTCCCTGCGCGGCTCGGTCGTGTAGACGCGGTCGAGCTCGACGAGCGCGTGGACGAGGTGGCTCCGCACGGGCGTCGAGCCGATCAACTGCGGCAGCTCGGAGAGCGTGAGGAGCCAGTCGGCGTACCACGAGGCCCAGTCGGGATCGTCGCCGTCGACGATGCGGTAGACGAGGTGATGTGTCTCGGCCGCCTCGTGAAGGAGATCGGCAATCGCCTGCGCGTCTCTCATGCGTCCGATCCTCGCAGGTTCGGCGCGAGCGGCACAATGTCCCGCGGCCCCCGTAGCTCAGTGGATAGAGCAGCGGTTTCCTAAACCGCGTGCGCATGTTCGATTCATGCCGGGGGCATCAAAGAAGTTCCTGCAAAACGGTGCTTTTTGAACGGGCGGTGAACTCGAGCCGTTCGGTGTCCTTGGACCAGAGCCAGAGAACTTCGAGCCTGAGCGCACGAGCCGAATTCGAGGAGTGAAGCGACCTAGCGGCCTGGTGCAAGCGGTTTTGCGCACCGCTTGCCGTCGCGTCGTTCTCTGTGGGCGCTGGCGTCACACAGCGACCGCGGGCAGTGACGACCGGTTTGAGTGCAGTTGGAATGGTGGGAGCGACGGGGCTCAAACCCAGGATTTGCACACTTACGACGCATCGATCTCTGCAGGCCGGAGTCGCTGAGCTGACTGCGTGGGGGATGCTGGAGGCTCTTCCCAGCGGCCACCGGCGCGCCCGCGTCATGACACGAGACCGCGCCCTAGCCCTAGAAGCATGTTCCTGGTCTGCTCGGCGTGCCACTCCAACTGCATCACCCGGAATCGCTCCACCGCTTGTTGCAGCAGTGCGTCGTCCTCTCGCGCGATTCCGAGCGCGCGGAGTGCGAAGGGCTCGGCGTAGGTTTTCGGCCTGAGCCATCTCGGGGCCTCGTCCTCTATGCGCTCGCGGTCGCCCAGCGCGACAAGGGAATCGAGGAGCGCTCCCGGCGGCTCGATCCAGTTCGGCTCGCCTTCGGGAAGTAGCGCTCGTACCGCGTCCAGATCGCGCCTCGCCAAGGCAAGCCTGAGCCTGACGGGCTCGAACCAGCCCCGGTAGCCCACCATCCCGATCGCGTCGGCCTTTGCCTCGAGCCGACGGCTTTCCGTCTCGTCCCCGGCGATGGCGTTCGCCACTGCGCAGTTGAGCAGGATGGCGACGTTCATCGGGCACGGTGTGCCGGCGCGGAGGTTCGCTTCCACCGCGCGCTCGGCACCGAGACTGAGCCGTCTCGAGGCGTCCCAGTCGCCTGCCAGCGCCTCCACCACGATCGGAAGGCCCGCGCCGTGCATGCGGTGATGCGGCGTCAGCCCGGCCACCACCTCCGCGTGGATGGCGGCAGTTTCTCTGGCTGCGGCGATACGTCCCGCGTCCAGATAGAGGAAGACGCCTCCGAGCAGTCCCTTCGCTCGACCGTCCGGGTCGCCGGTCAGCTCGAACGCTCGCAGCTCGCGTTCCAGTCGCTCGCAAGCTTCGTCGAGCTCGCCTCTGGACCAGGCTGCGCCGGCCAAGGCCATGAGAGCGAGCGCCCGCAGCTCGAGGTTCTCGAGGCGCTCGGCGATTGCGAACGCCGCTTGAGCCGGCTCCTCCGCCTCATCTTCCTTGATCTGTGCGATGGCAACTAGCGCCTTTCCCTGCGCCAGCGAGCCCTCGGCCCCGGCTGCAAGCGCGCGGTTCGCCCAGTCCTCGACCCGCTCCCAGTCGGGCTCCTGCACCCACATGCCCGCACGCCACACCGATTGCAGCGCCATCTCCGCATAGAGCTCCGGCCGCGGGCCTGCAAGCTGGATCGCCTGCTCCATCGACCTCCAGAACGCATCGCCGTCGAACTTGAGCGCGTTTGCACGCGCGATTCGTTCCCATAGATCCGCCCGTCGCACGTGATCCGGCTCGAGCTCGACGGCACGGTGGAGCAAGGCGAGGCCCTCGTCGATCTCGTAGCGGCCGACGGCCAGTTCCGCCGCCCGAGTCGACCAGGCAACCGCCTTGACGCAAAGGCGCTCGGCTCGCTCCTCCTGCCCTGGCCAGGCGAGGTCGAGATCCTCGGGGCGCACGGCCTCGGCGTAGTGGTGGGCGAGCAACGGCGCGTGCTCGTCCTCTCCCTCTCCGATTCGCTCGAGCCATTCGGCGAAGCCGGCGTGCAGCGGCGCCCGCTTTGCCTTGAGCAGGCTTTCGTAGGCGACCTCCCGTGTCAGCGCGTGCTTGATCACGAACTCCCGCTCGCCGGCGAGTGACGACCCCGCCCGGCGTTGCACGAATTCCCGCGCCTCGAGCAGCTCGAAGTCCGGGTCGCCGTCGGTGAGCTCGCGGACCGGCCCGGCCCAGAAGGTGCGGCCGATCACCGCCGCCGCCTGCAAGGCGGCCTTCTCCGCCGAGGGGAGCAGGTCGATGCGCGCTGCAAGCATGGCCTGAACTGTGTCGGGCAGCGAGAACCCGGGCGGCAGCTCGCCGAACAGCCAGCCACCGTTGGAGCGGTCGAGCACCTCGCGGTCGACGAGCGTCGCGATCAGCTCTTCGACGAAGAACGGATTCCCCTCGGCCCGCTCGACGACGAGGTCGCGCAGCCAGGCAGGTGGCTCTGTCCCGAGCAGGCCCGCCAGCAGCTCTCCGGTGTCGTCCGGCGGAAGAGCCTCGACGCGGATCGCGGAAGCACCCCAGGCAGGCTGACGGTCGAGCAGCTCCGGCCGGCCGGTCGCGAGGATAAGGGCTGGGCCGCGCACCCGTTCGGCGAGCTCCTCCAGCAGCCCGCACAGCTCGGGCTCGGCCCAGTGCACATCCTCGATCACGATCGCAGCCGGGCGTTCTTCCGCGATCTCCGTGAGGAACTCGACCCAGGAGGAGTGGAGCTCCTCCCGCACGGTCAGCGGATGCATGCCCTCCGGTGGCGACAAACCGAGCGTGAACACGAGCCCCTCGCGGCCCCCCATCCGCTCGGCGACCCTGTCCGGCGGATCGCTCTCGAGGATCCCGAAGTGCTCCTTGAGGACCTCGGCCAGCGGCCAGTAGGTGATCCCCTCGCCATACGAGAGGCAGCGACCTGTGCGGAGCAGCGGTCGGGAAGGCTCGTCGCTGAGCCACTGCCACAGCTCGCGCACGAGCCGTGTCTTGCCCACGCCCGCGTCTCCGAGGATTGTCAGCAGCTGCGGTGCCTCGTCGGCAACGACACGGCGGTACGCGTCTTTCAGCCGCTCGAGCTCCGCCTCCCGCCCCACAAAGACGGGGTCGAGACCGACAACTCCACGGGGACGCATCAGCGAGAGCGCGCGGACGAGCCTCCGACCGGGAACGCCTTCCGGCTTTCCTTTCGCCTCCACGGTCAGGGTTTCCCCGAACTCGAAGGCCCCGCGGGCGGCCGTGACTGTCCGCTCGCCGACCAGGATCTCGCCGGGAGCGGCCGCCTGCTCCAGCCGCGCGCACACGTTCACGGCATCGCCAGTCACGAACGAGCTCCCCTCACGCGGTCGACCGACGACGACGTCCCCAGTGTTCACGCCTATCCGGAGAGCCAGGCGGTCGCCGAACAACTCGCCCAGCCGCCGCCGCATCGCGAGCGCGACATGCAGGGCCCGCTCGGCATCGTCCTCGTGGGCAGCGGGCGCGCCGAACGCGGCCATCACCGCGTCGCCGACGAACTTCTCCACCGTGCCGCCCGCCTGCTCGATCTCGGCCGCCATCGAGTCGTAGAAGCGATCGAGTAGCGCCCGGACGCGCTCGGGATCCTCATCCCCAGCGAGCTGGGTCGATCCGACGAGATCGGCGAACAGGACGGTAGCGAGCTTCCGCTCCTCAGCAGGCATCGCCGTGATTCTCGTTCATGCAGCCACGAGTGGGCGACTCGCGCGAGGCGCTCTACTTGTCTACCGCGCGGGCGAGAATCGAGTCTGCGACCCGCGCCGGGCAGCGCCGTCCTCCATCCGACACGCTCGGTCTACCACTGCTACACGGTCTCGAGTCCGACGTAGTTCTCAGCGAGCGCCTTCGCCTGAGCGCGCGACGTCGTCACATAGCGAAGCTGCGAATGCTGTAGCTCCAGATCGAACGGGTCGTTGCCGGGCGTGACATGGAGCATCGTCGTCATCCACCAGGAGAAGTGCTCGCACCGCCAGACGCGCCGCAGGCAGGTCTCCGAGTACGTGTCCATCAGCGACTTGTCGCCGCTCTCGTAGAAGCGGATCAGCGCCTCCGCAAGCATTCGCACGTCGTGGATCGCGAGGTTGAGCCCTTTTGCGCCGGTCGGGGGGACGATGTGCGCCGCGTCACCCGCGAGGAAGAGCCGCTCGTGGCGAAGCGGCTCGCAGACGTAGCTGCGCATGCCGGTGACGCCCTTCTCGAGGATCGGCCCCTCTTCGAGCGTCCAGCCGTCGACCGCGGTGCGGGTCCGCAGCTCCTCCCAGATCCGTTCGTCCGGCCAGCGGCCGAGGTCCTCGTCCGGCGCGCACTGGATGTAGTAGCGCGAGAGCGTCGGCGAGCGGAGCGAGAGCAGCGCGAAGCCGCGCTGGTGGTGCGCGTACACGAGCTCGTCGATCGAGGGCGCGACCGAGGCGAGGATCCCCAGCCAGCCGTACGGATACTCGCGAGAGAACTCCCGGAGGGTGCCCGCCGGAAGGGCGCCGCGGCAGCACCCGTGAAAGCCGTCGCAACCGGCGATCACGTCGCACTGGAGCTCGCCGTCCGGGTAACGGACGATGCCGCGCTCCGCGTCGACCCTCTCGGCCGGCGTGTCGAAGAGCAGCGGCAGGCCCGAGTCGAGCCGGGCCGCGATCAGATCCTTGACGACCTCGGTCTGCCCGTAGATGACGATCGACCGCCCGCCGGTCAGGTCGGAGAGCGGGACACGATGCCGCTCTGCGTCGAACTGCAGCTCGATGCCGTGGTGGACGAGCCCTTCCGCATCCATCCTCCCGCCGACACCCGCCTCCCGGAGCAGGTCGACCGTTCCTTGCTCGAGCACGCCGGCGCGGACTCGCGCCTCGCAGTACGCCCGGCTCCGCGATTCGAGGATCACGGATTCGATGCCTGCGTTCTCGAGCAGCCGCGCCAGCGTCAATCCCGCAGGCCCCGCCCCCACGATGCCGACCTGAGTCCTCACTCCTCGGCGAGCACCTCCTGCGCTATCGCGAAGGCGCGGTTCGCGGCCGGAACGCCGCAATAGACCGCGCATTGGAGGAAGACCTCCTTGATCTCGTCCGTCGTCAGCCCGTTCCGGAGCGCGGCGCGGACGTGCATCGCGAGCTCGTGGTGATGCCCCAGGGCGACGAGCGCGGTCAGCGTGACGACGCTCCGCGTGCGGCGGTCGAGACCGGGCCGCGACCAGATCTCGCCCCACGCGTAACGGGTGATGAAGTCCTGGAAATCCGCGGTGAACTCGGTCGTGCCCGTGACCGCGGCGTCGACGTGCGCGTCGCCGAGTACCTCGCGGCGCGTGCTCATCCCCTTTTCGTGGGTCAAGCCGCCTCCTTCAGGTGGGCGAGCACCGCAGCGGCGAACTCCTGCGGCCGCTCGAGGTTGGCGAGATGGGCGGCGCCGGCGATCGTGACGAGCCGCACGTCGGGGATCCGCTCCACGAGCAGGTCGGTGTCGGCCTCCGGCGTCGCTTCGTCCTCCGAGGCCGCGATCACGAGCGTCCGCACCGAGACGCGAGAAAGCTCGTCGCGAAAGTCCCAGCCGGCCAGGGCCTCGCAGCACGACGCGTAGCCCTCCGGAGGCTGCGCGACGAGGAGCGCCCGGATGCGGTCGCGCGTCTCCTGCGGCGCCAGCGCGAACCACCTGGCCACGACGGCGTCGGCGACCGGCTCGATTCCGTGCTCGCGCACGAGCGCGGCCCGCTCGGCGTAGGCGTTCGGCGCACCGACGCGCGCGGCGGTGCAGGCGAGGACGAGCGCGTCGAGGCGATCGGGCGCGTTCGCCCCGAGCCACATCCCCACCATGCCTCCGAGCGAGAGACCACACCACTTCGCCCGCTCGATCCCGAGGGCGTCGAGCAGGTCGAGCGCATCCTGCGCGAGCTCCTCCATCCGATACGGGCCGGGCGGCACGGGCGATGCGCCGTGGCCCCGGTGCTCGTAGCGCAGGACGCGGAACTCGCGTCCGAACGTCGCCAGGTTCGGGGCCCACAGCTCGCGGGTCGTGCCGAGGGTCGCCGGCAGCACGAGTACCGGTGCGTCCTCATCGCCGTCGAGGGCGTACGCGGGGATCATGCGCTCCCCAGCCGCCGCGCGAGCGCGGCGTCGACGAAGGCGCCGGCCGAGCCGAGGTACTCCGGGTCGTCGATCCCCAGCCGGTCGCGCTCCGAATACAGCTCGGGTCTCATGTTCTCGCGCATCCTCTGCGGGAACACCTCGAGGCCGTCCAGGCACTCGCGGATCGTCGCCGCCGCTCCGCCGGTGTGGGCGAGCGTCTCCGTCAGCGCCGTCCACTCCGCATGCCAGGCGCCTGCGGCCCGTTCGTGCTCGTGCTCTCCGGCCGCGAGCACGCCGGCATTCGCGTGCACCGTCCGCGCGCACGCACGAGCCAGGACTGCACGTACCGGGTTTCGCTTGTGCGGCATCGTCGAGGAGCCACCGCCTTCGGCCTCCGCGACCTCGCCGACCTCCGTCTGCGCGAGCAGGACGACGTCGAGCCCGACCTTCGCGCATGCCTGGGCGGCCTGGTCGAGCAGCGCGCCGAGCGCGGCCCACGGTTGGCGCAGCGCATGCCATGGAAGCGGTGGAGCGCAAAGGCCGAGCTCGTCGGCGAAGGCGGCCACGACCTCGGGTCCTCGGTCGCCGAGCGGCGCGAGCGTCCCGGCCGCGCCTCCGAGCTGCGCGAGGAACGGATAGCCGCGCAGCCGCTCCAGTGGGACCTGCAGGGCGATCAGCCACGTTGCCGCCTTCGCGCCGAACGTCGTCGGCACCGCCTGCTGCAAGAGGGTCCGTGCAGACATCGGGGTGTCCCGGTGCTCCTCGGCGAGTCGCGCGCACGCCGTCGCGGCGCCGTCGAGCTCCTCGAGCAGCAAGGTCGTCGCCCGGCGCGCCACGAGCATCGCGGCGGTGTCGAGCACGTCCTGGCTCGTCGCGCCGTAGTGCACCCACCGCGCCGCGTCGCCGCCAGCCCGCTCCCGCAGCGCGCGCACGAGCGGCTCCACCGGATTCCCGACGTCGTGGCCCTGCTCCAGGATCGCGTCGAGGTCGAAGCGGTCGAGCTCGCACTGCTCGGCGATCGCCCCGGCGGAGTCCGCGGGAATCACACCGAGAAGCGATTCGGCGTTCGCGAGCGCCCGCTCCGCGTCGAGCATCGCCGCGACCCACGCCGCGTCCGCGACGGCTTCGCGAATCTCCGCCGGCACGAAGATCGGCCCGAAGGTGGTCAATGCGCGAAGAAGACCGTCTGCCGCTCGCCCTGCAAGCGGATATCGAACCGCAATCCGTCGTCCACGGGAACCGCCTGCAGCGTCGCCTGCTGCTCGGGCGAGAGGCCGGCGAGCACGTCGTCCTCGACGTCGCGGAGGTAGATCCGCGTCCGCTGGTGGCGGAGCAGGCCCCGGGAGAAGACGAACGCCTCCAGCACATCGCAGTTGCGCGGAACGCGAAAGAGGAAGCTGCCATCCGGCGACGTCCCGGAACGGCCCCAGCGCCTGCCGGTCGCGTCCCACGCCTCGACCATTCCGTCCTCGATCGGCTCGCCGCGGCCGTCCAGGAGTTTCCCCGCAAGCTCGATCCCGTCCGGGTCGAGCACGTGCTCTTCGCGGCGGCAGAGGCCGATCGCGTAGTACGGGCCGACGGTCTGCGAGGGCGTTCTGTTCACGCCTCGAACGGGGTTGCGCGAAGTACGATGTCCCATGCGAACGCCAGAGCCCACTCGGGCTCGGTGCGCTCGAGGTCGAAGCGCGCCACGAGCAGCTCGCGGGAGCGCGGGTCGCGGATCGAGTTGAAGATCGGGTCGTGGGCAAACAGCGGGTCGCCCGGGAAGTACATCTGCGTGACGAGGCGCTGCTCGAACCCGCGTCCGAAGAGCGAGAAGTGGATGTGCGCCGGCCGCCACGCATTCGGATGGTTCTGCCAGGGATAGGCACCCGGCTTGATCGTCGTGAAGCTGTAGTGGCCGTCGTCGTCGGTGAGCACCCGCCCCGCGCCGGAGAAGTTCGGGTCGAGCGGAGCCGGATGACCGTCGACTTGGTGGCGGTAGCGCCCGGCGGCGTTCGCCTGCCACACCTCGACGAGCGCGCCGCCCAGCGGCCTTCCACTTTCGTCCATGACCCGGCCGTGGACGAGAATCCGCTCCCCGAGCGGCTCGCCGTCGTGCTGGCGCGTCAGGTCGTTGTCGGCCGGCTCGACGGTAGCCTCGCCGAAGACCGGGCCGTCGAGCCGGTGCAGTTCCTCCGGCAGCGTGACGAGCGGCTCCTTCGGCGCACGCCACCGCGTCGAGCGGTAGCCCGGATAGTCGACCTGCACCTCCGGGCCGAGGCTCGGATCGTCGGCGAGGACGACCGGCCCCTCGTACGGGTCGACGGCGATCGTCATGCGGCGGCTCCCTTCGTGCGCAGCGCGCGGAGCGCGGTCAACTCGGCGTCGGTTGGCGGCGCGGTCTCACGCAGGTCGTCCGAGACGCGCAGCTCCCAGCCGGTGGCGGCGCGGGCCTGGTCGGGATCGGCGCCGGGATGCACCGCGACGAGGGTCAGCTCGCCGGCCACCGGCTCGAGGATGCCGAGGTCGGTGACGACGACACGGACGTTGTCGCCGACGCTCGTGGTGAAGTCGAGCGCGGAGACGAACGCGCGCCGCGCGTGGCGGAGCAGGACGAACACGTCGCGGACGCCGATCGCGATCTCGGGCGCCCCGCCACCGCCCGGCAAGCGGACGCGTGGTTTCTCGTACGGCCCGATCACGGTGCTGTTCAAATTGCCCTGCCGGTCGATCTGCGCGGCAGCGAGGAAGCCTACGTCGATCCTGCCGCCCTGGAGCCAGTAGGCGAACATCTCGGGCACCGAGACCACCGCGTCCGCGGTCTCCGCCAGTTCGCCGTCGCCGATGGAGAGCGGCAGCTCCTCGGGCTTCGAGCCGATCGTTCCGCTCTCGTAGACGAGCACGCAGCCGGGGGCATGTGTCCGGCGGGCGAGGTTCGCCGCGAGGCTCGGCAGGCCGATTCCCACGAAGCAGACCATTCCGTCCGCGAGCCGCCGCGACGCCTCCACGGCCATCATCTCGTCCGGCGTGTAGCCGCTCACGCAACCACGGCTTCCTCGAGGCTCGCGTGGTACTGGCCGACGTCTGCGGTTTCGAGCACGTGCCGCCGCATCCAGTCCAGAAAGCGGTCGCGGTCACGGCTGATCGGGTCCCATGCGACGTAGAACTCGTTGTCACGGTCGTAGTAGCCGTGCGCGTAGGACGGGTGCGCCCCGCGCGGCGCCAGGCAGACGGCATCCACGACCCAGGACGGGAGGACGACCGCATTCGGTCGCGGCTGGAGCTCGTCCACGATCTCCTCGACCGTCACGATCGACCGTGCCGAGGCGAGCACCGCCTCCTTCTGGACGCCGACAATCCCCCAAAGCTGGACGTTGCCGTGTCGATCGGCCTGCTGCGCATGGACGATCCCGACGTCCGGCCGGTGCGCAGGAACTGCCGCGAGCTCCTCACCGGTGAACGGGCACGTCACCGTCGCCACGCGCGTCCTCGCCGGCAGGTCGCCGCCTCGGTAGCCGCGCAGCACTCCGAACGGCAGCCGCGACGCACCCGCCACCCACGCCGCGGCCATCCCGGCATGCGAGTGCTCTTCGAGCTCGAGCGGGAGGGGCCAGCAGTGCTCGACCGCGTCGCGGAGGCGGTGCAGCGGCCCGACGCCGGGGTTCCCGCCCCAGGAGAAGACAAGCTTGCGCGCGCAGCCCATCCCGATCAGCTGGTCGTACAGGACGTCGGGCGTCATGCGGATCAGCGTCAGGTCGCGTCGGCCCTGGCGGATCAGCTCGTGCCCCGCGGCGTATGGAATCAGGTGCGTGAAGCCTTCGAGCGCGACGACGTCGCCGTCGCGGACGAGCTCCCGCACCGCGTCCCTGAGGGAGACGACGGCCACGCGCCTCTAGAACGGGAAGGGGTGGCCGCCGCTCCGGACCGTGACCCAGCGCAGCTCCGTGAACTCGTCGACGACAGCCTGGCCGCCGAAGCGCCCGAAGCCGGAGTCCTTCACGCCGCCGAACGGCATCTGCGGCTCGTCCGCGACCGTCTGGTCGTTGACGTGGACGATGCCTGACTCGATCTGCTGCGCGAGGGCGAGACCTCGGTCGCGGTCGGAGGTGATGATCCCGGCGCTGAGCCCGTAGCTCGTCCCGTTCGCCTTGGCGACCGCCTCGTCCGCATCCTCGACGATCTCGACCGAGGCGACCGGCCCGAACGTCTCGTTCTGCGCGAACTCGGAATCGGCGGGCACGTCCGTGAGCAGCGTCGCCTGGAAGCACGGCCCGACCGCCTCGCCGCCGGCGAGCACCGTCGCGCCTGCGGCGACCGCCTGCTCGACGCGGCTCCTGACCGTGTCCAGCGCCTGCTCGTTGATCAGCGGGCCGATGATCGTGTCGTGCTCCTTCGGGTCGCCCGCCTTCAGGCCCTGCGTCTTCTTCGCGAGCCGCGAGATGAACTCGTCCGCGATCGTGCGCTCGACGTAGATCCGTCGCGTCGACATGCAGATCTGGCCCTGGTGGAGGTAGGAGCCGAACGCGGATGCGTTGACCGCGTACTCGAGGTCGGCGTCGCCGAGCACGATCAGCGGGTTGTGGCCGCCGAGCTCGAGGACGACGCGCTTGAGCTGCCGCCCGGCTGCCTCGGCGATCAGCCGCCCGACCTGGCTCGAGCCGGTGAAGTTCAGCCGCCGTACGTCCGGATGCTCGAGGATCGCGTTCGCGACCGGCGGCGCGGCGTCGGGCGCGTGCGTGACGATGTCGAGCACGCCCCGCGGCAGCCCCGCCTCGGTGAAGATCTCCCCCCAGAGCAGTCCGCCCGTCCAGGGCGACCACTCCGACGGCTTCAGCACGACCGTGTTCCCGAGCGCGAGCGGCGCCGCGATCGAACGTGCGGAGAGGATCAGTGCAGCGTTCCACGGCGCGAACGCGCCGACGACGCCGACCGGCCGGCGCATCCCCATCGCGAAGGCGCCGGTGTCCGACGGGATGATCTGCCCGAGCGGTGCGTACGCGAGCGCGGCCGCCTGCCGGAACAGGTTCGGGACGAACATGCACTGGAACATCCCGAAGCCGAAGCCGGCGCCCGTCTCGCGGGCGAGCATCGACACGACCTCCTCGGTCCGGCTCTCGAGGATGTCGGCCGCCTTCAGGAAGATGCGCTGCCGCTCTGCCGGAGGCGTCTGCGACCAGGCCGGGAACGCCGCCGCGGCAGACTCGATCGCCCGCACCGCGTCGGCCGGGCCGCACGCTGCGGCGGTCGCGACGACCTCGCCCGTGAACGGGTCGAGATCGTCGTAGGTGGCGCCGTCCGCCGCCGCGACCCACTCTCCGCCGACGAACTGCCTGTACTCACTTGCCGCCGTAATGGCCATCGTTCTCTCCTTTCTCACGCGCAGAGCTCACCGGCCATCGCCGGTGCGCAGCCGGTAGCCGACCGGCAGCAATTGGACGTTGAAGCGCTCCTGGATCGTCCCCCAGATGCCGCGAGGGAGCAGCAGCGCGAAGCCAATCGCGATCCCGCCGAGCATGACGAAGTACCAGATGCCGCTGATCGAGACGTACGTCTGCAGCACGTACAGCACGACGGCGCCGATGATCGGGCCTTCGAACGTCCCGATTCCGCCGACGAGCACCATGAAGATCATCCTCGCGGTCCAGTTGATGCCGAAGATCGAATCCGGTCCGATCGGCAGGACCGAGAGCTGCCACGCGAGGATGACCGTGCCCGCGGCTGCGCAGCCCATGCCGGCCACGACGAACAGCACGCCTTTCCCCAGCAGCACGCGGACGCCGACCGAGGCGGCCGCCTCCTCGTCGTCCCGGATCGCCTGCAGCGAACCGCCGAGGCGGCTGCGCAGGAGGACGAACAGGAGCAGGAGAAACACCGCGACCGCGCCGAGCGCGGCCCAGTACGTGTAGTGGAGCCGGTGCGTCGGGTCGTAGCGGAGGTTGAACGGGAGCAGCGCCGACGTGCCGGTTCCGCCGCCGATCGCCGGATTCGGGTCGAGCGAGACGAGAATCGAGAACACCTCGGCGACCACCCACGTCGCGATCGCGAAGGCGCCGTTCCTCAGCCAGAGGACGACCGCAGCGATCGGGATCGCAACCGCGCCCGCGACCAGCGTCCCGAGCAGCATGGACATGTACGGGTTGAGCCCGTGCTGGACCGAGAAGAAGACGGCGGCGTACGCGCCGAGGCCGATGAACCCCTGCTGGCCGACGGAGACGAGCCCACCGTAGCCGGCGAGCGCGTTCCACATCATCGCCATGATCATCAGGAAGTAGAGCTGGATCAGGTTGTTCTGCGTGTTCTCGCCGAGCAGGACCGGCCCGAACGCCAGCACGGTGACGATGCCGGCGAGCCCGCCCGCGAAGAGCACAGAGACCCAGCTCCAGCGTTGGACGCGGAAGTCCCGCGCCACCGGAGCAGCGACGGCGCTCTCGCTCATGCGAGCCTCCGCAGCGCATACCGGATCCGGCTCGCCTGGGCCATGCTGCGCCCGACGAGCACGGCGAGGAAGACGACGTGGCCGCCGAGCGCGAAGTACTCGGGATTGATCTGCGCGCCGATCTCCTGCGAGACGCCGAGGACGATCCCGCCGCCGAGCGTGCCCCAGAGCGAGCCGAGCCCACCGATCACGACCGCCTCGAAGGCGTACAGAAGCTCGGCCCCGCCCTGGTTCGGATCGAAGCCGGTGCGCATCCCGTAGAAGACGCCGGCAAGGGCAGCCGTGGCGACGGCGATCGCCGCGGCGCGCGCGTACACGGCGCGGGAGTTCACCCCGAGGAGCTCGGCCGTGTCGGCGTCCGACGCCGTCGCGCGCAGCTCACGGCCGAGCTGTGTGTGGCGCAGGACGAGGTGCAGCCCGCCCAGAACAGCCACCGCGATCCCGAGCGTGAGCACGTCGAACCACGGGATCGCGAGAGACGACGTCGCCTGCCAGGCCGCGGTGCCGATCGCGCCCTCGTCGAGCGAGTGCACGTCGGGCGAGAAGAACTTCTGCAGCAGGTTGGCGATCACGATCAGGAGCCCGAACGTCGTCAGCAGCGGCACGAGCTGGCCCGCCCGCAGGCTGCGCTCGAGCATCGTCCGCTGGAGCAGGTAGCCGACGATCAACGCCCCGGGCAGCACGGGCAGGAGCGTCAGGTAGGTCGACATGCCGGTGTGCTCGACGAGCAGAAACGACATGTACGCCCCGACGAGCGCGAGGGAACCGTGGGCGAGGTTGATGATCCTCATGACGCCGAACAGCAACGCGAGCCCGGACGCGAGCAGCGCGTAGAAGCCGCCGAGCAGGATCCCGTGGACGACGGCGGCAAACCAGGTCACGCAGTCGCCTCCTGCCGGCGCAGCCCGAAGTACGCCTCGGTCACCTGCTCGCGCGTGAGCTGGCCACGAAGCCCCTCGAGCACGACGCGGCCCTCGAGCATGCAGAGGACCCGATCGGCGGCCCCCATCGCGCGGGCGAGATCCTGCTCGACGAGAAGGATCGTCGTCCCCGCCTCGATCAAGGTGGCGAGCGAGCGGTAGACACCCTCCACCACGACGGGCGCCAGTCCGAGCGAGACCTCGTCGAGGAGCAGCAGGCGCGGGTTCGTCATCAGGGCCCGCGCGATCGCAGTCGCCTGTTGCTCGCCGCCCGAGAGGCTCGCCGCCCGCTTGCGCCGGAGCGGTTGAAGCAGCGGGAAGACCTCCAGCACGGCGTCGAGGTCCCACGGGCCCGGTCGACGCGAGGCGCTCGCGACGCGCAGGTTCTCCTCGACCGTCAGCTCGGGGAAGAGCCGCCGGCCCTCCGGGACGAGCGCGATGCCTGCTCGCGCCCGCCGGTGGGCCGGTTTGCGCGTGATGTCCTCGCCGGCGAAGCCGATCCGGCCGGCGGTGGGCCGGTGCGCACCGGCGATCGCCCGCAGCAGCGTCGACTTGCCCGCTCCGTTCGCGCCGACCAGCGCGAGCGTCTCACCTTCGGCGACGTCGAACGAGACCTCCCGTACGGCCTGCAGCAACCCGTGGCGGACGTCGAGGCGCTCGACGTTCAAGAGCGCGCTCACGCGACCGGGCTCCCGGCTGTGCTGCCGAGGTAGGCGTCGATGACGCTCGCATCCTTCATCACGGCGTGCGGGTCGCCCTCGGCGATGATCCTGCCCCCGTCCATGCAGATCAGGCGGTCGATGACCTGGACGAGAACGTGGACGATGTGCTCGATCCAGACGATGGCGACATCCCGGCTCTGCACCTCGCGGATCGTGGCGACGAGCTCGATCGCCTCCTCGTCGGTGAGGCCGGCGCCGATCTCGTCGAGGAGCAGGATCTGCGGCGACGTCGCGAGCGCGCGGGCGAGCTCGAGCCGCTTGCGGTGCAGGAGCCCGAGTGATTCCGCCGTCCGGTTCGCCAGTCCGGTCAGCTCGCATTGGTCGAGCGCCTGGACGGCCTGCCTGTAGGCGTCCTTCCCCCGTCGTCGCCCGCCGGTCGACGCCCCGACGAGCACGTTCTCGAACACGGTCATGCCGCCGAAGGGCTTCGGCACCTGGTGTGCGCGGCCGATCCCGAGCCGGCAGCGCGCCGCCGGCCCGATCGACGTGACATCGTGTCCGCGGAGGCGGACCTCGCCGTCGTCCGGGCGCTGCGAGCCGGCGAACACGCTGAGCAGCGTGGTCTTCCCGGCGCCGTTGGGGCCGACGATGCCAACTGCCTCGCCGGCCCCCACGGTGACGTCGATGCCGTCCAGCACGACGAGCGCGCCGAACCGCTTTCTGACTCCGACGGCTGCGAGCAGTGCCGTGCCGTCTTCGCTGCTCAACCGCGGTACGGCTTCAGCTTCGCCTGGATCGGAACGTTGGGATCGCCGGAGTGCTCGCACAGCACGAAGTCGAGCGGAAACTTGCTCCCCTTCTTCGTGTGTACCCACTGTCCCCCGATGATCGGCGTCGTGACGACCGGAGGCACGGGGTTGTGCTTTCCGCCCGTACCCCAGTGCAGCCGCCCCGACGGGGTCATCACGTTCAGGTGACGGAAGGCCGCGACGACCTTATTCTTGTCCTTTGGGTTGCCGGACTTGTGCAGCACCGCCTGCGCGACGTCGAAGAGCGACAGCGAGGCGCCGAGTTGCTGGTTCCACTGGCGGCCGGTCTTCTTCGTGTATCCGGAACCGATGTGCTTGGAGCTGATGCCGGTGAGCGACGACTTGTACGGGAAGCTCGGCGTCCAGTATGCGCCGCTTGCCAGCAGCGGCCCGAGCTTTCCGGACGCAGCGATCTGCGACGGGAAGAGGCCGGTCTTCGCCAGCTGCGCGATCTTGCACATCTGTGCGTAGCCCTGCTGAGCCGCCTGCTTCCAGCAGGTCGTGAAGTCGGGCGGGATCGGAGCGCAGTGGAAGATCTCGCACTTGTTCTTCTTCCAGTACGAGATCAGGGACGTGTAGTCGGTCTGTCCGTCCTGGTACCCGCCCGGGTCGAAGACCTTGAAGCCCGCCTTCTCCAGCAGCGGGATGAGGTTGTCGCGGAACGCGTTGCCGTCGGTGTCGTTCGGGTACATGACGCCGACGTGCTTGTTCGTCTTGATCTCCTTCCACAGATGCGTGTACGCCTCGGCGAACTGCGCGGTGCCGAAGCTGAACAGGAACGAGTAACGGAAGGGGTTCGGGCCGCCCGGCTTCGCGCCGCGCCCGAAGTAGAACGACTCCCACGGGTCGACGGTGCCCACGCACGGTACGCCTGCCGCCTCGCACGCGTCCGCGACAGGGTTGACGACCTCCGGCGTCGACGTGGTCAGCATCAGGTCGACGCCGGTCGAGTGGATCAGCTCGTTCGCGACCTGTGCGGCCTTCGCCGGGTCGGACTGGCTGTCCTTGGTCACGACCTCGACCTTGTAGTGCTTGCCGCCGATCGTCGTCCCGTGGCGCCAGGCATGCCTGGCGAGACTGATGATGTACGGGTCGCCCTCGCCGAAGCCGGCGACGGGGCCGGTGAGCGGGCTGACGAACCCGATCTTGATGGTGTTGCTCGCGTCCCAGGCCTTGGCGCGCGCCCAGGCCGGCTCGACGAACGAGCCGGATACCGCGAGGCCGGCCGCGCCCACCCCGGCGCGCTTGAGCAGATCTCGTCTGGTGACTTTCCCGCTTCCGTGCTCGTCCGACATGGACCCTCCTAGAGGTCGGTATGCGGTTGTTCGTGAGCCGAACGACGCGACGCTACGACGTGCGGGTTCGTCTGTCAAGACGCCGTCCCGGCTATTCGAACACGAGCCGCGACACGTCCGCCACCACGGCGTCCGGACGGCGGGTCGCGGGGCGGGCGCGCACGTCCGCGCGTGAGGAGATGCCGGTCAGGACGAGCGCGGTCGGCGCGCCCGCGCGACGCGCCATCTCGATCTCCAGATCGAGGTCGTCCCCCGCGATGAGCGTCCGCGCCGGCGTCACCCCGAGCGCGCGGCAGGACTCGCGCAGCGCGACCGGCGCAGGCTTGCCCAGCGTGACCGCCCGCGCGCCGGTCACCTGGCGGATGCCCGCGACGATCGCCCCCGACCAGCCGGGCGCGCGGCCGCCGTTCACCGAGAAGACCGGCGCGACCGAGGTCGCGAGCAGCGGCGCTCCCGCCCAGACGGAGTCGCAGGCGGCCCGCAGCGCGGCGTAGCTGATCTCGTCGTCCCAGCCGACGAGGACGACGCCGGCGGGAGTGGGACGGCCGGCCGGGATCGTCTCGATGCCGAGCTCCTGCAGCGGGGCGACCACTCCGGGCCCGCCGAGGACGAGCACCGAGCGGCCCGGGTAGCGGCGTGCGATGTAGCGCGCGGCGACGATCGCCGGGTTCATGAACTCGTCGTCGGCGACGTCGAAGCCGAGGCTGCGGAGATCGGCCGCGTACTCGGCGGGCGGGCGCCCGGAGCCGTTCGTGAAGAGCAGCACCCGGCGGCCGCTCGCCCGCGCCCGCGCGACCGCCTCGGCCGCCCCGGGGATCGGGGTCGCGCAGGTGACGCCGCCGGGGTCGTGTGCGTGCAGCAGCGTTCCGTCGATGTCGAAGACGACGGCCTCGATCTCCGGCCCGACCCTCACGCGGCTCGCCTCCGCGCGCGCAGCCGTAGGCCGGGAGCCTCGACCTCGACGTCGGCGAGCCCGCGACGCAGCAGGCCGTCGACGAGCTCGACGAGCGGATGCCGGACGGACGCGGGCGGCGGAGCGGGCCCCGGCGCCCCGGGGGCGGCGAGCATCGCGTCCACCTGCTCGGCGGGCAGCATCATCCGCAGCAGCAGCAGCTCGTCCGGGATCGTCTCGCCGTACCGGGCCCGCGCCTCGCCGAGATCGAGCCGGTGTTCCGCCTCGCGGAACCGCTCCGCGTGGGGCGAGGCGAGCGCCTTCGCGGCGACGTCCGGGTCGAGCTCGCCCGGCGGCGGGCCGTAGTGGCCGAGAACGTACTTGACGACCTCGTCCGGGATCTGCGACCAGCGCTCGCCGGTGGTCACGTTGAGGACCGCCTGGACGCCCACGAACTGCGACAGCGGCGTGACCATGATCGGCCAGCCGAGCTCCTCGCGGACGCGCGGGAGCTCGGCGAGCACGTCGTCCCAGCGGTCGGACATGCCGATCTCGTCGAGCTGACGGCGCAACGTCGAGGTCATCCCGCCCGGGAGCTGGTGCCGGTAGACGGAGGCGTCGTACTCGAGCGGCCGACCCACCGGCCGGCCCAGCCGCGCCGCCAGCTCCTCGAAGTAGCGCGACTGCTCGGCGAGTGCCTCCTCGTCCAGGTCGACCTCGAACCCCTCGCCGCGGAGGTTCGCGAGCATCGCCTCGGCCGACGGCTGCGAGGTCCCGTTCGCGAGCGGGCGCACCGCGGTGCAGACGAACGAGGCGCCGAGCCGGGCCGACTCGAGGTACGTCTGGACGGCGGCCGTCGCGGTGCAGTGCGTGTGCACCTCGAGCGGCAGCCCCGGCGCGGCCCCCCGCAGCGCCGGCACGAGCGTGCGGGCGCGCTCGGGCGTCAGCAGGCCACCCGGGTCCTTGAGGTTCAGCACGTCGACGTCCGCTGCTGCGGCCACGGCTGCGGCGCGCGACGCGTAGTAGGCGTCGGTGTGGACGGGGCTGAGGCTGAAGACGAGGCCGACGAGCACCTCGGCCGCGCCCTCCTCCTTCGCGATCCGCGCGATCGCGAGCGCCGTGTCCATGTCGTTCATCGATTCGGCCACCCAGACGCGATCGATTCCGTTCCGGATCACACAGCGAAGCGCAAGCCGCATCACGTCGAGCGGCGCGCGCTCCCAGGACATGAAGCGCATCCCCGGCGTGATGAACCCGAGTCGCGTCTCCGGCATCAGGTCGCGCACCACCCGGATCCGCTCCCACGGGTCCTCGCGATGCCAGCGGACGCTCATCGCCATGTGCGTCGAGCTCGTGAAGTCGAGGGCGCGGTAGCCGACCCGCGCGGTGACGGGAGCGATCTCGGCGAGCATCGGCGTCGTCAGCACGTTCGCGCTCCAGAGACTCTGGTGGCCGTCGCGGACAGTCGTGTCGACGAGGCCGAGCCGTGTCATGCCGGCCGCACGCGGAAGAGGACGTCGCCGAACTGGACGGGCGCGGCGTCCTCGACGCAGACCTCGGCGACGACGCCGCGGACACCTGCGGCGACCGAGCTCATCAGCTTCATCACCTCGAGGATGCAGACCTGCGTCTCCTCGTCCACCTCGCTGCCGACCTCGACGAACGGCGGCGCGCTCGGCGAGGGCGAGCGGTAGAAGGTGCCGACCATCGGGGCGGTCACTGCGACCAGCCCAGCCGCCGGCGCGGCGGCGGCCACGCGCCCCTCGCCGCTGCGGACGCGGATCGAGAAGCGGGGCGTCTCGAGCTCGAACTCCTCGACGTCGGACTCCTCGACGAGGCGGAGGATCTCGCGGACGTCCTCGGGCGTGAGGTCGCTCACGTCCTGATCCAGCCGCCCTTGAGGTAGAGCGCCGCGACCCGGTGGGCGGTGCTGCCCGCCTCCGCGGCCGCCCGTTTCGGCGTCCAGACGGTCTCGGGCCGCGTCTGCAGGAGGAAGAGCTCGTCGCGGCTGCGGTCGATCGCCCACTCGATGTCCTGGGGACGGCCGTAGTGCCGCTCGACCGCGCGGCCCAGCTCGGCGAGGCTCTCCACCTCGGCCGGCTCGAGGCACAGGCGCGCGCGCAGCTCCTCCGGAACGGGCCGCGTGCGGACGCCGCCGCCGTCCGGGTCGGCGACGCACTCGACCTCCTTCGCCCCGATCTGCGAGCGGACGAGCTCCCGCGTCACCTTCGACCAGAGGAAGGAGTCGGGCGTCACCTCGCCGCCGACGACGGTGACGCCGAGCCCGTAGCACGCGTCGATGGCGATCGAGGAGGGGTCTCCGGAGACCGGGTTGAGCGTGAACATGACGCCGGCGACCCGCGCGTCGACCATGGCCTGGACGGCGACGCTCATGCCGGCCGCGCCGCAGTGCCGCGCCCGGTACGCGAGCGCCTCGGCGTTGAAGTAGCTCGCCCAGCAGCGGCGGACACCCGCGAGCGCCTCGTCGGGCCCGCACAGCCAGAGGTAGGTGCTCTGCATGCCGGCGAAGCTCGCGTCGGCCGCGTCCTCGGCGACCGCGCTCGAGCGCACCGCCACCGCCGGTCGCTCCAGGCCGAGCTCCTCGGTGAGGTGCCGGTAGCCGTCGCGGATCGCGTCGGCGAGCTCGTCCGGCACCGGCAGCGACTCGACGAGCCCGCGCACGTGCGCGGCCGTCTCCTCGAGAGCGACCACGTCCTCGGGATCGAGCCCGGCCAGGAGCTCCTCCACCCGCCCGGCGACGACGGCGTCGAAAGCGCGCGTCGTGACCGCGAACCCGGGCGGCACCGGGAAACCGGCCTGCGCCAGGTCGCCGAGGTGTGCGCTCTTGCCGCCGACGAGCGGCACGTCCTCCAGGCCGAGCGCGCGAAACGGGACGACGTACACGGTCAGTCGAGAATCGTCACGGTGCCGTTGTCGCCGTCGACGCGGACGCGGTCGCCGGTCTTGATCCGCTTCGTCGCGTGGCCGGTGCCGACGACGGCGGGCATCCCGTACTCGCGGGCGATGATCGCGGCGTGGGACATCATCCCCCCGATGTCCGAGACCGCGGCGGAGATCTTCGGGAAGACCGGCGCCCAGCTCGGGGCGGTCACCGGGCAGACGAGCACCTCGCTCAGCTGCACCGTCCCGATCTCGTTCACGTCGCGGACGACGCGCGCGATCCCCTCGACGACGCCCCGCGACGCGGCGTAGCCGTCGATCGCGCCACCGCCGTCCTCGCCGCCGGCCCACGCCCGCAGCCGCTCGGCGGTCACGCCCCAGAGGAGCTGCACGGTCGGGTCGTTGATCACGTCCGGCACGACGCCGAGTGCCGGCGGAGGCGTCCAGTCGGCGAGCGCGGCGAGGATCTCCTTGCGCCGGGCGACCCGCGGTGGCCAGTAGACGGTGCCGCGGGCGGGCGCCCCGCCGGCCCAGGCGAGGCCGAGGTCGGAGAGCGCTTCGTGCACCTCGTGGATGTCGAGGTAGAAGACGTCCTCGGCGTCGGCGAAGAACCCGTTCTCGGCGAGCACGGCGCCGACCTCGCGGATCTTGTTGAAGAAGAGCGAGGTGCCCCAGTGCTCGATGAAGAACTTGTGGCTCTCCGCGTGCGGGAAGACGTGGAGGCAGAGGCCGAGCAGCTCGTCGAACTGCTTCCGCTCGTCCTCGCCGGGCAGGAGCTCCCGGTACTCGGCCGCGATCCGCTCGCGCTCGGCGAGCAGCTGCGCTTTCGGCCGGGCCAGCTCGGCGCCGTCGCGGAGCTGCGCGACGTACCCGGTGATCGCCGCGAACGGCAGCCGCAGGTCGTCCGCCCAGGCGCGGTGATGGTGGTAGAAGCCGTCCCCGGTCGACATGAAGAACCAGGGGTGCTTGCGCGCTTCGAGCTCCTCGATCCAGGCGCGGCCGGCATCGCTCCCGCCGAGCGCGTCCAGCACGTCCCAGTGGCCGAGCCCCTCGGCGAACTCGCCGTCGACGCCGAGCTCGATCGCCTTCGCCGCGAGCGCCTTCAGCTCGTCGTCGGGCTGCATCATCGTCGTGTCGTAGCCGGCGATCATCTGTCCTAGCGTCTGCAGGCCGATGTCCGGGAAGGCGGCCTGGCAGAACTGGAAGAACGTCAGGTAGGCGCCGTACGCGAGCAGCAGCAGCTCGAAGTGGAGCTGGTTGAGCTCGTTGTAGAGGTGGAGGGCGCTGTCGTAGGCCGCCATCAGCCGGTAGTTCGAGCCGAGCTTGTGGTCGTGGATCAGCTCCTGCTCGTCCTCGATCGCCGGCAGGCGCGGAACAGCGAGCGCGGCGAGGTCCTCGATCCGGCGGTCGACCTCGGCCTGCCAGCGCGCGACGAGCGAGTCCCAGTTCTCGTAGTAGAAGCCGATGCGGGGCAGGAACGTCTGCAGCCGCTTCTCGATCTCGGCCGGGTCGGAGACCTCGTTCGAGGTGATGTAGACGTAGCCGTTGACGACCCGGTGCTCGATCCCGAGCACGTTGGGGATCGAGAAGACACGCCCCTGGTAGAGCCCGATCGAGAGGTAGCACGACTCCGCGGTGATCATGTCGAAGGCGGGCATCGGCTCGGGGAAGTGCATCCCGTTGTAGAACCAGAAGCGGTTCTCCTCGCTCTCGCGTCGGGCCGGGTCGAAGAGGAGGTAGTACGGGTACATCTCCTCCCAGCCCTCGGCGCCCGACGGCGTCTCGACGTCGAAGGGGCTCAGGAATCCGTCGCTCATGGCGTCTCCTCGATTCGTGTGAGTGCAGTCTTCATCTCGGAGCGGGCGATGCTCCCCGGCGGCACCGGCTCGACGTGCACCGGGATCGTCAGGCGGCCGCGGATCCGCTCCGCGAGCTCGTCCGCGACGCTTCCGTCGGCCACCTCGACCTCGACGCGGAGCGGCGGCTCGACGCGCGGGCCGGGCTGCGGCAGGACGACCTGCATCGCACCGGTCGTCCGCGGCCGCAGCTCGGCGACGAGGTCGCGGATCGCGGCGGGAAAGACGTTGACGCCGAGCACGATCAGCATGTCGTCGGTGCGTCCGACGCAGCGCACGAGCGGGCCCGGCCGGCCGCAGGCGCAGTCCATTGCGATCACGCGCAGCCGGTCGCGGGTGCGGAAGCGGAGCAGACCGCAGCACTCGCGCTCGAGCGCGGTGTAGACGAGCTCGGCCTCGACGCCGGTCTCCCACGGCACGTGCTCCTCGCGCTCCGCGTCGATCAGCTCGGCGTACACCCACTCGCCCCCGGTCAGGTGCATCCCGACCTGGTGCTCGCACTCGCCCCAGATCACGGGCGCCATGTCGGCGTTGCCGAGGCCCTCGGTGACCGGGGCGCCCCACGCCTCTTCGATCTGGGCCCGGACGGCCGGCTGCCCGGCGCCGGGCTCGCCGCCGCACGTGAGCTTGCGGACGCCGAGCGAGCGCGGCTCGACGTCGCGCTCACGCAGCCATTCGGCGAGGTAGAGGGCGTAGGAGGGGGTCGAGTGGAGGACGGTGCGGCCGAGCGTGCGCATCGCGCCGAGCACCTTCTCGGAGGCGCCTGTCCCGATCGGGACGAAGGTCGCGCCGATGCGCTCGATCGCGTCCTGCACTGGCAGGCCGCCGACGAACAGCGTCAACCCGGCGGCGTGGACGACGACGTCGTCAGGGCGGATTCCCTGCGTGCGGAACGACTCGGCGGTGAGCCGGGTCCACGTCTCGACGTCGCGCGCGGTCAGGCCGACCCAGCTCGGGCTGCCGGTCGTGCCCGTCGAGGCGTGCAGGCGCACGACCTCGTCGAGTCCGACGCAGGCGTGCCGACCGAGCGGGGGCGCGGCGGCCTGCGAGTCCCGGACCTCCTGCTTCGTCGTCAGCGGGAAGCGCGCAAGCGCGCCGAGCGACTCGAGCGCGGCCGAGCCGACGCCCGCCGCTGCGAGCTTCTCCCGATAGAAGGGGGACCGCTCCTCCAGGTACGCGACCTGGCGGCGGAGCTGCTCGAGCTGCGTCTCGCTGCCTGCCGCTAACGAGGTGCCGATGAGACGCACGCTACGGCTGCCCTTGTCCGGTTGTCAAGATGCTGTTCTACTATCTCGAACATGCCGAGCGTTCCGCCATGAGCGGCTCCGCGTACTCGCAGTCGCTCGGACGCGGGCTTGCGATCCTCTCGGCCTTCCGCTCGGGACGGCCGCTGCTCGGAGTCAGCGAGATCGGCCGCGAGATCGGCCTCGGCCGCAGCACGACCCACCGCTACGTGGCCACGCTCGCGACGCTCGGCTACCTGCAGCAGGACGTCACGACGAAGAAGTACCGCCTCGGCCCGCGCGTGCTCGACCTCGGCTTCTCGGCGATCAACTCGATGGAGCTGCGGGAGGTCGCCGCGCCGCACCTGCGCCGGCTGAGCGACGAGACGGGCTACACGGTGAACATGGCGATCCTCGACGGGCTCGACATCGTCTACGTCGAGCGCTGCCGCAGTACCCAGGCCGGGCAGCGCGAGATCGACCTCAACCTCCACGTCGGCGCACGGCTGCCGGCGTACTGCACGTCGCTCGGCAAGGTGCTGCTCGCCTGGCTGCCGCCGGAGGAGCAGGCGACCGTGCTCGCCGGCGTCGAGTTCACGCGCCGCGGACCGAACACGGTCACCTCGCAGGCCGCGCTCGTGGCCGAACTGGAACGCGTCCGCGCGGCCGGCTTCGCTATCAACAACGAGGAGCTCGCCTACGGGCTGCGCTCGCTCGCCGCCCCGGTCCTCGACCACGAGGGCCAGGCGGTCGCGGCTATCAACCTCGCCGTGCACAGTTCGATGGTCTCGATGGAGGATCTCACCGCCAGACTGAGCGAGACCGTCCGCCGGGCGGCCGCGGACATCTCGGCGCACCTCGGCTACCGGCCCTCCTAGAGGCCGAGCAGCCTGCGTGCGTTCTCCTTCAGGACGAGCGGCCGCACATCGTCCTTGAACGGCGCCTGCGCGAAGTCGGCGAGCCAGCGGTCGGGCGTGATCAGCGGGAAGTCGGAGCCGAACAGCACCTTCTCCCGCAGCTGCCCGTTCGCGTACTGGACGAGCTGCGGCGGGAAGTAGCGCGGCGACCAGCCGGAGAGGTCGATCCAGACGTTCGCCTTGTGCAGGCAGATCGAGATCGCCTCGTCCTGCCACGGGAACGAGGGGTGAGCGAGCACGATCTTCAGCGCGGGGAAGTCGGCGGCGACGTCGTCGAGGCACATCGGGTTCGAGTACTTGAGCCGCAGCCCGCCGCCTCCCGGCAGACCGGTGCCGATCCCGCTGTGGCCGGTGTGGAAGAGCGCCGGGCGCCCGGCCTCGGCGATCGCCTCGTAGAGCGGGTAGACGGCCTCGTCGTTCGGGAAGAACGCCTGCAGGTTCGGGTGGAACTTGAAGCCGGCGGCGCCGCCCTCGAGCATCGCCTGCACACGCTCGCGCGCGTCCGGCCGCGCCGGGTCGACGCTCGCGAACGGGACGATCACGTCCGGGTTCTGGCGCGCGGCGTCGAGGATCTCCTCGTTCGGGACCGGCGGGATGCCGCTGCGCGACTCCCAGTCGACGGTGAAGAGCACGGCGGCCATGCGCCGCTCGCGGTAGTGGGCGGCGACGTCGTCGACGGTCGGGAGCGGCTGGTCGCTGCGGAAGTAGTGGGCGGCGGCGGCGCGCAGCTCCGGCGGCATCGGGTCGCGCCCGGAGCGTGTGAGCTCCGTGTGCACGTGGACGTCGATCGCGACGAGCTCGTCGACGTTCACGGCGTCACCGGTCCGAGCTCCTGCTCCAGCGCCGTGCCGGCGGCGAGCAGATCCCACTCCGCGCCTGGCGGCCCGATCAGCGACACGCTCGTGGGCAGGCCGCTGCGAGAGCCGAGGCCCGAGGGGAGCGAGACGACCGGGAAGCCCGTCCAGTCCCAGTAGTGCGTGAGCGAGATCTCGGCGACGTCCGTGAACGGCGCGTCGTAGCCGTGCCCCCGCTCCCGCGCGACGATCGGCACGGTCGGCTCGACGACCGCGTCGATCTCGTGCTCGCCGAGCCAGTCGAGCCACTCGGCGCGCAGGTCGGCGCGCCCCTCCTGGAGGGCGACGTACTGCTCCGCGCTCATCGCCCGCTCCTCACCGCGGCGGAGGAAGCCGCGGGTCGAGGGTCGGTACAGCTCGCGCCGGTCGGCCAGGCCGCGGTGGTAGACGAGCATCCCGGCGCAGAGGAGGTCGAGGAGATCCAGTCCGAGGTCGAGCCGGAGCGGTGGGGGCGGGACCGAGACGACCGGCAGCAGCGCGCACGCGCGCTCGAAGTTCTCCGCCACGTCCGGATCGAGCCCGGCGATCCGCGGCGAGAGGGCGACGCGCCTGAGCGGGCGACGCTCGTCGGGCGGCCGCACGCTCGCCATCGCGGCGAGCAGCGGCTCGCAGTCGGCGACGCTCCGGGCCATCGGGCCTGCGTGGTCGAGCGTCGGGCCGAGTGGGACGATCCCGCGCAGCGGTACGACGCCGAGCGTCGGCTTCACCGTCGCCGTCCCGCACAACGCCGAGGGGATCCGCAGCGAGCCCGCGGTGTCGGTGCCGGTCGCGGCAGGCGTCGTGCGCGACGCGAGCGCCGCGGCCGAGCCGCCGCTCGAGCCGCCGGCCGAGCGCGAGAGGTCCCACGGATTGCCGACTTGGTCGGTCGTCCCGCCGGCGGCGAACTCGTGCGTGTGGAGATGCCCGAGCAGCACCGTGCCCTCCGCCCCCAGCCGCGCCCACGCTTCGCAGTTGCGGAGCGGCTCCTCGTCGAGCGCACGGCTCGACGCGGTGAGCGGCAGGCCCTCGACCGCGTAGAGGTCCTTGAGGCCGATCGGAATCCCGCAGAGCAGCGGCGCGTCGCCCGCGGCCAGCCGCTCGTCCGCGCGTGCCGCCGCCTCCCGCGCCTGCTCCTCGTAGACCCGGACCCACGCGTTCACCGAGCCGGGGTCGCCGTCGAAGCTGTGGCGCCCGTCGCCGTCGGCGATCCGCGCCAGGCACGCGTCCACGAGCTCGCGCGACGAGAGCTGCCTCGACGACAACAGCCCCGCAGCTTCGAGGACGCCGAGGTCGGCCGGATCGCTCACCGCGGGGATCATCGCACGTTCGAGAACCTCGAACGCCTTCCCGCCACGTGGTATAAGCGCGCCGTGGCCCTCCGCGACACCCCGCCCTTCCGCGCCGACCACGTCGGCAGCCTGCTCCGTCCGCCGGAGCTCCTGAAGGCGCGCGACGACTTCGCCGCCGGCCGCATCGACGCCGCCGAGCTGCGCGGCATCGAGGACGACGCGATCCGCGAGATCGTGCGCATGCAGGAGGAGGTCGGCCTCCGCTCGGCCACCGACGGCGAGTTCCGCCGCGCTTCCTGGCACATGGACTTCATCTACCAGCTCGACGGGATCACGAAGGAGGCCGGGCACATCTCGGTCCAGTTCTTCAATCCGGACGGCCAGATCGAGTTCACGCCGGCGGCGCTGCACGTGGACGGGAAGCTCGGCGTCTCGCGGACGATCTTCGGGGACGACTTCGCCTTCCTGAAGGAGGCGGCCACGACGAACGTCCCGAAGCTGACGATCCCGTCCCCGAGCATGGTCCACTACCGCGGCGGCCGCGCCGCGATCGACGAATCGGTGTATCCCGACCTCGACTCGTTCTGGGCCGACCTGACCGCCGCCTACCGCGAACAGGTGCGCCGGCTCGGCGAGCTGGGCTGCAGGTACGTCCAGTTCGACGACACGAGCCTCGCCTATCTGAACGATCCTCATCAGCGCGAGTACGTGGCCTCGATCGGCGGCGACCCGGACCGCCAGCACGTCGAGTACATTCGCCACATCAACGAGGCCCTCGCCGGCCGGCCGGAAGGGATGGCGGTGACGACGCACATGTGCCGTGGCAACTTCCGCTCCTCCTGGGCCGCCGAGGGCAGCTACGACTTCGTCGCCGAGGCGCTCTTCAACGAGCTCGAGGTAGACGGCTTCTTCATGGAGTGGGACGACGAGCGCTCGGGTGGGTTCGAGCCGCTGCGCTTCCTGCCGCAGGGCAAGGTGGTCGTCCTCGGCCTCGTGACGACGAAGCGCGGCGAGCTCGAGCGGAAGGACGAGCTGAAGCGGCGCGTCGAGGAGGCGAGCAGGTTCGCCGACGTCGAGCAGCTCTGCCTCTCGCCGCAGTGCGGCTTCTCCTCCACGGTCGAGGGCAACGCGCTCACGCTCGACCAGGAGGAGGCGAAGCTGCGTCTGATCGTCGAGACCGCCGCCGAGATCTGGGGCTGAGTCTCGGCCCCAGGGGTCAGCCGTTGGAGCCGCGCGTCAGCTACCTCGTCGGCCGGCTCGACCGCGTCGTCCGGCGGCGGCTCGCCGGCGCGCTGGGGCCGCACGGGCTGTCGCTGCAGGAGTACACGACCCTTTCCGTCCTTCGCGCCCGGTCGGGGCTCTCGAACGCCCAGCTTGCGCGGCGCTCCCTGATCACGCCGCAGGCGATGAACGAGGTGCTGGCACGGCTCGAGCAACGAGGCCTCGTGCTGCGGCATCCCGACCGGACACGGGGCCGCATCCGGCCGGCGGAGCTGACCGTGTCCGGGAAGCGGTTGCTCGCGAGGGCCGATGACAGCGTCGACGCGGCCGAGCGCGATCTCTTCCCCGGGGCCGACGGCACGAGGCTCCACAAGCTCCTGGTCGAGACCTTGCGCGGCACCGACGACTCCCAGTAATATCAGGCAGCCTGATATTCGAGGAGGCGCTGTGAGCACTTGGGAGACCGTGCGCGTCGAGGTGGACGCGGGGATCGCGTGGGTGGAGCTGAACCGCCCGGAGAAGCGCAACGCGATGAACCCGACGCTGAACCGGGAGATGATCGACGTGCTCTTCGCGCTGGACGAGGACGACAGCTGCGGGGTGGTCGTGCTCACCGGGGCGGGCGAGGCGTTCTCGGCCGGCATGGACCTGAAGGAATACTTCCGCGAGGTCGACGAGCAGCCGGAGCACGTCCAGCGGCGCGTCCGCCGCGATGCCAACTACTGGCAGTGGCGGCTCCTGCGCACCTTTGCGAAGCCGACGATCGCGATGGTGAACGGCTGGTGCTTCGGCGGCGCCTTCACCCCCCTCTGCGCCTGCGACCTGGCCGTCGCGGCTGACGAGGCGACGTTCGGGCTCTCGGAGATCAACTGGGGCATCCCGCCGGGCAGCCTGGTCAGCCGCGCGCTCGCCGAGACGGTCGGCCTCCGGGCCGGTCTGCTCTACGTCTTGACCGGTCGGACGTTCGACGGTCGGAAGGCGGCCGAGATCGGCCTCGTCAATTGGAGCGTCCCGCGAGAACAGCTCCGCGACGAGGTCGAGGCGCTCGCGCGCGAGCTGCTGGAGAAGAACCCGGTCGTCCTGCGCGCGGCGAAGCTGGGCTACAAGCACGCGCAGACCATGAGCTGGGACACGGCCGAGGACTACCTGTACGCAAAGCTCGAGCAGTCGCAGTTCCTCGACCAGGAGCGAGGCCGCGAGCAGGGCCTGAGCCAGTTCCTCGACGAGAAGTCGATCCGGCCGGGTCTGCAGGCGTACCGCCGCGAAGAGTGACTCTCGCGACGCTTCTCGGCGAGACCGCGGCGCGCGTTCCGCACCGCGTCGCGCTGGCGTTCGAGAGCTCGCGCGTGACCTATGCGGAGCTGGATGCGATGGCCGAGTCCGGCGAGCCGCCCGGTCGGATCGTGCCGCTGGCGATGCCGAACGTGCCCGAGTCGATCGCCCGCTATCACGGAGCGCTTCGCCGCGGCGCCGTCGTCGTCCCGCTCAACCCGCTCCTCAGCCCGGTCGAGGTCGAGCAGCGCAGCCGGCCGTTCGATCCCGCTCCGGATACGGCGGTCGCGCTCTTCACGTCGGGGACGACCGGCGAGCCGAAGCGGATCGAGCTCTCTCACCGGCTCCTGCGGAGGAACGCGGAGTACCTCGCCGGCGGGCTCGGAGTGACCAAGGACGACGTCCTCTGGGGCTCGGCGCCACTCTCCCACGTGTTCGGTATGACCGGGTGCATGAACATGGCAATCGTCCTCGGCGCGACGCTCGTGCTCGTCCGGCGCTTCGACGCGCGCGACGCGCTCGACACGATCGAGCGGGAGGGTGTGACCGTCTTCATGGGAGTGCCGGCGATGCTCGCCGCACTCGTCGCCGCCGCCCTGGAGACCGGTCGCCGACCGAAGCTGCGGCTCACCCACTGCGGCGGCGCGCCGCTTCCGCTCCAGACGATGCACGCGTTCGAGGAGACATTCGGCGGGCCGGTGCTCGAGGGCTACGGCATGACAGAGGTCGGCGGCGTGGTCGCGCTCCAGCACGCGGGGGCGGCGCGGAAGCCCGGCTCCGTCGGCACCGCCGCCGCCGGCCAGGAGCTGCGGATCGCCGAGGACGGCGAGGTGCTCGTCGGCCTCGAGGGGCGGTGGATCGCCACCGGCGACGTGGGCCGCCTCGACGAGGACGGCTACCTCTTCCTGCTCGACCGGAAGAAGGATGTGATCCTCCGCGGTGGTTACACGGTCTACCCGCGCGAGGTCGAGGAGGCGCTCCATCTCCATCCGGCGGTCCGCGAGGCGGTCGTTCTCGGCGTCCCGCATGCGACGCTGGGCGAGGAGGTCGTCGCGCTCGTCGTCCTCGACGACGGCGCAGACGCAGACGCGGTGAAGACGCACGCACGCGAGCGCGTGGCCGCCTACAAATACCCTCGGATCGTGGTCGAGGTGGACGAGTTGCCGCACGGGGCGACGGGAAAGATCCAGCGCAGCGCGATCGACCGCGCGTGGCTGGCAAAGCTGGTCGCCGAGGTCGGCGCGCCGCGCTCGGCTTGGCGTCCGGACTGAATCAGCGGACGGGCACTCTAATCGATCGAACAGAACGCGGTGTGGAGCTACTCGCCCTTGTTGAGCTCCTGGAGGAGGGTGCGGAGCTGGGCGAAGCGCTTGGGGCCGAGCTGTTGCGCCCACGCATCTTCCATTTCGGTGACTGCCTCGCGGATGACGAGGCCGGCCCTGGTTCCGCGCGCGGTGAGGCGGATGCGCTTGGAACGCCCATCCTCGGGGTCGGGCTCGCGCGTGAGGTAGCCGCGCCGCTCCAGCTGTCCGAGCAGGTGGTTGAGTGCCTGCTTGCTGATGCGTAGCCGCTCGGCGAGATCTGCGGGTCGCCGGCCCTGTGGACCGGGGTACTGGACGACGATCAGGTAGGACGCGTCGAAGTCGGCGAATCCCTGGGAGTGCAGCCGTTCGAGCATGCGCTCCTGCACGGCTTCCCACGGCAAGCGGAGCAGTGCCCCGATCAGTGGCGGCCCCAACGGCTCGGAACCGTTCGCCGACGCTGTCGTAAAGCGGCTTGACTTATCCCCGTCGCCCATGTATGGTCAAGTCACTTTACCAACTGCATCGAGGAGGTGCAAGGTGATCACCATGAGCACGCGCGAGGAGATCAAGGTCGGAGAGATGACCATCCGCTTTCTGCTCGAGGGCGAGCAGTCGGAGGGATCGGTTGCGATGTTCGAGTTCGACGTTCCCGCCGGGTCGAGGATCGCCGCGCCACACAGCCACGACGGCTACGAGGAGACGATCTACGGCCTCGACGGCACGCTCGTGTGGACGATCGAAGGCGAGTCGCGCGAAGTCGGAGCCGGCGAGGTCGTCTGCATCCCTCGCGGAGCTGTCCACCACTTCGCCAACACCGGCGACCTCGACGCCAAGGCGCTCGCGATCGTCACCCCGGGGATCCTCGGGCCCGACTACTTTCGGGAGGTCGCCGCGATTCTCGACTCCGCCACCGCCGGCCCACCCGACGTGGCAGCGATCGGCGATGTGATGCGCCGCCACGGGCTCACCCCTGTCAGCTGACGGCGACACCCGCAGGGGCAGCATCCTCGTAGAGCGCGATGGCCTCAGCGTCACCCTTGGCACCCGGCCGGGTGGTGAACGCGTGACGAGCCCACACGTCCACCGGCACACCGAGGCCTTCTACGTACTGGAAGGTGAGCTCACCTTCCAGGTCGGTGCCGAAGACGAGGCGGTCACGCTCGGCGCGGGCGGTTTCGTGGCCGTGTCGCCCGGTGTCGCCCACTCGTACGGCACCGGCGGTGATGGGCCGGCACGCTGGCTCGTCGTCCACGCACCCGACGGCGGCTTTGCCGCCTTCATGCGGGGCCTCGCCGAGGGGGTCCAAATCGATTGGGACATCGCGCCGGTACTCCCGGATGGGGGCCTCAGCGCAGACCATGCGATCGTGTCCATCGGCCGCGAGCTCGATTCTCGCGGGGGCCCCGGTAAAACGCGCTAGAGGCCCGCGATCCCGCGCTCGGCGGCCTTCTGGACGAGCTT
>JAICME010000150.1 GCA_025929425.1 Thermoleophilia bacterium | reverse complement strand
GCCGACCTGCTCGTCGTCGCGCCGTGCACGGCGAACACGCTCGCGAAGCTCGCGCACGGGATCGCCGACAACGTCCTCACCGAGGCGGCGCTCGCGCATCGCGGGCCGGTCCTCGTCGCACCGGCGATGAACCCACGGATGTGGGCACACGCTGCGACGCGGGCGAACGCGGAGACGTTGCGGGTGCGAGGCGGCGTCGTCGTCGGGCCGGACGAGGGCGAGACCGCCGAGGGCGAGCTCGGCGTGGGAAGGATGGCCGAGCCGGAGGAGATCTTCCGCGCCGTTCAGGACATCCTTTTCGGCACCGGCCCGCTGCGGGGGAAGCGCGTCCTCGTCTCGGCCGGCGGCACCCGCGAGCCGCTCGACGCCGTGCGCTTCGTGGGCAACCGCTCCTCGGGCCGGATGGGCGTGGCGCTCGCCGCGGAAGCTCGCCGGCGCGGCGCCGAGGTGACGCTTCTCGGGGCGAACCTCGTCGTGCCCGCGCCGCCCGGGGTCGAGCTCGTCGAGACGCCCACCGCAGCCGATCTCGAGCGAGAGGCGCTCGCCCGCGCCGTCGAGGCCGACGTCGTGGTCATGGCCGCAGCGGTCGCCGACTACCGGCCGGCAGAGGCACTCGCGGCGAAACGGCCGAAAGACACCGCGACGTGGACACTCGAGCTGGAGCCGACGAACGACGTGCTCGCGACGCTCGGCGAACGCCATCGCGGCGACCAGCTCCTCGTCGGCTTCGCCGCCGAGACAGGAGAAGACGGCCTCGAGCGCGCGCGCGAGAAGCTCGCCCGGAAGGGCGCAGACCTCTTCGTCCTCAACGACGTCGCGCGAACCGACATCGCGTTCGACGCGTACGAGAACGAGGTGACGCTCCTCACGGCCAACGGCGAGCGGACCGTGCCGAAGGCGCCCAAGGACGAGATCGCCGCGGCGATCCTCGACGAAGTGGAGGCGCTGCTCGCGGATGGCTGAGCGCGCGGTCGAACCGGCTGCGAGCGGACAGATCGCGACGATCGTCGAGAACCTCGGCCGTGTGATCCACGCGCCGGACGAGACATTGCGGCTGATCGTCCTCTGCCTCGTCGCGGAGGGTCACGCGATCATCGAGGACTTTCCCGGCGTCGGCAAGACGATGCTCGCCAAGGCGCTCGCCCGCTCGCTCGACTGCGCCTTCTCACGTCTTCAGTTCACGCCGGACCTGCTGCCGTCGGACGTCACCGGGGTCAACGTCTTCAACCAGCAGCAGAACGAGTTCGAGTTCCGGCCCGGCCCTGTCTTCGCGAACCTTCTCCTCGTCGACGAGGTCAACCGCGCGTCGCCCAAGACGCAGGCGGCGCTGCTCGAGTGCATGGAGGAGCGGCAGGTCTCGGTCGACGGCGTCACGTACCCGCTCCAGCCGCCGTTCATGGTCCTGGCGACCCAGAACCCGATCGAGTACGAGGGGACGTACCCGCTGCCGGAGGCGCAGCTCGACCGGTTCACGATGCGGCTCTCGCTGGGCTATCCGCCGCTCGCCGAGGAGGCTCGGATGCTCGACGAGCAGACCCGGGAGCCTCCGCTCGACTCGCTGCCGGCCGTCGCCGGCGCGGCCGACGTCCTGGGGCTCGTCGAGGCGGCGCGCGGCGTGTTCGTCGAGGAGAGCCTCGGCCGCTACGTCGTCGCGCTCCTCCGCCAGACGCGCGGCGACTCGCGCGTCTACCTCGGCGCCAGCCCGCGCGCCGGGATTGCGCTGCTCCGAGTCGCGAAGGCGCGGGCTCTCGCCGAGGGGCGGGAGTTCGTGGCGCCGGACGACGTGAAGGATGTCGCCGTGCCGGTGCTCGCTCACCGGCTGATCCTCGCGCCCGAGGCTCGCTCGGCCGCGCTCGGGGCCGAAGAGCTCGTCGCGGACGCGCTCGCCCACACGCCGGTTCCGGTCTGATGACAGCTCGGGGTCGGGCGGTGTTGGGGCTCGGCGTCGTCTGTTGGATCGCGGCCATCGTGTTCGGCTCGCGCGCGCTGTACCCGGTCGCAGCCGGATTGGTTCTCGTCGTGCCGCTGGCTCTCGCCTGGGTGCGGATCACGGTGCGGCAGCCGCGCGTGAGTCGCCGCTGGTCGCAGGAGAAGCTGGTTGAGCGGGGCGACCTCACGGTCGAGCTCGTGCTCGAGCGCGAGCCCGGTGTGCCGCTGCCGGGCGTCGTCGCCCACGAACGGGTGGGGGAGCTTGCGGCCGAGGATGTCGAGCTGCGCTCGCGTGGGCGGGGCCGCCACGCTGGTTCGTATCGCCTCGTCGACGTGCCGCGCGGTCGGCACAGCTTCGCTCCCGCGCGGCTCTCGATCACGGACCCGTTCGGTCTGGCCGAGTCGCATCTGGCGCTGGAGGAGCGGCAGGCGCTCATCGTCTATCCGCGTCTCACCGAGCTCGACAGCCTCTTCTTCGACGGTGGAGCGGGGCCGGAGCACGGACGCAGGCTCCTGCTGCGGCGGCCAGTCGGCTTCGAGCTCCACAGCGTTCGCGACTACCAGCAGGGGGAGTCGCTGCGGCGTGTGCACTGGCCGTCGACCGCCCGGCGTGGAGCGCTGATGGTGAAGGAGCTCGAAGACTCGCCTCGTGACGAGGTCGCAGTGCTTCTCGACGGCGACGCCACCGCTGTGGTGGGCTCGCCGCCGAACTCGTCGTTCGATGCGGCGGTGCGCGCTGCCGGGAGCATCCTGCGTGCCCAGATGCAGCGCGGCCGGCGCTGCGTGCTGTCCCTGAACACCGCGGGCCGGGAGCTGCAGGCGGTCTCCTCGGACGGTCCGGAGTGGCAGCGTGCTCTGGAGCTCCTCGCGGCGGCAGAGCCCGACGCCCACCGCCCCGTCGCCGCGCTCCTCGAATCAGGCATCAGCCCCGCGGCACGCGCTCTCGAGCTGGTCGTCGTCACCTCACGCATCGAGCCCGCCCTCGTCAACCGTCTGCTCGAGCGCGCCCTCACCCGCCGAGCGGTCGCGCTCGTCCACGTCGAGGCCGGAAGCTTCGTCGGGCGCGCTCATCGTCCGGAACCTGCCCTGCTTCGGCTGCGGGCCGCCGGCGTGCCGATCGCAGTCGTCCGTCAGGGGGACGACCTCGCCGCGTCGCTCGCGGGAGTGGGCGCAGGGCAGCGCGCGCATGCGTAGAGCGCTCCGGACGACCGGCGTCATGGTCCCCGCCCTCCTCGTCATCGCGTGGGCGTGGCTGCGGCTCGAGCAGCCGATCGCTCCCCTCTGGCGGCCGATCGTCCTCCTCGTGCTCGCCCTCGGAGCACCGGTGCCGCAACGACGCCGGCTACGCCTGCTCGTTGCCGTGGTCGCGACGCTGCTCGCCGCGCGAATCGTCTTCGGCGTCGACCTCCTGCCCTGGCACGCCGCGAACGGGTTCTCGACCGTCGGAACGCGGTTTGGCAACGGCTTCTCGGACTTCTACAGCACGCATCTCCCGTTCGACCCGCGCCTGCATGCGGCAATGGGTGAGCTCGTGCTCGCGGCGCTCTTCGGGTTCTCGCTCGTTGCCGCGCTGCTCGCGGCGGAGCGGAAGCCGATCGCCGCGGCCGCTGCGGTCCTCGTGGGAGCCGGCTGGCCGGGGACGCTCCTCGGGCCGTCGCACGGAATCGCGATGGGCGCCGCGATTCTGGCCGCCGCTCTCGTCGTGCTCGCGGGCCTCGGCTCGCGTCGCGTCCCCGCGCTCGCGCTGCCTGCGACGGCGCTCGTTGCCGCAGGGGCGGTCGCGGTGGGGTCCGCGACCGCAGCGCGTCACGGGCTCGTGCACTGGCAGTCCTGGAGCCTGGCCGGCGCGGCGACAGGGTCGGTCCGGGTGGGCTTCGTCTGGGACGTGCAGTACCGCGGCCTCAGCTGGCCCGCACATCCCACGGTCGTCCTCGAGGTCAAGTCGGATCAACGGCCGACGTACCTTCGCGCCGCGGTTCTCGACGATTTCGTCGGGGACAGGTGGGCGATCGGCCTACCCCGGGCGAGCGATTTCCTCGAGCCTCCGGCAGCCCGCAGGCCGGGCAACCAGACGCGCGAGCTCGTGACGGTGGAGGCGCTCGCCGACAGGCACCTCGTCGGCGGCAGCATCCCCATCCGCTTCGCCGCGGGCGGGGCCCCGCTCACCGTGGCTGCGGGCGGCATCTCCTCGCGCGACCAAAATCTCCCCCGCGGATTTCGGTACACGGTCTGGAGCTACGACCCGCAGGCGACCGCGGTCGAGCTGCGCCGCTCGCCGCCGGACTATCCGCCGGCGCTGGCGCGGGACGACTTCTTCGCTGTCGGACGCGGCGTGACGATGCCCCCGTTCGGCACCCCGGACCGCGCCGGATCGGTTCACGGCCTGCTCACGGTGAATCCGGACCTGTACCAGTACCGGCCGCTCGCGCTCCTCGCCGAGCAGCTGGCCGGGCGTGCCCGCACGCCCTACGACGCGGTCGCACGGCTCGAGAACTGGTTCGTCGCCTCCGGCCGCTTCCGCTACTCGAACCATCCGGCCGTGATTGCGCCGCCGCTCGTCAGCTTCGTCACGCACACGCGTGCGGGCTACTGCCAGTACTTCGCCGGCGCAATGACCCTGATGCTCCGCTACCTCGGGATTCCCTCGCGGGTTGCCGTCGGCTTCGCCGGCGCGGCGTACAGCGCGAGCCGCCACGCCTGGCTGGTCACCGACACCGATGCGCACGCGTGGGTCGAGGTCTGGTTCAAGGGATACGGCTGGGTCCCGTTCGACCCGACACCGCCGGCGCCGGGCTCGGCACGCGTCCCGACCCTGCCCGGCTCGATCACGCCCGTCGGCGGTGGCAAGCCGGCGACGCCGACATTCCCCGACAGCCCAGGTTCCCGCGGGGCGTCGGCGATCGCCGGCAAGCTGAGACGCCAGAACGGCCTCGGTGGGCGGCACGCTCACGGCGGCTCGCGCGCGCCGGCGAGCACCGGTGGAGGCGGTCGCAGCCGCGCGCTGCCCGTCCTGCTCCTGCTGCTCGCTTTCGCCGCGGCCGGGGGCGGAATCGTGGTGACGAAGGCCGGGATCCGACTGCGGCGCCGCGTCGGCCGCGATCCGCGCCGCGTCGCCGCCGCCTGCCGCGAGGAGCTCGAGGCGTTTCTCCTCGACCAGCGGATCGACGTGTCGCGGAGCGCGACGCTGCGGGAGCTCGGAGAGCTCGTCCAGGCAACACTGGGCGTCGGGTCTGCGGCCTTCGTCGACGCGGCGACCGCTGCCCGCTTCGCCCCGGACCCCGAGGCGGCGGCCGGCGCGGCGACGGCGCGCCGGGAGCTGCGGGCGCTCCTCGGCGACGCGCGACACAGCCTCACGCGGGGGGAGCGGCTCCGCGGCCTCTTCTCGCTGCGCTCCCTCGCACGGCCGGCGGTCGCGGTTGACGCATCGGCTTCACTGGAACGTGGGATGGCATGAGCGAGTCGACGTACAGCCTCTTCCAGCGCGGCCGGCGCCACCTGCGTGCAGGCATGCCGGCGCAGGCGACGGTCGCCCTCGAGAAGGCGAAGCGGCGCGAGCCGGACAAGGCGTCGATCCGCGAGGCGCTCGGGATCGCGTACTTCCGGATCCGGCGTTGGAGCGAGGCCGAGGCCGAGTTTCGAACGCTGCTGGACCTCTCGCCGGTGAACGACTACGCGCATTACGCGCTCGGCCGTTGCCTCGAGAAGCAGGGGCGCGAAGCCGAGGCGAACCGGCACTACAAGCTCGCGAGCTCGCTCCGGCCGGAGTCCGAGCAGTACCGCGCCCGCATCCGCGAGCCCGAGTAGCTTCGCGGCATGCGAGCCGTCGTGCAGCGCGTCTCGCGGGCGCGGGTCACGCCCGGCGGCGAGATCGGCCGCGGCCTCTGCGTGCTGCTCGGCATCGCCCGCGGGGACAGGGAGGAGGAGGCGGCGCGGCTTGCGAGCAAGATCGCGCGGCTC
>JAICME010000095.1 GCA_025929425.1 Thermoleophilia bacterium | reverse complement strand
TCGCCTACATCGAACGTCGAATACAGGAGGGCAAGACACGCCGCGAAGCAAACCGCTGCCTCAAGCGCTACCTCGCCCGCAGCCTCTACCGGCTACTCGAACACGCACCGCCGATCGCAACTTGACAGACATAGAAGCATCGCTCACTCAGCCGAGCGTCCTAGCGCTGGCGTGTGACTCAGCTGCCGCCTCCACCCGCATCAGTGTTCTCGCGGAGGTACTGATGCACGAACGCGATCGCCATGCTTCCTTCGCCGACAGCGGCCGCCACTCGCTTGATCGGGCTGTATCGGACGTCTCCGCAGGCGAAGATGCCGGGGACGCTCGTCTCGAGGAGGAAGGGATCTCGGTCGAGGTGCAACGGGGCGACGTCGCGTGTGTCAGGCCCCGTGAGCACGTAGCCCTTTGAGTCCAGGGCGATCTCCGGTGGGAGCCATTCCGTCTCGGCATCCGCGCCAATGAAGATGAAAACGCCGCCCGAGTGAACGCGAGTCGTAGCGCCAGTCGTGCTGTCGTAGACATCGATTGCATCAAGCGAGGTGTCGCCCTCGGCGGCGACGACCTCGCTCCAGTACTGCACGTGGATGTTCTCCCGCGCGGTGAGTTGCTCCACGAGGTACTGCGACATGCTCTTGCCAAGACTCCCGCCCCGATAGAGCATGGTCACGTTTCGCGCGTACGTCGAGAAGAACATCGCCGCCTGCCCGGCTGAGTTGCCAGCACCGATGATGTGAATATCCCGACCGTGTGTATTCGCTGCCTCGCTGCGGGCAGCGCCGTAGGAGATGCCCCTGCCGGCGAGCCGATCGAAGCCCTCGACCTCGAGGTGCCGCCAGGAAACACCGCAGGCGAGGATGATCGTCCGGGCCTGCAGGACGTCGCCGCCGTCGAGGTACACCTGATAGGTCGCGGCGTCGATCCGCTCGACCGAGCGGGTGACCAAGATCTCGGCTCCCAGCCTACGAGCCTGCTGGAGCGCACGGCTGGAGAGCGCTTCGCCGGACACCCCTGAAGGGAAGCCGAGATAGTTCTCGATCCGGGATGACGTACCTGCCTGGCCACCCGGCGCCTCACACTCGATCACGATCGTGCGAAGTCCTTCGGAAGCGCCGTACACGGCGGCAGCCAGCCCGGCCGGGCCGGCCCCGACGATCACCGTGTCGTACTCCGCTGCCGCCGGCTCAGTCGCAAGGTCGAGCAGCTCGGCCACCCGTCGAAGCCGCGGCCGCACAACGGTCTTGCCGTTCACGCGAATCGCGGGGTAGCTGCCCTCTCTGGGCAGCGCCCCTGACCACTGCGCAGCGTCGGCCGGGACATCCGGCTGGAGCCATCTGAACCGGATCTGGTTGCGGTCGAGGAACCACCTCAAGTCGGCGCACAACGGTTCGCGACGATAGCCCAGCACGATCGCCCTGTACTGGGCCGGCGCAGACGCACGGGCTTGCAGACCTTTCGGCCCCCTCAGCCGGTTGTTCGCGAGGGTCCCCACCCGCTCCCCGATCTCCGGCACGGCGGCTGTGAGCTCCGCGTAGTCGTGAAGGTCGATCCGGAAAACCCGCGACGGCTCAACTGCGCGGAACCCCGCCGGGTGAAGCATCCCGAACGCCATCGCCATCTCCCCGATCACCTCACCCGGCTTACGCTCACCGATCACACTCTCCACCCCATCGAAGCGCCTCAGCACCTCGATTCGTCCCTCGAGAACACCGAACAGCGCCCGTTCGTCGCCCTCGTTCACGACGAACTCACCCGGCGTAAGCGTGATATCTGCGACCAGCCGGGAAAGCCGTTCGCGTTCAGAGCGCTCAAGGTCCGCAAAGACGGCAACCCGTCCGATCTCCTCCGCCGTCACCACGACTGACAACGCTATACCCCCAGCCGACCACGACCTCGGCCCGACTCAGAGCTCAGGGGGCGTTCCGGAAGAGACTGGCCCAGACGAGAGCGCTACATTGCGCCACCCTGGCCACCCTCGTAGAAGATCCCTTCTCCTTTTGGCCAGAACGTCTGATCCAGGGATCCCAGGGATCACGAGTGTCACGGTGCTCCGCGTGTTGTTCCTCACGTGGAGGTCCAAGAAGCTCGAATTTGCCACATGGTGGAGTCCGCACCCGGCAAGAGCCACGGTGACCGCCAGAGCTGTTGCAGCGGTCAGGGAAACGGTCGCGAAGCGAAGGAGGAAACACGATGATTGAAGGGGTTTCGTGGGTGGGGGTAGCAACGGAGCGCGTCGCGGAGATGGAGAACTTCTGCGCCGCCGTACTCGGACTGAATCGGCGAGTCAAACGTCAGGACTTTGTTGTCTTCGACGCTCCCAACGGCGACCGTCTTGAGATCTTCGGCCCAGCTGGACCCCAGCCGCGCTACCAGTTCGAGATGAACCCTGTCGTCGTCGGGTTCCAGGTTCAGAAGATCGACGTCGCGCGCACCCGTCTAGCAGCAGCCGGAATCGAACTCCTAGGCGACCTGGAACGCGGTTCCACAGGATCTGCTTGGCAACACTTTCGAGCACCGGACGGCCGGGTCTACGAGCTCAACCAGGCGGGTGGTTAACCACGAGGGGCCTGGCGTGACCTGGAAATGCGTCGAGCGACCGTGACTGAACCGGCTCCTGAGGGCGCCCAGCAAGGTCTGCAGCGCCTCGGCGGCAGCCGCCTCCATCGTCGCACTCACCTGCCGATCGGCTTGCCTGGACACGGTCCGAAGCTAGGGTCCGGATCTGCGCCGGCGACCTCCATGGGTGGCGCTGTTTCGCGAATCCGTCGCGCTGCGAACGCACCAATCGCCTGTTGGAGGCCAGCCCTGGGCTCTTGCGCTTCCCCCTCCCATACGGTTTCAGTGGGCTCACGCTTCACCTTTGTAGCGTCGCGCTCGGAGTAGAGCTCTCAGCTCCTTCCACCTGAAGCCCAGACGTTGTGGTCTCGCTGTCGCTGTCTCTACGGGACAAGGACGCAGCGCCTACCCCCGCGCCCTCATCCCTCGCCTAGGCGAGCCATCCTCTCGTCTGAGCGATCAAGCTCCGTTTTGGTCACCGATCGATGACGGCCATGTTTGCGTCCTCGTGGCGCTCACCTGTAGCCGGAGTGAGGTTATCGAGGCGCTCGATCTGCTCGGCGCTCAGCTCGATGCCGTCGGCTGCGGTGTTCTCTTCGACGCGGGAGACGCGCTTGGTGCCGGGGATCGGGGCGATGTCGTCGCCTTGGGCGAGTAGCCAGGCCAAGGCGATCTGCGCCGGCGTTGCGTCGAGTTCGGAGGCGACGGCCTTGACCTCGTCGACGATGCGGAGGTTCTTTTCGAGGTTGCCCTCGGTGAAGCGCGGGTTGTTCTTGCGCCAGTCGTCGTCGGCGAGGTCCTCGGGGGAGCGGATCGTCCCGGTGAGGAAGCCGTGTCCGAGTGGCGAGTAGGGCACGAAGCCGATGCCGAGCTCGCGCACCAGCGGGAGCAGCTCGGTCTCTGGGTCACGGGTCCAGAGGGAGTACTCGGTTTGCAGCGCGGCGATTGGGTGCACGGCGTGGGCGCGGCGGATCGTCGCTGGGGCGGCCTCGGAGAGGCCAATGTGCAGGACCTTGCCTTCGTCCACGAGCTCGGCCAGCGCGCCGACGGTGTCCTCGATCGGCGTGTTCGGGTCGACTCGGTGTTGGTAGTAGAGGTCGATGCGATCGGTTCCCAACCGCTTCAGGGAACCTTCGAGTGCGGTGCGGATGTTCACCGGGCTGCTGTCGAGTACGCGGGGGCCGCCGTCTGAGTGCGAGACGTAGCCGAACTTGGTCGCTAACACGACCTGGTCGCGGCGCCCCGTGAGGGCGCGGCCGACGAGTTCCTCGTTCGCGTAGGGGCCGTAGATCTCGGCGGTGTCGATCAGAGTGACGCCCAGCTCGACTGCTCGCTGGATGGTGCGAATCGACTCGGCGTCGCTGCTGGTCGGGTCGAGGTAGTAACCGGTCATCGCCATCGTGCCGAGGCCGATGCGCGAGACGTCAAGTCCACCGATCGAAGTGTGTTTCATGACAACCTTCCTGTCGAATGGAGAGGCGGACTGGTCGCCGCCTCTTCCGCTAAGAAAGCACGGGCTCATGGGGACGTGAGAGTCCCTGTTGTTAGGGGCACTGGCAGGGTTCCCCAGCGGCAGACAGTCGGGTCTACGCTGCTCTCGTGGACACGAAGAAGGAGATCCAGGAGTTCCTCACCTCCCGCCGCGCCCGCATCACGCCCGAGCAGGCGGGGCTGCGCTCGTACGGCAGCCGCCGCGTTCCCGGGCTTCGCCGCGAGGAGGTCGCCGTGCTGGCCGGCGTGAGCGTTCCGTACTACACCCGCCTGGAACGCGGGGACATGAGCGGCGTCTCGCAGAGCGTGCTGGAGGCGCTAGCCCGTGCACTCGAGCTCGACGAGGCGGAGCACGCACACCTCTTCGACCTCGCCCGAGCCGCGCAGCCGACCGTAGCGCCGCCTCGTCGGCGACGACCGAAACAGCGTGTCCGACCCGAGGTGCAGTGGACCCTGGACGCGATTACTGGCGCCGCCGCCTTCGTCGGCAACCAGCGCCTCGACCTCCTGGCCGCCAACGAGCTCGGGCGAGCGCTGTTCTCCGAGCTGTACGCCTCCCCCGGCCGACCTGTGAACAGCGCCCGGTTCGTGTTCCTCGATCCGCGAGCCGAGACGTTCTACGGCGACTGGGAGCGCGTCGCGGGCGAGTGCGTCGCAATCCTGCGCTGGGCCGCGGGCCGCGACCCGCACGACCGCGAGCTCTCAGACCTCGTCGGCGAGCTCGCAACACAAAGCGAGGCGTTCCGCACACGCTGGGCGGCGCACGACGTACGCTTCCACAACACCGGCGTCAAGCACTTCCACCATCCCGGCGTCGGCGAGCTCAGCCTGACCTACAACCGGTTAGACCTCCCGGCCGACCACGGGCTGACGATGTTCACCTACGCCGCCGAACCCGGCTCGCGCTCCGAAGAGGCGCTCAATCTCCTCGGCAGCTGGGCGGCCACCGCCGACCCCGCTGAGACCGCGCGCACGACCGACCAAGGCTGACGGCGAGCGCGACACGCAGTCGGTCAACGTCCGTGTCGTTCCGGGACAGCGACAGCCGACACCCTCGAACACCGGCCTGAGCCGAGGCTCCCTCCCCGGTCCTCTGACCGATCGGCTGTCCCACCAGCTCCCGCGGGCGTCCATCTCGGTGAATCAGATGGTTCTTCGACGGAACTCACGCCAAGCAGATCGGCTGCGCGACGAGCCTGTGGCAGCGCAGTTGGCGGCCAGCCGCGACCAACGGATTGGGGATCGCGGTGTGATGCTTTGAAGTCATACGTGTCCGTGCCGGCATCGACATCGACCTGTCAGCGGAGCCGAGAAAGCTGCTCCGCTGGCAGTTCCGGTTGACGTCTGGCGTCGACGCCGGTAGCTTCGACCCGTTGGCGACGGAGAGGAGGGGTGATCTGATGACTGTGTGCTTCCTAATGCCCCTCGACGTCGCCTGAGCAGGCCAACGGACCGCACCCTCGCGTAGACCGATCCGCTGCGCTCGCGGCGGCGTCGCCACGTCCGATCGCGAGAAGGAGAGCGGATTGCAGGGATTGCTGAACGAGGCGCGCACCATGCGCCTCTACACGATGGACGCCTGGGTCTCCGACCCGGCGATCCTCACCGATGAACCGAAGCTCCGGTCGGCGCTCCGTGCGGGAGCGCAGGCCGGGCATGCCACGGTGCTCGGCGAGAAGTTCTGCGTCTTCGCGAACGGCGCGGTGACGGGTGTGCTCGTGCTCGCGCAGTCGCACCTCAGCATCCACACCTGGCCCGAGCTCTCGCTGGCGAACGTCGACCTGCTCTCGTACGGACGCGTCCGCGGCGACGACGTGCTCGCCGAGATCCAAGCGAGACTCGGCGTCGAGCGTGCCGCGGTCACCTGCGTCCCCCGTGCCGTTGCCTGACGTCATCGCCTTCGAGGTCGCGCGCGCGGTAAGGCTGGCCGAGGGCGTGCACGGTGTCGAAGCAGTGATCACGGCGCTGTCGCGGCTCGAGCCGGTCTCGGTACGCGCCCTCGCTCGCGCGGCCGACCTGCCCGTGCCGATCGTCGCTGCCGTGTGTGGCGAGCTTCGCAAGCGTGGAGTTGTCTCGGAGGAGCGGCCGGTTCAGTTCACGATCGAGGGGCGCGGCCGGCTCGCGTCGGAAGTCGCAACCGTCGAGGCCTCGTGCCCGACCTGCGGCGGCCGCGGCGTCGCACTGTCTCCGAAGATCGCGCGCCTTCGCCGCGGTCTCGCCGCCCTGAGCGACGCGGCACCGGCGCCGCTCGTCGAGCTCGACCAGTGCCACTGCACGCCGAAGACGAAGCTGCGGCGAGTCCTCGCGATGCACGCGGGAGACGCGATCAACGGTCGTCGCATCCTGCTGCTCGGCGACGACGACCTGCTTTCGATCACCCTGCTTCGCTTCATCCGCCAGTTCGGCGGCACGGTCGAACAGCTGGTCGTCGCCGACATCGACACGCGTCTGCTCGAGTTCATCGCGAGAGAGCTCGAGGGCGCCCCGTTCCCGTTCGCGTGCGTGGAGTGGGACATCCGCCGACCGCGGGCCGGGCGCTTCGACACCGTCGTCACCGACCCGCCGTACACGGCAGCGGGCGGAAGGCTGTTCCTCCAGCGCGCAATCGAGAGCCTCGCCGGCCCAGGCTCTCAGATCTTCTTCTCGTTCGGCTCGCGCCGGCCTGGCGTGCAGGCTGAGCTTCAGCGCGCAATCGTCGAATCCGGCCTCGAGATCCGCTCACTCACGCGCGACTTCAACGACTATGTCGGTGCGGGAGTCCTCGGCGGTACGAGCCACCTCTACCACCTGACCGTGCCCTCTCGCGGCCGCCCGTCTGCCGGTCCGCTCTACACCGGTGGCTGAGCGCCAACGCACAGCAAGCGAGCCCGCAGAAGCCCTTGTCTCGGCGAGCGGGCCTCGCGTCACCTACGCCACGAGGGCCAGGGCAATGCCGACGGGCACGTGACGGTCCATCCCTCGCTCTCGAGCTCCGCGACGAGAGCGACGTACTCATCGTGGTGCGTACTCTCCTCGACGACAGTCGGGGCGACAGTCAGAGAAACCGTGGGGCGAGTTTACGGCTTGTCCCGGTCCCTAGCATCAGCCCCAAGCGTGACGGACTCGTGGCGGCCGGAGCAGGGTCGGTTACGCCCGCGGAGATCCAGAAGTCGAGGCCGCCGATCTTCACGGCCTTCGCCCAGTAGCGAAGTGTGAGGATGCGGCGATGGACCTCGGACTGGTCACCTTCGCCGACCTCCACCCCGGCCTCAGCCCCATGCAACGGATGCGCGACTTCCTGGAGGAAGCCACTCTCGCGGACGAGCTCGGCCCGAAGGTCTTCGCAGTCGGAGAGCATCACCGCCCCGACCACATCGGGCTCGGCGCCGTCTCCCACGCCGCCGTCATGCGGGCGATCGAGCTCTTCGGAACCCAGGTGGCGTCTATCGTCGAGTCCGAGACGCGACTCGCTGCCGAAGTTCCCTAGATCCCGAAGCACGACGAGGAGGCTGAATCGATGGCGACGCTGAGCGAGAAGCAGGCGAAGCTCTTCACCGACCGCAACTGGGGTGTGATCGCAACCATCCGCGAGGACTCATCACCCCAGGCGACCCCGGTCTGGGTCGACTACGACGGCGAGAACGTCCTCGTCAACAGCGCCCGCGGCCGGACCAAGGTCACCAACATCGAGCGCGACCCACGAGCAACCGTCACCGTTCTCCCCGCCGAGGACCAACAATCCGGCTACGTGATGGTCAGCGGCCCAGCCACGATCACCGAAGACGGCGCCGTCGAACACATCAACATGCTCGCCAAGAAGTACCTCGGCCAAGACAAGTACCCCTACCTCGGTCCGGGCGAACAGCGCGTCATCATCAAGATCCACCCCGAACGCATCGACGGCTTCGGCGCAGGAGGCTAGTACTACCCCAACGCGGACCACAAATTCGCCGAGCAGGTGGCAGTTTCGTCCACCTCCGAGTAATGCATTCGGCTTCCGCCTAGCTCATCGCCCGAAAGTTTCGACCTAGTCCCGCCCCGTGCTCGGCGCGACGCCCATGCTGCCCCTCACCCCGGCGACCGTCAAGCACGCGAAACGCGCTATTTGCGAACTTCACATCCCAGACCCCCTGGGTGAACTCCGCACATTGCGAAAATCTGGTTCAGCCGGGACACCCACCAGCACGCGGGCCCAGGCGAGCGCGGCGTCCCTATGCCGGCTCTGAAGGAGCGATAGTGTCACGCTCTTGAGACAAGTCGAAGTCCGGACAGCGTCTGCAGAAGAGGTGCCGAAGGTGGCGGACGCGTTCGCCGACGCGTTCGCCACTGACCCTGTGTTCACGTTCCTCCGGCCGGGTCGCCTGCGGCCGCAGGCGCGGCTGCGAACGATGTTCGCGGTAGAGCTAGAGCTGTACGTGCTGCGAAACGGGGGCACTGTCTGGACGACTTCCGAGCACGACGGCGCGGTGGCCGCGCTGCCACCCGGCGCCTCAGAGATGCCGAAGTCGATGACCGGAAGGGAGGCACTCCAGTGGGTGCGGGCGTTCCGAGCGAGATTGCCGCGTGCGAGCAGAGCGCAGCGGGCTATGGAGAAGCGACACCCGCGTGAGCCCCACTTTTACATCCGGACGATCGGTGTGCGCACCGCGTTGCAGGGACAGGGCCTGGGATCGGTGCTCATGCGGCCGACCCTGGAAAAAGCCGACTCGGCCGGGCTGCCTACGTACATCGAGGCCAGCACCGAACGCAGCGCAGCGCTCTACGAGCGGCTCGGCTTTCGGCACATGGGAGCGTTTGAACTCCCAGACGGCGGCCCGCCGGTTTGGCCAATGCTAAGGCCTGCCCCAGGTGCTGATGTCGGCCCTAACGGCTGAAAAGCGCGACGCTCAGGGGTCAGTCCGGAACACTGGCCCAGCCCAGTGTCCACGCTAAGGCGCGCGGCGATTGCGACCGATCACTTGCAGATCGACGGTCGCAGGTGGCATCCAGGGTTAGGGCTTGGAGTCGCGTTGGCGACGCTCTTTCTATGCTCCATCGCCTTCTTCTTCGGCCTGGCCGGGTGTCGCGCGGAAAACCAGTCGCACCATCCGGCGACATGCGCGCCGAGCGACAACCATCCGGGCGCGTTCATGTTCATCGCCGCCTTTATGAGTCTCGCAATCTTCCTCTTCAGCCTGACATCTCTACCTCCGAGGGTGCTCAAAGTGCTCGGTGGTTTGGTAGCCGCCTGCTACGTCGGCTGGGCGTTATCCGTCGCGCTGACATAGCACCGCCCCCTCCCCCTCAGGGGTCACCGGGACACTGGCCCAGGCGAGTGCGACTAGCAGTCAAGGCCGTCGTGCCGCTGGCTTCCGCACCGCGGACAGCGTTCGACATCGCAGCCCCCGTGATGGAACCCGCCCGCCAGCACGCCACAGTCGTGGCAAGGCTGGCCTGACCGTCCACCCCAGTCGTCCTCTTCTGCCGCGTAGGGAACGGCAGGGAGGGTCGTCCCGTCAGGGAACGGCACGAGGCTCGCCACGCAACTCTCAGAGGAAGGCAGTTCGCGATGACACGACGGGCAGATCGCGCGCATGGCGCCGACCGTACCGAACGCTCAGGCGTCATTCCGGAACTCACTGTCATCGTCGCCGTTGTGGCGGCGTCCGGTGGCTGGAAGAGACTCGGTCGGCGGCGGCTGACTCGATTCCGAATGTCGACTGTTTCGTCTGACCTTCCAGCGTTGTGTCGCCGCCGCCGACCG
>JAICME010000022.1 GCA_025929425.1 Thermoleophilia bacterium | reverse complement strand
TCCACGTCGCCCAGCGCCTCGCGGGCGAGCTCGAGGACGGAGTCGTCGTCTGCGTCCTGGCCGACGGCGGCTGGAAGTACCTCTCCGCCGGTTTCTGGCAGGGGGACGAGATCGACGAGAGCAAGCTGTGGTGGTAGTTCCGCCGCCCGTGCGCGAGGCGCTCGCCGCCCACGCCCGGCAGGAGCTGCCCAACGAGAGCTGCGGCCTGCTCGTCCTGCGCGACCGGGTCGCCGAGCGATACGAGCCGGGGCGCAACGCCGCCGATTCGCCGTACCGCTTCGAGCTCGAGGTCGATCCGGACCTCTGGTTCCTCGAGGACGAGGGATACGAGCTTGCGGTCGTCCACTCGCACGTCTCGGCACCGCCCCGTCCCTCCCGCACCGACGTCGAGAACGTCGGGCTCTGGCAGGGCCGCCCCTATCTCATCTACTCGGTGGCGAGCGACGAGCTCGCCTGCTGGGCGATCGCCGACGGCTCGATCGAGCCGCTCGCACTGGGCTGAAGCAGACAGCTACTCGATCTCGTCCTCGTCGACGTAGTCCTCGGATGGGTCGCGGCGCGGCTCCGGCCGCTGCTCGAACGTGACCGCGATCCGCTCGATCCGGTTGCCGTCCACCTCGAGAACGTCGAAACGCATCCCGTCGAATGAGACGTCGTCACCCGGCTCGGGTGCCCGGCCGAGCTGACCGAAGACGAAGCCGGCGACCGTGTGGAAGTCCTCGTCCGGCAACTCGGTTCCGAAGCGCTCGTTGAACTCGTCGATCGAGAACATCCCGTCGACGCGGTACGAGTCCTCGCCGAGCTGCTCCACCGGCTCCTCGGGGATGTCGAACTCATCCTCGATCTCGCCGACGATCTCTTCGAGGAGGTCCTCGAGCGTTGCGATTCCGACCATCGCGCCGTACTCGTCGATCACCACGGCGAAGTGAGTGTTGGCGCGGCGGAACTCCTGCAGGAGCGAGGCTAGGTCTTTTGTCTCGGGGACGACGTACGCGGGTCGGAGCAGCGATTCGAGGTCGAGGCCGCCGAGTCCCCGGTCGTGGATTGCCTTGAAGAGATCCCGCACGTGCAGGACGCCGACGATGTCGTCGAGCGACGCGCGGAAGACCGGGTAGCGCGTGTACGGCGAGTCGAGAACGACTGCGAGCGCCTCCTCCGGGGGCATATCGACCGAGACAGCCGCAACGTCGGGCTTCGCCACCATCACGTCGGCGACGTCCTTGTCGCCGAAGACGAAGACCTTGTCGATCATCGCCCGCTCGTCCTCCTCGATCTGCCCCTGCTGCGTGGAGCGCGAGACGAGCATCCGCAACTCGGCCTCGGAGTGAACCTCGCGCTCGGCTCCCGGCGGCTCGAGCCCGAACGAATGCAAGATCGCGTCGCTCGCCTTCTGCAGCAGCCAGATCGCCGGCCGGAAGACGGTTATGAACGACCGCACCGGGATCGACACCCAGAGCGCCGTTCCTTCGGCATGCCCGAGTGCCGCGCCCTTCGGCACGAGCTCGCCGAAGACGACGTGGAAGAAGCTGAGGACCGCGTAGGCGATGAGGATGGCAAGGGCGGTCGCCATCCACTTGTCGAACTCGCGCGTGAGCACGTGCTCGCCGAGGGCACCGATGCCCAGGGAGGTGAGCGTGACGCCGAGCTGCATCGCCGCGATGAAGCGGCCCGGGTCGCCGGTGATCCGCAGCACGTCGCGCGCGCGTCGGTTCCCCTGGTGCTGGAGCTCGATGATCCGCGTCCGGCGCGCGGTGACGAGGCCGTACTCCGCGGCCACGAAGAACGCGTTGAGCAGGATCAGGACCGCGACCCCGATCAGCTCGAGAAGCAGTGTCACGCCCTCACCTCGAGGGCGTGGGTACTAGGAGGGTTCTCGCCGTCCAACTCTCCGGCCGCAGTATAGGGGCGCCTCCGGCGACCAAACCGATCGGGCGAACATATGTTCTGTATCCTGCGTGGATGCGAGCCGAGTACCGCGAGGAGCCGTGCCGCAATGCCCTCAACCGCGTCCGTGGCATGCCCTTCGCCTGGTCGCTCAACCCGTACATGGGCTGTGCCCACCGCTGCACGTTCTGTTACGTCCGCGCCTTCGAGGCTCGCGCCGACCGGCCGTCGGGCGAGCGGTACGGCGCGAGCATCCGCGTCAAGACGAACGTCGCCGACGTTCTCAGGCGCGAGCTCGCGCGCCCCTCCTGGCACCGGGAGATCGTGGCAGTCGGCGCTGCGACCGACCCGTACCAGCCTGCCGACGGCCGTTACCGCCTCACGCGCACCTGCATCGAGGCATTCGCGGAGGCGGCGAGCCCGTTCTCGATCATCACGCGCGGGCCGCTCATCGTGCGAGACGTCGACGTCCTCGTGGAAGCCGCGCGCCGCGCGCGCGTCTCCGTCACGTTCTCCGTCCCGACGCTCGACCACGAGATCTGGCGTCGCACGGAGCCGGGCACGGCGCCGCCGCGGCAGCGCCTACGCGCGTTGTCGCGACTCGTCGAGGCGGGCATCGATGCCGGCGTCGGGATGGCGCCGCTCCTCCCGGGACTGAGCGACCGGCCGGAGCTGCTCGCCGACGTCGTGCGCGAGGCCCGCGCTGCGGGAGCGACCGCGATCTGGGCGAATCTCCTCTATCTGCGCCCCGGCACGCGCGAGCATTTCCTCGCCGCCCTCGGGCGGGACTGGCCCGAGCTCCTCCCCCACTACGAGCGCATGTACGCCCGCGGTGCCTATCTCCCTCGCAGTGAGACGGATCCCACACGAGCACGCGTGCGTGCGCTCGCCCGCGAAAACGGCGTCCGCGACCGGCGCCGCACACGGCTCGAACCGCCCGCACTCGCAGAGCAGCTGCAAATCGCGGCTATGTGACAGCTTGACGCCGGACTATGATCTCCCGGCCGTGGCCTCCGAGGAGATCACCTGCCTGATCGTCGACGACCACGAGGTCGTTCGCGAGGGACTTCGCCTATCGCTGAGCCGCGCGCCGCACATCCGCGTGATCGGCGAGGCGGCCGACGGCGAGGCCGCCGTCGCGCTTGCGGAGCGCCGGCGCCCCAACGTCGTGATCATGGACGTCCGCATGCCCGGCATGGACGGCCTCGAGGCGACGAAGGTTCTGATGGACAAGGTTCCCGACAGCGCCGTTCTCATCTTCACCGCGTACAGCGAGCGGAGCCTGCTCAGCCGTGGGCTCGAGTCCGGCGCGAAGGGCTACGTCCTGAAGGAGGCGCCGCACGAAACGCTGCTCCGCGCGATCGAGAAGGTCGCCGGTGGAGAGGGCTATGTCGACCCCGCGCTCATGCCGGCCTTTCTCACCGGCCGCGACAAGGACGACATGCTCACGACGCGGGAGCGCGAGATCCTGCAGCTCCTCGCCGACGGCATGTCGAACGCCGACGTCGCCACACAGCTCTTCATCAGCCAGGAGACCGTGAAATCCCATGTCCGGCACATCCTGGCCAAGCTCGAGGCCGACACCCGAACACACGCCGTCGCGATAGCGCTCCGTGAAGCGATCATCGACTAGCAACGGGAGCCCGGCGATCGACGACGCCGACCGCGACCTCTCCGAGCAGGTTCTCGCCGCCGAGCAGGACGAGCGGCGGCGGATCGCACTCTTCCTCCATGACGGCCCGGTGCAGTCACTCTCCGGCGTCGCCTTGATGCTGGACGCGTCGCTCGACCTGATTGGGCGCGGCGATCTCGAGCAAGCACGCGAGATCCTCGATCGCGCACTCGGTCGGACACGGACGACGGTCGGCGAGCTCCGCGACCTGTCCTTCAACCTCGAGCCTGTCGCCTTGCGCGACCACGGCTTCACAGCAGCGGTGGACGCGCTCGCGCAGACGCGCGGCCGCGAGCACCGGATCGAGGTCTCGCTCGACGTGGCGATGATCGACGACCTGGGAGAGCGGACGCAGGCGGCCCTCTACCAGATCGTGCGCGAGGCGCTCGAGGAGGCGATCCGGCGAGGACCGCCTTCCCGCTTCGAGGTTGCGGCCTCGGCGGAGGTGCCCGGCACGCTGCGCCTGGTGATCCGGGACGACGCCCCGACGGAGCGGCGCCGGCGGGCGCTCGAGGTTCTCTCCGAGCGCGCGCGCACCCTCGGCGCGAACCTCACCCTCGACCATGAGGCAGACGGAACGACGATGGTCCTCGAGCTGCGCGGGCAACCGACGCGCGACTAGTCTTTCGCGCGGTGAACGGCCTGCAGCAGTATCTCCTCTTCGTCTGGAAGCCCTCCGGCTACGAGCTCATCCAGCAGGACGGCGAGCCCCCGTCCGTCGGCGCACGCGTCGAGGTCGACGGGAACATGCTCGAAGTGACGAAGCTCGGGCCGTCGCCGTTGCCGCGCGACCGCCGCGTCTGCGCGTATCTCGGCGCCTAGCCGGCCGCGATCGACTCCGCGGCCGCGAGGCCGAGCACGAGCGCTTGGGCGAGACCGCTCGAATAGCCGCCGGTGGCGATGCCACCGACATCTACTCCCGCGGCCCAGAGTCCGTCGGCGCCCGTGATGCGCGCCTCGCTGTCGACCTGCAGGCCGCCGATGGTGTGGGTCACCGCCCCGGCGACGTGCACCGCCAGCCCGAACTCCTGGTCGATCACGGTGCCGCCGGCGGCGCGCGCGGCCTCGATCCGGTCGTTCGTCTCGGCGACGCAGTACCAGGCGCGACGGCCGATCATCTGCGCGAGATCGTTCTCGTGCCACGCGACGCGGCGCGGGGTGATCTCGCTCCAGTCGTCCGTGAAGATCCGCGCCTCGCGACCGTAGAGCTGCGCGAGCGGGACGAAGTCCTCCTCCCGGATCCGCGCCGGCGGAGCGGGCATCGCGCGCCCGTAGAACTCGTCCATCCCAGCCGTGGTGCCGGCGCCGCGAGCGACGGCGTAGTCGAGCCCGTCGCCCGCGCTCCACGGGTTTGCACGAAGGAGCAGGTCGCGCTCGCGCGCGAGGCGTCCGGGAAAGCCGCCGGTTGCCAGGATCAGCGGCGGCTCGGCGTCGTTCGGCAGCGGCGTCTCCAGCTCGATCTCTCCTGTCGCGTCGGCCAGCACCCGCGTCAGCGCGGACGCTTCGTAGCGGCGTCCGGTCGTGAGCGGATTCTCGGTGTCGCGCCAGACCGGCTCGGCACCGAGCGACTCGAGCCAGCCGAGCGCGTCGTCCAGCCGCTCCCAGATCAGCCGCTGGAGCGGCTCGTCGCCGTCCGGACACTCCGCACGAAACCGGTCCCACTCCAGATGCCGCCAGACGACGCACGACGACAGGAGCATCGAGCCACCCACGCGCGTTCCCTTCTCGAGGACGCGCGGCTCGTGCCCGAGCTCGCGCAGGCGCGCAGCAGCGACGAGGCCCGCCATCCCCGCGCCCGCGACCGTTGCGCGCAATTCAGGTCAGCGAGAACGTCGGCTTGTGCTCGACGTACTCGATCCGTACACGTTCGGGCCCCCAGACGAAGACCGCGAGCGTGTTCGGCGCATCGACGACGTCGTCGATCTCGACGCCGAGATCGCGAGCAGCGGCCTCGTGCTCGTCCGCCGAGTCGACGAGCACGGCAAGGTGGTTGAGAAGCGGTCGTTCGGGGGTGCCGGGCTCTCCCGGCTGGAACTCGATCCACGCTCCCCCCACTTCGACGCGCGGACAGCCGGATCGGCCGGGCGGCGCCGCTCGGAAGCCGAGCGAGCCGTACTCCGACGCGGTCGCTTCGGGATCGGTCGAGCGCAAAACGACGTGGTCGAGGTCGTAGTCGAGATCGGTGTCGGCCTCCACGAGGCCGAATGCGACGCCTTCGCCGAGCTCGAAATACGCCTCGCCGCCGCGCCTGCGCTCGACGGAGAGGTCTTCCGGAAGCGCGGCAACTGCCTGCTCGAGGTCGCCGACGCGGAGGGCAACGTGCTCGAGCGCACCTCGCTCCCGCGGGCCGTCGGCGGCGAAGAGTGTCAGCTTCCCTCGGCGCGCATCCGCGCCGACGAGCGTGAATGCGTCCGTCCGGTCGATCACGTGCATTCCGAGGTGCTCCACGGCAAAGTCGGCGACCGCATCGCGGTCTGCAAGCCAGTAGGCGACATGGTCGAACGTCTTCGGGTTCATGACGAGCGCAGTACCCCCGGACGGGCGCGGTTATGCGATCGGCTCGTTCTGGACGTTGTTCTCGTCCGCGTATTTCTGGGTGAGCGCGTTGACGACCTCCGCCCCCTTGTCGTACGCGTAGTTGATCTCGACGAACGCGTTCCATTTGTCCGGCAGCGCATCCTCGGGGAAGATCGCCTCGACCGGGCATTCCGGCTCGCAGGCACCGCAGTCGATGCACTCCTCGGGATCGATGACGAGGATCCGATCGAACTCGTGGATGCAATCGACGGGGCAGACGTCGACGCACGAGCGGTCTTTGATGTCGATGCAGGGCTCGGCGATGATGTACGTCACGGCACCTACTGTAGATAGCCGCCACGAAGAGGCGCGCCGCCAACCGTCAGGGCTCTGGAGATCCTGAGAGCTCGGCCACGACCTCCTCCAGCCTCTCGGCGAGCGCCGACTTGGCAAGCACCTGGTCGAATCCCGCAGCATGCGCCGCGCGAAGCCCCGACGTGTCCGTGTGGTTCGTGAAGCCGACGATCGGGACATCGGGATACGCGTCCGCGACCTCCTCGGGGTCGACGCGCGAGACGTCCGCGAGCACGAGCTCCGGATCCTCCGTGTGGTCGACCGTGATGAGACGATGGCCAGGCAAGAGAGCCTCAAGCTTCCCTCGCATGAAGAGTTCGACCCCACAAAGCAGGATCGTCGCCACCCGGGAAGGTTAGAACGTGACGGACGCCGCATTCAAGAGTGGACTCGAGGCGATCCGCGCCGGGCGCTTCTTCGAGGCGCACGAAGAGCTCGAAGTCGCGTGGCGTGCGGCGGCGACCGAGGAGCGGGACTTCTTCCAGGGGCTCGTCCACGTCGCCGTCGCGTGGTACCAGGCGGGCCGCGGGCGTCCCGTCGCGACGGCGAGTCAGCTCGAGAAAGCGGCGAGGCGGCTCGGGCCTTATGCCCCGATGCATCGCGGCGTCGACGTCGCAGCAGTCCTCGCGCAGGTCGCCGCCGCACAATCGCGGGTCGCCGGCGGCTCGCTCGAGCTCGACCCGCCACAGCTGACCTTGTAACAGTCTGTTACTTGCGCGGATCGTGGCTGCTCGAGACATGCCTTTCGGCTTGGATACGTGGGTCGCGAGGCACCTAGTAACAGTCTGTTACTTGGAAGGCCAGGGCCGTTCGAGAGATCAGGGGTTCGTCAGACCCAGATCGTTCAGGGCGCGATTGAGGGCGACGTGGAGCCACCAGTCGCGGTGGAAGAAGAGGAGCAGGCCGAGGGCGACGAGCACGACTCCGCTCGACACCTGGATCACCATGTAGCGGTCGCGAAGCCAGCGGAACGCGCCCATGGCGCGGGCGAACGCGACTCCTGCGAGAAGGAACGCAGCTGCGAGTCCGAGCGCATACGCGGCGAGGAGCACCGCTCCCTTGAGCACCGTCCCCGTGTTGCTCGCGAGGACGAGCACGGCCGCGAGCACCGTCCCGATGCACGGCGCGGCGCAGACGGCGAATGCGCCGCCCAGCAACGCACCCGACCCCCGCCGACGCGCGCCTGCGAGAAGGCCGGGCGCCATGACGCGCTCCGGCACAGGCAACAGCCCCATGAAGGCGAGCCCGAGCACCACGAGCACGAAGCCGGCGATCTCGGTCTGCGCGTAGCCCGAGACGACGCTGCCGATTGCAGCCGCCCCGGCTCCGAGCGCCACGAAGACGACCGTGAACCCGAGCACGAAAGGAACGCTCGACGAGACGACACGCCGAGCCGTTCCCGCCCCACCGAGCCTCCCAGGCTCGATGCTGGAAACAGCCGACAGGTAGCCCGGCACGAGCGGCAGGACGCACGGCGTGATCACGGAGGCGAACCCGGCCGCGAACGAGATCACGAGGCGCGTGCCCATCAGTCGAAGCGGGCCAGGAGGTCGTCGAGACGCCGCTCGGTCTCTTCGTCGAGGCCCGAGCCCGCTGGCTCCCGCGGAACGTCGTCGCGCTGCCGGCGGCTCCAGCGCCACACTCCGATTCCGAGCACGAGTCCGCCGCCGAGGACGCCCGCGACCGGCAGCCACCAGGCCAGGAGGTCGAAGCCCTTGTGGGATGGTGCGGCGAGGATCGCCTGGCCGTAGTTCGCGACGAGCTCCGACTTGATCTGCTCGGCGGTCGCGCACTGCGCAATCCGTTTCGAGATGAACGACTTGATCTGCACGGCGGCCGCCGAGTCCGACATGTCGAGGGTCGTGTGGCACGTCGGGCACATCACCTGACCCTCGAGGTACGCGAGCGACGTGCGCGGGTGCGCGCAGGCGGCAGCCGGGGCAGCGAGTACGAGGGCGGCCGCGACCACCGCAGCGAAGCGCAGGATCACGCGGCCGCCTTCGCGAGGGCGCTCCTGAACTCGGCAGCGAAGGTGGGGTTCGTGATCGGCCCGGCGAGATGCGCGACGATGCGGCCGGTTCGGCTGACGACGAACGTCTCCGGGACCTGCGTGATCCCGTACTTGCCGTGCGTGACGTTGCCCGAGCCGTCGTCCAGCATCGGGAACGTCAGCCCGTGGACGTCGACGAAACGGCGCGCATCCGACGAGAGGTCGTGATAGTCGACTCCCAGGAAGACGACGCGGTCGCGGTACTGCGTCCAGTCACGCTGGAGCACTTTCGCCTCGCTCTTGCACGGATTGCACCACGATGCCCAGAAGTTCAGCACTACCGCCTTTCCACGATACGCGGACAGTGACACCGTGCCGGACCCTTCGAGCCGGCGCAGCGTGAACGACGGCGCCACGGCGCCGACCCGCGGTGCGTGGTGCTGGTGCCCGAGCTGCCAGACGAGGAGCGCGAGCAGGCCGGCGACCGCAGCGAGCGCGACGACCTGGGCACTCAGCTTGAGCCGCCGTGTCATGACTTCAGGGCGGCGTGGACGTACCGCATCAATTCCCGTCCGTGACCGTGCTCACTCACCGGGCCGAGGATCTGCCCGCCGACGATCCTGCCCTTCGGGTTGAGGACGTAGGTCGCCGGGAGGTTTGCGACGGCATAGCGATCCGAGGCGACGCGGCCGTTCTGGTCGAAGACGACGGGATACGTGAGTCGGTGCGCCTGCACGAAGTGCCTGGCGTCTCCGCGCGCATCGTTCGAGTCCACGCCGAGCACGACGAGACCCTGACCACGATCCTCCCGCCACAATCGCTCGAGTACCGGCGCCTCGCGCTTGCACGGGCCGCACCAGGAGGCGAAGAAGTTGAGGACGACCGTCTTTCCGCGGAACGACCTGAGCGAGACGTCGCCGTCGCCGTTCAGACGCTCGAGCGAGAACGCCGGCGCAGGGTTCCCCACCTTCGGCGCCGGCGTCTGGTGCGTCAGCTTCCAGACGAGCAGCGTCGCGAGCAGCCCGACTCCTGCCACCGCGAGCGCCTGTGCCCCCAGCTTGAGCGGGCCCCCCAAGGCCGCCCTACGACGGGATGATGAACACCGGCGTCCCGACCTGGACGCGTTGGTACAGCCATTCAGCGGACGGAATCTGCATCCGGATGCAGCCGTGCGACTCGGAGTGGCCGATCGACCACGGCTCGCTCGTCCCGTGGATCCCCACGCCCGGCGCGCTCAGCCCCATCCAGCGCGTACCAAGCGGGTTTCCGGGACCGGGCGGAACGGGCTTGAGCCCTCGCGCCCACGCATCCTGCGTCGGTGGGTACCACCAGGGGTTCAACTGCTTGACGACGATCTGGAAATGACCCAGCGGCGTCGGGTAGATCGGCTGACCCGTCGCGACGGGGAATGTCCGCACGAGCCGGATCCCGTTGTAGAGGTAGAGCCGGTTCGAGCCGCGGTGGATCACGATGACGGCCTGGCGCGCCGCCGCGGGCGCTGTCAGCGTCTTCAGCGGGGCCACGATGAGTATCCGCGTACCACCGAGAATCGCGCTCCTGACCATCATCCGCGTCGGGAACGTGCGGAGCGCGCGGCCAGGGTGGGAGTGCGTAAAGACGGGGCGGCTGTTTCGCAGAAGCAGCGTTCCGGCGACCGCTGGGCGATCGGTCTTCTTGGCCAGGGCCTTGACCCACTTGACGATCAGCCGATCGTCGAGTGTCGGCGTGAGCGGAACGGCCGTGTCCGCTGCTGCGGTGAGTGCCGTCTGGACTGCCGGCGCGAGGCTGAGCGCGGTGTGGAAATGGTGCGGTGAAACCGGATAGTTCCGATGTCCGACATGCACGACGACGGGCGCGAAGTACGCAGTCTGGACCGCAGCTGTTGCCTCGTCGGCGGTCATCCCGCCGACGGCGACCGATCCGATCTGCACGCCGTCCGCAATCACCGTCGCCGGCGTGACGTCCGCCGTCGCTCGGCTGGCCGCCGCGCCGAGGGCGCACAGGACTAGACAGAGGATGAGGCCGATGCGCGTCGCCACGGACGCCCGAGATTGTAGCCAGGGGCCGGTTACTTCCTCCGAATCACGACGACCGCAAGGTCGTCCGACAGATCGCCGCCGGCGAACTCCCGCGCATCCTCGGCGACTGCCGCAGCTAGCGCGCGGGCCGACAGCTCGTGCCTCTCCGTGAGGAGGGCGTCGAGGCGCTCGTCGCCGTAGAGCTCGCCGTCCCGCCGCGCCTCGACGACCCCGTCCGTGTAGAGGACGAGCGAGGCACCGGGCGGCAGCTCGGCGTACGACTCCGTGTACTCCTGGCCGCCGTCGATTCCGAGGACGAGACCATGCGCTTCGAGCGCCCGTGTCGATCCGTCGGCAAGGACGATCCTCGGCGATGGATGGCCCGCGCTGGCGCCGGCGACCTTGCCGCTGGCCCCGTCCACGACGACGTAGCTCATGCTGATGAACTTGCCGCTGGCAATCTCGCTGCAGATCACCTCGTTGGCTGCTGCGAGAAAGTCGGCCGGTTCCGGATGTTCACGCGCGAGCGACCGGAACACGAACTTCGCCATCGCCATGTCCGCCGTCGCATCGACGCCGTGACCGGTCACGTCTCCGAGCACGACGGCCAGCCGGCCGTCCTCGAGCGCGAGGAAGTCGTAGACGTCGCCGCCCACGTCGACGCGAGCAGACGGCTCGTAGAGCTCACCCACCTCGAGCCCCGTCACCTCCGGCCGCGATCGGGGCAGGAGCGACCGTTGCATCGTGTCCGCGAACTGCTTCTGCTGCTGGTACAGGCGGGCGTTGTCGATCGCGAGGGCGGCCTGGGCAGCGATCGCCGTCGCGGCTTCGATCGTCTCGTCGGTGAGCGGATTGCCCGGCCGGAACGAGTAGATCCCGAGCGAGGCAACCACCTCGGTCGGCAAGGCGACGGGTGCGACGGCCCCGGTCCACCCCTTCTCCAGGAAAGGCACGAGTGCCGGCAGGAACTGCTCTCCGCTTCCGCGATCGGGCTCGAGCCGAAAGCCACGGCGGTCGCGGAAGAGCCGCTGCACGTTTCGCTGGCCGAAAGGCACGGGCTGCGTGAGGATGGCCCGAACTGCCGCAGAGAAGTGCACGTCTCGGATGTGGACCGCCCTCGGTTGAAGCTGTTCACGCCGCTCGTCCGGCATCCGCACGACCGCAGCGTCGACGTCGAGCACCTCCACGACGGTGCGCGCGAGCGCCGCGAGCGTCTCGTCGAGCCGGAGGCTCTGCGCGAAGGACCGGGAGACCTCGTACAGCGCACGCACCCGTCGCGCCGCAGCCCGCTCGGCGGCGAGGGCTGCCTCCCGTTCCTCCCCGAGACGCCTCGTCTGCTCGTGGAGCTGCGCGTTCTGGACGGCGACCGCAAGCTGCCCGGCGAGGGCGGCCAGCAACGCCGTTTCATGCTCACCTGCCGCCGGTCGACCCAACGGGTAGGCGGCAAGGAGCCCGACGACATCGCCCCGAGCCACGAGCGGAACCGCCAGCGCCGAACCGATTCCGGTCTCCCTCGCCGCGGCGCCGGCCGCGGAGAGCCGCGGGTCGCGTGCAACGTCGGCGATCTGCAGCACCCCGCCGTCGGGCGCTGGGCCGAGCGCGACATCGAGTAGCTGGTCGGCGACCCGCGCGTGCGGGCCGGCGAGACCGCGGCTGACAGCCTCCTCGAGTTCGACGCCGTCGTCGCCCCGGAGGTAGACCGCAACCCGCTCGACGCCGAGGAGCTCCGCGACCCGCTCGACGGCCGTCTCGAGCGTGTGCGAGACGGATAGCTCGGCCGTCGCCTGCGCGATCACTTCGAGCAGCGCACGCGTGCGCTCGAGCTCGAGCGTGAGAAGCCGCGCCCGCTCGCCGGTACGAAGCGCATGAGCCGCACGCACGCCGAACGTCGCCAGCCTCGCGAGCTGTTCCGGGTCCGCCTCTTCCTCGGCGGGATGAAAGAGCTGCAGGACGCCGAGCGTGGGACGCCCGAGCGGGAGCGTCGTCGAGACGGTGCATTGCTCCGGCAGTCCCGGGGCGTGCGCGCGCACGGGGCCCGGCTCGCCGAGCGTGCGCTGCGCGACCTCGCGCGCCGTGCCCAGGTCGGTGCCCGCTTCGAACCCCCACGAGGCGCCCGGGACGAGATCGCCTTCGCGGCTCTCCCAGAGGATCGCGGCAGACGCACCGGCCACGCCGGCCGCCAGCCGGACGACCTCCGCCGCCGCATCCTGCTCGTGCAGCGCTACTGCGAGCGCCTCGCCGGCCAGCTCGAGCGCCGGGCGGACGAGTGAGGACGCGTCCCCGTCAGCCGCGAACGCGCGAAGCACGAGTGTGGCCTGGGCTGCGCACAGCTCGACGGCGAGACGCTGCCCGGGTCGCAGCGGCTCCGCGGAGTGGAACAGCTCGACGGAGACCGCGAAGCCGCTCGCGCGCGCCGGGACGAGCAGGACCTCCGTGGCGCCGACGCGCTTCGCAACCGCTTGCACTGCAGGCGGCGCCTCGGAGAGATCGTCGAGTGTCTTCTCCGGCAACTCAGTTGCCGCAAGCACCGATCCCTCGAGCTCCGCCGCAAGCACCCGCGGCGCGGCGACGGCCACAGCCTCGAGCCGATCTCCGCCGGCGTCGAGCGCTCGCACGAGCGCCACGTTGGCACCGGTCACGGTCTGCGCGGCGTCGGCGAGCGCAAGGAGCGCCTCCGAGGCCGTTTCCGCCATCGCCGCGGCAGCCACCGCCCGCACGAGCGCCGCGAGCGACGGGGCCGGCACGCGAGCTTCCCTGGAGTCGACTCCGGGAGGGCTGCTCATGGAGGAAGTATTCCCCTAGTGGCGCAAGCCGCGGTTCTCCCAGACGGAGCCACCGCACATGGGACATCTCGGCAGCGCGCCGTGGACGACCGCTCCGTAACCGCAGTCGGCGCAACGAACGTCGCCGGAGGTCTCGGTGCCTGCGGCCGCGAAGTCCGCGAAGCCGACGTCCTCGAGCTGCACCTCTGCGACCGAGCGCGGCCGGTCTGTGGACTCCTCGACGCGAATCCCCACCTGCTGCACCGCCTCTTCGTCCTCGGAGAAGGTACGCCCAGCACGCACCCGGTCGGACTTTTTGCCCATACTGCGCCTGTGCAAACGCCGGAGCCAGCTCGTCCGTTTCGGATGCGTCCTCCGCGCAGGCAACCCCGGCCGGAGCGGTCGGCCCCGATCGTCGGCAGCTGGGGCGTTCGGCTTGCGTGGGTCTCGGGGCTGATCCTCTGCATCTCCGCGTTCACCGACTGGTACGCCGGAACGCTCGCGAACGGGATCACCCTCTCGGTGACGGGCTGGCACTCGGGTGCGCTCGGCAAGCTCGTCTTCTTCGTCGGGCTCGCGACCTTGATCCTCGAGGCGTCACGCGAGGCCGGGATCCTGTTGCCTGCGGCCGTGCCGGACCGGCTGCTCCTGATCGCGCTCGGCGCTCTCGCGGTGATCTTCGTCCTCATCCGGCTGATCTCCGTCCCGGATGTGTATTTCGCTTCGACCGGGCGCGGGATCGGCCTCTACCTCAGCCTGCTCGCGGCGCTCGGGCTGCTCGGTGCGGGCATGCTCCGAACGGCCGAGGACCTCCCCTGAGCTAGACCGGAACTACGGCTTTCGCCTGCTCGACGAGCTCCGCGAGGTCGAACGGCTTGCCGACGAATCCGCTCGCGCCGCTCGTGGCGGCCTGCCGCCGCGCCTGCTCGTCGACCTGGCCGCTGAACATCAGCACCGGAATCGCACCGGCGCCGTAGCGTTCCTGGATCCTCCGCAGCATCTCCCAGCCGTCGACGTGGGGCATCATCACGTCGAGGAGGATGAGCTCCGGCTTCCGCGTCTCGATCGCGGCGAGCCCTTCGTCCGCGCTCGCCGCCTCCTGCACGTCGTAACCCTCGCGCTCGAGCTCGATCCGGACGAGCTCGCGCATCCGCTCGTCGTCGTCGACGAGGAGCACCGCCGGGCCGGCATGCTGGCGGCCGGGGCCGGAGCGCGAGAGGAACGCGTCGAGGTCACCGCGCCGGAACCGACGATGTCCGCCGGGGGTGTAGAACGCCGGCACACGGCCCTGGTCGGACCACTTGCGGATCGTGCTCTGGGCGACGCCCAGGAACCGAGCGGCCTGGCCGAGCGTCAGCCACTCGGGATCGCCCCGCCCGCCGTCGTCGCGGTAACCCATCGGTGGGAAGTTGACCAAATCTCCTACTTTTTACACGTGGATGTGGGTCTTTGCGCAGATCCTCACGGCTCGTAATCGATAGCGCCGCGCTGGTACGCGTCGAAGGCGGCAGCCACGACGGTCGTGAGGTCGGGCGGCCACCCCGGCGTCTCGGCCCGTTCGTGGAGGACGTCGTAGGCCCACCGCTCGGAGTCGCCGTACGCAGCGGCGAGCCCTTCCAGCGTGTAGGACTGCCCCACGCGCTTGCGGAGCTCGGCGTGCACGAGGCCGAGGAGCTCCAGCAGCTGTCCGTACCGATGCGAATCGTCGCGAACGGCCTCGAGGCGGCGGCTTCCCTCCTCCCACTCGTGGCGCGCGATCGAGACCCGGCTCACTCCGAGCAGCACCGTTCGGGCCAGAGAGGCTGGACCTCGTCGAGGATCCGCTCGCCGAGCACGTAGCCGGGACGTGCGAGGGCGAAGGCGGAGTGAGCATGGAGGCACTTGAGGCTGCCGCTCCGCCGCGACCCGCCGATGCCGTGGTCGAGCGAGTCTCCCCTGTCGCTGCCGGTCTCGCTGCCCGCGAGCTCCTTGCGCAACCGCCGCTGCTCCTCGTCGCCGGCCGCAAGACTCGCCGCGAGGGCAGAATCGGCGCGGACGGCGGCACTCCAGCGCTCAACCCCTCCGGCGGCTTCGAGTCTCGACACGGCCGCGACGAGATGGCGGCACGTCAGGTAGTACGTCGTCGGGAACGGCTCACCATCGGAGCCGTAGGGGCTCTGCTCGGTGACCGCGGGCGCGCCGAAGGGACAGCGGACGGCCACACGACGGAGCGTTCGCGGCTCCCGCCCGAGCTGGCGGGTCACGAGGGCGCGATCAGCGTCAGTGACCACGGGAGGCAGCATGCCTCCAAGCATGCTGCCCGCGCCGCCACTGGGGAATGTCCTTGACGATGAAGAGGTGCTCGCCCGGGCGGATGTACCCCAGCGAACGCGCCGCCTGCGTGAGAACCGCGAGCGACGACGCCCGCCGGAGGCGCCGTTCGAGCGCCGCGCGCTCCTTCTGCAATTGCCGCACCTCCGTGACCCGTACCGCGCGCTGGGATCGAGCCTGGACGAAGTCGTGCAGCGGCCGGTAATAGAGCAGCCCGACGAGTAAGAGCGCCCCGACCGCAAACCAGCGGCGGGCGATCGGTCCACCGATGCGGCTGCGGCGGCGGCGGCGCTTCTTCCTCGTAGCCATCAGTCACGCCGAGTTCTCCCTCGGGGACGGCGGTCCTGCGGCTACGGGACGATGTCCACCTTGATCACGTTCGTGGTGCCCGGAATGTTGACGGCGGTTCCAGCGGTGATCACCACCCGATCGCCGGTCTCCACGATTCCGGCCTCCCGCGCGGCGTCGACCGCGAGCCGCCACAGGTCTTCGACGTCACCCGTCTCGGAGATCAGCACCGGCGTCACGCCCCACTCCAGCGCGAGCTGCCGCATCGCCCAGTCGACGTGCGTCAGCGCGACGACCGGCCGCCGGGGACGCAGCCGCGCGACCGCGTTGGCCGTCCGCCCGGTAAATGTCGGCACGAGGATCGCCTTCGCCTGCAACGCCTCGGCGAGATCGCACGCCGAGTTGGACATCGCCTGGCCGATCGTGGGGTTGTCCGTCGCCTCCGGGAGCTCGTGCCGGTAGTCGAGGCTCGGCTCGACGGCGCGCGCGATCCGGTCCATGTACGCCACCGCCTCGACCGGATACTCGCCGACCGCCGTCTCGCCGGAGAGCATGACCGCGGAGGTTCCGTCCAGGATGGCATTCGCCACGTCGCTGGCCTCGGCTCGGGTCGGCTCGGGGGAATGCACCATCGTCTCGAGCATCTGCGTCGCCGTGATCACCGGCTTTCCGCGCTCGAGAGACTTGTGGATGATCCGCTTCTGGACGAGCGGCACGAGCGCAGGCCCGATCTCGACGCCGAGATCGCCGCGCGCGACCATGACCGCGTCCGTCTCGGCGAGGATCTCGTCGAGCACGTCGACGGCTTCCGACTTCTCGATCTTCGCGATCACGTGGGCGTGCGAGTCGGCCTGTTCGAGCAGCGCGCGCAGGTCGCGCACGTCCGCCGGCGAGCGGATGAAGGAGAGCGCGACGAAGTCCACGCCCGTCGAGATCGCCCACTCGAGATCCGCCAGATCCTTGCGCGTGAGCGAGGGGATCGGCACCGGCACGCCCGGGAGGTTCACGCCCTTGTGCGAGCTGACGAGGCCGCCCACGACGACGGCGCACGTGGCGCGTCCGCGTTCGACCTCGTCGACGCGCAGCCGTACGAGCCCGTCGTCGATCAGCACCTCGTGACCGGGCTCGAGCACGTCCCCGATCACGGCCGGCGCGATCGGGAGCTCCCCGTTCGTCGCGGCTTCCTCGGCGCAGACCCGGATCATGTCGCCGGTGTGGAGTACGACCGGTTCGGCGAGCTCGCCGATCCGGAGCTTCGGCCCCTGGAGATCACCGATCAGCGCGACGGGGCGGCCGACGTCGGCTGCGATCTCCCGGACGAGCCACGCGCGCTCGGAGTGCTCCTCGTGCGTCCCGTGCGAGAGGTTGAAACGAACGGCGTCGACGCCGGTTTCGATCAGCGCACGAAGGCGCTCTCGTGAGTCCGACGCCGGCCCCAGTGTCGCCACGATCTTCGTCCGGCGATCGATCGCCATACCTCGCAGGGTACTAACGGGCGACGCGGGGGAACGCACCCCAACCGGGGTACACCGCCCGCTCACCAAGCTCCTCCTCGATCCGGAGCAGCTGGTTGTACTTCGCAACGCGGTCGCTCCTCGCCGGTGCGCCCGTCTTGATCTGTCCGGTGCCGAGCGCCACCGCCAGATCGGCAATCGTCGCGTCCTCGGTTTCGCCCGACCTGTGGGACATCACCGCCGTGTAGCCGTGCTCGTGCGCCAGCCGGACGGCCTCGATCGTCTCCGTCAGCGTCCCGATCTGGTTGACCTTGACGAGGATCGAGTTGGCGACGCCCCGCTCGATGCCGAGCCGCAGCCGTTCCGGGCTCGTGACGAAGATGTCGTCACCTACGAGCTGAAGCCGATCGCCGAGCCGTTGCGTGGTGGAGCGCCAGCCGTCCCAGTCGTCCTCGGCGTTGCCGTCCTCGAGCGAGACGAGCGGGAACCGGTCGGCGAGGTTGCCGTAGAAACCAACCATCTCGTCCGGTTCGAGCTCCCGCCCCTCGAAGCGGTAGCGGCCGTCGGAAAAGAACTCGCTCGATGCCGGATCGAGGGCGATTGCCACCCGGTCGCGATGGCCGGCCCGCCCGGCGGCGTCGAGGATCGCCTCGATCGCGACCTCGCTCGACTCGAGGTCCGGGGCGAAGCCGCCCTCGTCGCCCACGGCAGTCGAGAGCCCGCGCTCCGCGAGCAGCTTCTTCAGCTCGTGGTAGGTCTCCGCCGCGATCCGCAGCGCCTCGGAGAAGCTGTCCGCTCCCGCAGGGACAACCATGAACTCCTGCAGATCGATCGAGTTGTCAGCGTGGACGCCGCCGTTGATCACGTTGAGCATCGGCACGGGCAGGGTCGCCGCGGTCTCACCGCCGAGGTGCCGGAAGAGCGACACGCCGGCCTCGGCAGCCGCCGCCTTGGCAGCGGCCAGCGAGACGCCGAGGATCGCGTTCGCGCCGAGTCGCCCCTTGTTCGGGGTCCCGTCGAGCTCGATCAGGATGCGATCGAGGCCCTCCTGATCCATCACGTCACGGCCACGGACAGCCTCCGCGATCTCGCCGTTCGCGTTGGCGACCGCGGTGGAGACGCCCTTGCCGTTCCAGGCGCTTCCGCCGTCGCGAAGCTCGACCGCCTCATGCACGCCGGTCGAGGCGCCGGAGGGGACGATCGCCCTTCCGGAGTAAGCCGCGACGACCTCGACCTCGATTGTCGGGTTGCCACGAGAGTCGAGGATCTGCCGGGCGTGGACTTCGGTGATCGCGCTCATTCGGCCTCCTTGGCAAGGTCGAAGTACGAATCCTGCTCTTCGAGCGGGAGCGTCGTCCAATCCTTGCCGTCGTCGGCCGCCAGCTTCTCCGCCACCTCGACGCGGCGCCGGAAGCGCTTCGCCGCCTGCCGCACCTCGAGCTCGGGGTCGACCTCGAGCCTCCGCGCGACATTGACCGCCGCGAAGAGGACGTCGCCGAGCTCGTTGCCGGAAGGCTCCTCGTCGAGCTCGCGCAGCTCGTCGGCGAGATCGGCCATCGCGCCGGCGAGATCCGGATACTCGAACCCGACGGCCTTCGCCCTCTGTTGCACCTTGCGTGCGAAGAGGAGCCCGGGCAGTCCCTCCCCGACGTCGTGGAAGATGCCCTCGCGGCCCTCCTGCTCGCGCTTGATGCGCTCCCAGTTCGAGCGCACGCGGTCTGCCGTGCGGGCCTCGACGTCGCCGAAGACGTGCGGATGTCTTCGTACGAGCTTCTCGTGCACGGCGCGAGCCACCTGCCCCAGATCGCCGGCACCCCGCTCCTCGAGCAGGAGCGCGAGGAAGTAGACCTGGAAGAGAAGGTCGCCGAGCTCGTCGAGCAGCTTCGCGTCGTCGCCGGCAAGCGCCGCGTCCGCAACCTCGTACGACTCCTCGACGGTGTGCGGCACGATCGTCGCAGCCGTCTGCTCGCGATCCCACGGGCACTCGCGGCGCAGACGCTCCGTCAGCCGCTGCAGGTCGAGGAGAGCTTCGGCGGCTCCCTCGGCCACCTCAGCCGGTCGTCGTCGGCGTCGTGATCGTCGGTGTCGTGGTCGTCGCCGGCGCGTAGCCCGTCGCGTACGAGACCTTGCCCTCGTAGTCCTTCTTCACCTTGGCGAGCCAATCCGTCCAGGCGGTCTGCTTCTTCTGTTGGGCGAGGTTGGTCTTGATCTGCGACTCGACTTCCTTGAACGTCTGCGTGTGGGCGGGCTTCACCGGGCCGAGGGCCTGGATGATGTGCCAGCCGTAGACGCTCTTGACCGGGGCCGAGATCTCGTTCGTCTTGAGCGAGAACGACGCCTTGTCGAAGGGCGGCACCGTCTGCGAGCAGGCCCCGCTCGAGCTGCCGTGCGCGACGCAGAGCTTGCCGCCCTGCTGCGCCGATCCCGTGTCCTTGGAGTACTTCTTCGCCAGCGTCGCGAAGTCCTGGCCGGCCTTCAGCTTGGCCTCGATCTGATTCGCGAGGCTCTTGCTCGAGACGAGGATGTGCCGCACCTCACGCGTCTGCGGCGTCGTGAACGACGCCTTGTTCTGGTCGTAGTACTTCTGGGCGTCGGAGGTCGACACCTTGACGCTCTCCGTCACCTTGGTCTCGAGCTTCTCGCTGAGCAGCTGCGGCTCGAGGTTGTACTGCTCGAGCTCGGCGAGCGTGATGCCGTCCTTCTTCAGCTCGGCATCGAGCTTCTTCTGGCTGCCGTGGTAGTAGGTCGTCTTGATCAGCGCGACCCGCTTGTCGAGGTCCTTCTGCGACACCGAGACACCAAGCTTCTCCCCTTCCTGCGTGAGCTCCTCTTCCTGTACGAGGAACGTGACGGCCTGGTCACGGAGCTGCGAGTACGCGGCCGTTCCCACCTTCGGCACGGGCTGCTTCTGCGCCTTGTAGCGCGCGAAGGCCACGTTGATCAGCGCCGTCAAGGTCGACTTCGGAATCGACGTGCCATTGACCTTGGCGACAGCGTCAGAGGGCACGGAGCCGTTGCCGCCACCGCCGCAACCTGCGACGAGAACGGCCAGGACCGTGAGGGCGAGAACGAGAAAGGGCGCGCGAGTCTTCATTTCCATCCAGTGAGGTCGATGTCGCGGGAAACGCCGCTTTGCAGCCAAAAAGCGGCTCAGGCCGCGCGGCGCGCGTCCAAGATAGCATCGACCAGCTCGACCGCCTCCGCGATTCCCTCTTGCGAGCGGCGGCTCACCTCCTGCTTCGCCGAGACGTACACGGCGGTCTTGGCCCGGTCCCGCAGCTCCCGCAACTCGCCCGAGCCGAGGACGAGCCGCCCGACCGTGGCCTTGCCGCTCTGGAAGACGAGATAATCCGCGCCGAGGAGCGCGACCTTGATCTTCGCCTCCTGGATGCGGAAGAGGTTCTCCACCGGCTCCGGCAGCGGCCCGAAGCGGTCTTCGAGCGCCGCCTGGAGCTCGCGCAGCTCGTCCTCCGTCTCCGCGAGCGCGAGCCGGCGGTGGACGTCGATCCGCAGCGCCTCCGAGTCGACGTACGCGGCCGGAACGTACGCGTCGACACGCGCGTCGACACGCACCGGCCGAGCCGCGACCCTCTTGGAGCCCTGGAGCTCGGCGACCGCCTCGTTCAGCAGCTCGACGTAGAGCTCGAATCCGACCGCGGCGACGTGGCCAGACTGCTCGGCGCCGAGCAACTCGCCCGCGCCGCGAATCTCGAGGTCTCGCATCGCGATCGCAAAGCCGGCGCCCAGCTCGGTGTGGTCGGCGAGCGTCGAGAGCCTGGCCCGCGCCTCGGGCGTCAGCTCGTGCGTGTCCGGATAGAAGAGGTACGCGAACGAGGTGGCGTCGGAGCGGCCTACGCGGCCGCGGATCTGGTAGAGCTGGGAGAGCCCGAGCATGTCGGCCCGCTCGACGATGAGTGTGTTCGCCTGCGGGATGTCGATCCCCGACTCGATGATGGTCGTCGAGACGAGCACGTCGGCGTCGCCGCGCAGGAAGGCGTGCATCCGCTCCTCGAGCTCCTTCTCCCGCATCTGGCCGTGCGCGACGAGGAAGCGCAACCCGGGACAGAGTTGCTGCAGTTGCGCGGCCCGCTCGTCGATCGTCTCGACCCGATTGTGGAGGAAGAAGGCCTGCCCCTGGCGTCCTGCCTCGCGCTCGAGCGCGAGCTTGACGAGCTCCTCGTCGTACTCGCCCACCGTCGTCCGGATAGGGCGGCGCCCTTCGGGCGGCGTCTCGATGATCGAGATGTCGCGCATCCCTGCGAGCGAGAGGTGGAGCGTGCGCGGAATCGGCGTCGCGCTGAGCGTCAGCACGTCGACTTCCAGCCGCAGCGATTTGAGCAGCTCCTTCTGCGCAACGCCGAAACGCTGCTCCTCGTCGAGGATCACGAGCCCGAGCTCCTTCGGGATCACGTCGCGGCTCAGCACGCGATGCGTCCCGATCAGGACGTCGACCTTGCCCGCGGTGAACTCGCCGAGGATCCGCTTGGTCTCCCTCGGGGGTACGAAGCGCGAAACCATCTCGACCTGCACCGGAAAGTCGCGGAAGCGATCGCGGAACGTGTTGAAGTGTTGCTCCGCGAGGATCGTCGTCGGCGCGAGGAGCAGCACCTGCCGTCCGTTCACCGCCACCGCGAACGCGGCCCGCACGGCGACCTCGGTCTTGCCGAACCCGACGTCGCCGCAGACGAGCCTGTCCATCGGCCGCGGCGTCTCGAGATCCTCCTTGACGGCCTCGATCGCGGCCTCCTGGTCGGGCGTCTCGCGATACGGGAAGCTCGCCTCGAGCTGCGGCAGCCACTCGCTGGAGAGGTCGTACGCCACGCCCTCTTGCGTCTGCCGCTGCGCGTAGAGCTGGATCAGGTCGCCGGCGAGCTCGTGCACCGAGTCCCGCGCGCGCGACTTCAGTGTCTGCCATGCCTTGCCGCCGAGCTTCGACAACGCGGGCGCGGAGGCGTCGGCACCGACGTACCTCGACACCTTGCCGAGTTGCTCGTGCGGGACGTAGAGCCGATCCTCTCCACGGAAGGCGAGCAGGAGGTAGTCCCGGGTGACGCCGGCGACCGTGTTCGTCTCGAACCCGAGCAACTTGCCGACGCCGTGATCCTCGTGCACGACGTAGTCGCCGGTACGGAGGTCGGCGAAGGACTGCAGCGCGCGACCGCCGAGCCGGCGCTCGCGCGGCACGCGGCGGCGGAAGACCTGGTGGTCGGGAAGGAGGACGAGCCCGAGATCGCGCCAGACGAAGCCGCGACGAGCCGGCGCGATGGCGAAGAGCAGCTCGGGTTCGTCCGGCAGCTCGTCCCCCGGTTCGAGCATCCGCGCCTCGACCCGGCGCAGGAGGTTCTGCGTCCGCAGCGCCTCGCCGCGGTGCGGGAAGGCGACCACGACGCGCTGGCCGGAGCGAATCAGCGCCGCGAGCTCGCTCTCTGCCTCGGCGAGCCCGCGGGCGGCGATCGCGGGCCGCTGCGCCTCGAACGCGAACGGCTGCGTCTGCGGAAACGGGTCGAGCTCGGTGGAGCCCGCGAGCGAGGGCGGATCGAGGATCCCGTCCTCCTCCCAGACCGTGCGAACGTCGTCGGGCTGGAAGACGAGGTCGGGTGGCCCGTCGAGTGCCGGCACGAGGTCACCGGGAACCTCGACGGCCGGCTCCGTGACCTCGTCGTCCGCGAGCTCGGGCTCGACGAGGTCCAGTCGGCGCTCGGTCGCCGGGTACAGCGTCGCCTCGGCGACGGGATGAAGCGCGCGCTGTGTGAAGGGCGAGAAGGCGCGCACCGACTCGATCTCGTCCCCGAAGAACTCGACGCGCAGCGGCTCGCGACCGGTCGTGGGGAAGACGTCGACGATGCCACCTCGCACTGCGAACTGGCCGCGGTCGTCAACGCGCTCGACGCGCTCGTAGCCGGCGAGAGCGAGCGATTTCCCGATCCCTTCGACGCCGAGCTCGAGGCCCGCGCGCAGCTCGATCGGCTCGGGCCGCGCTTCGGTCGGAGGCAGCCCTTCGGCGAGCGCACGCGCCGATGCGCAGACGAGCCCGCCTCGCTCGAGAACGTGGAGGGCGCGGGCCCGCTCGCCGACGAGGTGCGGCGGAGGCGTGAGACCCGACTCCCAGGCCACGCCGCGACTCGGGAGCAATCCGACCGCCTCGCCGCCGAGGAACCAGGAGGCGCCCTCCGCGGCGTCGCGCGCGTCCGCGTCCTCTGGGAGGAGGACGACGAGAGCGCGCTGGAGGCGCTGGTGGAGCGAGGCGAGCAGCAGCGGCAGCGCAGGCTCCGACACGCGCACCCGCGTCGGCAAGGCGTCGGCGAGCTCGACGAGGCGCTCGTTCTCGACGAGCTGTTGGACGAAGGCGTGAAGTACCGGACGGTCCATGACGAGGGGCGGAACTGCCGTTCCGCCCGGGTCATGCTATTCATGGAGCCATGTGCCGGAACATCAGAACGCTCTACAACTTCGAGCCCGTCGCGACCACGGACGAGGTGCGCGCCGCCGCCGAGCAGTACGTGCGCAAGGTGAGCGGCTTCACGAAGCCATCGAAGGCGAACGAGCACGCTTTCGCCCACGCGATCGAGGAGGTCGCGTCGGCGACGCAGCGGCTCCTCGACGCGCTCGTGACAGCGGCGCCGCCCCGCGACCGCGAGGTCGAGGCGGAGCGGGCCCGCGCCCGCGCCGCCAAGCGTTTCGCAGCCGCCTAGGCCTCCAGCGCCGGCTCGGGCTCTCGCCGCCGCTCCGGGCGGATGAACAGCGCACGCCGCGTCCAGTGCGGCAGCCACCAGTTCGCGTCTCCGAGCAGCCGCATCAGCGCGGGCACGAGCAGAGCGCGGATCACGGTCGCGTCGAAGATGATCCCGGCCGCGAGCCCGATCGCGAACTCCTTGATCTCGAAGCCCGGGCTCGACGAGAGGACGAGGAACGCGAACATCAGGATCAGCGCCGCACTGGTGACGAGCTTCCCCGTTCGCGCCAGGCCGAGCTCGATCGCGTGGTCGGTCGACCCTGTCTCGTCGTAGGCCTCGCGCATCCGCGTGAGCATGAAGACCTCGTAATCCATCGAGAGGCCGAAGAGGAACGCGAAGATCATCAGCGGGATCCAGGCGGTGATCGCCTGGGTCGCGGTGATGTTCCAGAGCGACGAGCCGTGCCCCATCTGGAAGATGAAGACGACGATGCCGAACGCCGCTCCGAGCGAGACGAGGTTCAGGATCGCGGCCTTGATCGGCAGCACGATCGACCGGAACGCGCGCGTCAGCAGGACCAGCGTCAGCACGAGCACGAACGCGAGGACGTACGGGAAGTTCCCGTAGACGGCGTGCACGAAATCGCGGTCGACCGCCGGCACTCCGCCGAGCGTCGCGCTCGTTCCTCGCAGCGAGTCGTTGACGCGGTTGATGATTCCCTGGATGCCCGGGGCGGCTCCGTCGACGGCGGGGAACGCCTCGATGAGCGTGTTCGGCCCCTGGTGCCAGGCAGGCCCCGATGGAACCGTTGCGCCCACCATCCCGGACACGGTGCGCTCACGGTTCGCCACCTGCTGAGCGTTGCCGCCGTTCTCGACGAGCGTCACGAACGGCTTCATCACGCCGGGAGAGAAGCCCGCGTTCGCGAGCATGGTGCGTCCCGCGATGGCCGTGCCGGTGCCGGGGAAGTTCTTCAACTGCGACTCGTTCGGGTTCAGCTGGACGCCGAGCACGACGAGCACGGCCACGATCGCCGTGCCGACCGCCGCGACCGGCCACGGCCGGCGCAGCACGAACCGCGCCCAGCGCCCCCAGCCGCCGTCCTCCGGATGGCCGTGATCGACGAATCGCTTCGGCAGCAGCCGGACGCTGTTGATCCGCTCGCCGAGCGCCGCAAGGATCGCGGGCATCAGCGTGATCGCCGCGATCACCGAGACGGCGGGGATCAACATGCCGCCAATGCCGATCGAGCGGATGAACGGCAGCGGCAGAATGACCATCGACAGCAGACCGACGGCCACGGTGGACCCCGACACGATCACGGAGCGGCCGGCGTGGGTCATCGTCTCGACGAGTGCCGTCTCGACGTCCTCCCCCTCGCGCAACTCGTCGCGGAAGCGGAAGATCATCAGCAGCGCGTAGTCGATCGCCACGCCGAGGCCGACGAGCGCGATCAGGAACTGGACGATGATCGAGACGTTCGTGATGTAGGTGAGCGCCCACACCAAGGTGAAGGTGTTCAGGATCGCGGCGGCGGCGACCGCGACCGGCACGAGGATCGCGGGCAGCGTGCCGAAGACGAAGAGGAGGATCACGATCGCGCCGAGGCCGCCGATCACCGCCTCGACGAGGACGTTGCCGCCGCCTCCGCCGTGCGTGCTTGCCTCCTCGAGCGGGTCGTGCCCGGTGACCTCGACCTGGATTCCGGCCGGCAGCCCGCGCGCAGCGGCTGCGCGCACGTCCGAGGCTTTGCTCGTCGAGTCGAACTTGGACGGCCCGGGCGGATAGATCTCCTCGAACGTGGTGTGGCGGTCCTTCGAGACGTACATCAGGTCGTGTGTCGAGAAGTACGAGCTCGTCCGAGAGCCCGGCAGCACCGCGGCGGCGCGCTTCATCGCCGCCTCGATCGCCCCACTCTTCGTCGCGTCACCCGCGGTGTGGAAGACCACGACGTCCGGCGGCCGGACGCCCGTCCCGAATGCCTTGAGCGTGCGCTGGTTCGCCTCGTAGGCCGACTTGCCCGGGATCGAGAAGCTCTGGTACCACCGCTTCGAGACCTGTCCCGCGGCGAACACGCCGAAGAGCGTGAGGACGATCCAGGCGGCGATGACCTTCCACCGGTGACGAGCTACGACGTGTGCGAGACGAGCCAGCATTCCTCTCCCTTCGGGCCTTTCTTCGAGGGTATCCACGAGTGGAGACTCCTCGGCGCAGCCGATCTCATCGCGGTTGCTAGCGCCGGTTGACCTCGATCTGTGCGCGCTCGATGCCCTCAGCGTCAAGGGCCTCCGCGGCATCGGCTGCGCGCGCGACGAGCGTCTCCGCGTCGTCGTGCGGCTCGAAATTCGAAAGGACCCAGTCCGCGAGCGGACGCGGGTCACCCCGCTCCGGACGCCCGACGCCCACGCGGAGCCGCAGGAACTCCTTTGTCTTGAGGTGCTGCGCGACCGAGCGCAGCCCGTTGTGTCCCGCCAGTCCACCCCCGAGACGGAGCTGAAGCCGGCCGAACTCGAGGTCGCTGTCGTCGTGGACGACGAGGACGGCGTCGGGCGCGACCTTGAAGAACGACGCCGCGGCGCCGACCGAGCGGCCCGACTCGTTCATGTACGTCTCGGGCTTGAGCAGGGCGAGCTTGTGCCCCTCCAACCGGATCTCGGCGATCCGTGCGGAGAACTTCGAACGCCACGAGCCGCCGTGCCGCCGGGCGAGCTCGTCCACGACCATCGCGCCGATGTTGTGGCGGTTGCGCTCGTATTCGCGACCGGGATTCCCGAGCCCGACGACGAGCAGATCGAGCGAAGACTCCTGCCGGCGCGGCCAGAGCCGCATGGTTCAACCCCCGTCGGAGCTCTCGTCGCCGGAGGCGTCGCCCTCCGACTCCGCCGGAGCCTCGGCACCCTCGCCCTCGGCCCCTTCCTCGCCCTCGGCGCCTTCTTCGGCCTCCGCCTCCATCGCGGCGAGCTCCTCCTCGGTGGGCTCGGGCTCGACGACCTTCGTCGGCGCGGTGACGGTGGCGACGACGCTCTCAGGATCGTCGAGCAGCGTTACGCCCTCGGGCGCCGTGAGATCCGAGATGCGGAGCGTGCCGCCGATCTCCATCCCCGACACGTCGAGGTCGATGTGCTCCGGCACCTCGAGCGGCAGCGCCTCGACCCTGATCTCGCGCAACGGCTGCGAGAGGACACCGCCCTCACGCACCCCGGGCGCGTCCTCGCCGCCGTGCAGCTGGACGGAGACCGAGGCCTGGATCGGCTTGTCGAGCCGCACTTCCTGCAGGTCGACGTGCGTGACGCCGCCACGCACCGGGTCGACCTGGTACTCCTTGAGAATCGACGCGCGCGTCTCGCCCTTGCCATCGATCTCGACGTCGAGAATCGAGTGCAGGCCGGAGGCCCCGGTCAGCGCCCGGCGGAGCTCGCGCTCCGCAATGGAGATAGCGACGGGCTCGCCGTTGCCGTAGAGGACTCCCGGAACGAGCCCCTCCCTGCGCAGGCGGCGCGACTCGGCCGAGCCAAGCCTGTCACGATTGGCGACGACGAGTTTGGTGCGTTCTCCGGCCATTCCGGCGGCGGAGTGTAGCCGAGGAGCGCTTCGATACGGTCCAGCCCGTGGACTTCGAAGAGCTTCTCGAGAACTGGGACGGCGAGCACGCAGTGGTTCGCTTCGATCCCGAAAGCGGAGCATGGATGTTCGTCTGCCTCCACTCGACGGCGCGCGGCCCGGCCGGCGGGGGCACGCGCATGCGGGTCTATCCCACGCCGGCCGACGGCCTGGCCGACGCGATGAGGCTCTCGGGCGCGATGACCCGGAAGATGGCGGCGGCGGGGATGCCGCGCGGGGGCGGCAAGGCGGTGCTCGCGGTACCCGAGCTGCCCACGGGCGAGCCGCGCAAACGGTTGCTGCGCCGCTATGGAGAGCTCGTCGCCTCGCTCGGCGGCAGCTACCGGACAGCGGGTGACATGAACATCTCGCCTGCGGATCTCGACGTCGTCGCCGAAACGTGCCCGTGGGTCTACGGGACGACGGGTCGCGGCGGGAACAGCGGCCGAGGCACGGCGCGCGGCGGCGTGCACGCGATCCGCGCCACGATCGAGCACCTCTTCGGGTCGCCCGACCTCGCGGACCGGAGCGTCCTCGTCCAGGGAGCGGGGTCGGTGGGCGCCGTCCTCTCGCGGGAGCTGGCCGAGGCAGGTGCGCGCGTGCTCGTCAGCGACGTCGACGCAGCACGGGCATCTGCGACAGGCTGCGAGACGGTGCTGACCGAGCAGGTTCTCGAGGCCGAGGTCGACGTCTACTCCCCCTGCGCTGTGGGCGGCACGCTCAACGCCGAGTCGATCCCCCGCCTCGCCTGTCGCGCGATCGTCGGCTGCGCGAACAACCAGCTCGCCGAGCCGGCGGACGCGCAACGCCTGCATGAGCGCGGCATCCTCTACGCCCCGGACTACGTCGTCAACGCGGGAGGCATCATCCAGCTGATTGGGCTCGAGGACGAAGGTTGGAGTGAAGCGCAGCTCGAGGAACGGCTGGCGGGAATCGGCGACACCCTGCGGACGCTCTTCTCGGAGGCGGCCGAGAGTGGAATCACACCTGCCGAGGCGGCCGAACGGCTCGTGAGCCGGCGCCTCGCCGAAGCAAGCCAGGCCTAGTGCCGAATCGCGGTGAGATGAATCAACGAGCTTCTCGCGCGCCGCTCTATAGCCTCGGGCGATGCGGCATAACGGCCTAGAACAGCGACTCGCGGCGATCGTCGGCGCCGAACCACTCGATTGGACGCCGCGCGCCGGCGGGTACTCAACTGCCGAGCGTTACACGGTCAAGCTCGAGGATGGCCGCCGGGTCTTCGTCAAGACAGCGGATGCAGAGCACATGGCGGACTGGCTGCGACGCGAGCACGAGGTCTATGCGTCGTTGCAGGGCAGTTTCATCCCGCGGCTAATCGGATTCGACGACCACGGCGGATGCCCGCTGCTCGTGATCGAGGACCTCAGCGATGCAGACTGGACGCCCCATTGGACGACGGGGCGCGTCGCCCTCGTCCGAGCCGCGCTCGATGAGCTGCACGCGTGCCCTGCGCCGCCGAACACGCATCCGGTGCGCGAGACCTATGCGACTTGGTTCGATCGCTGGCGCATCGTCGAGACCGATCCAGGACCGTTCCTCTCGCTTGGCCTGCGCTCGCGTGCGTGGCTCGACGAGCGGCTACCGTCGATCATTGAGACTGCCGATGCTGCACCGGTCGACGGCGACGCGGTCACCCACCTCGACGTGCGTAGCGACAACCTCTGCACCCGTGAAGGTCGGGCCGTCTTCGTCGATTGGAACTTCGTCTCCTTTGCGGCGCACGAGCTCGACCTGGCCGCTTGGGCTTGCAGCCTCGCGCTTGAGGGAGGACCGCCGCCGTGGACGCTCCTGCCCGACAACCCCGGCTTCGCCGCATTCGTGTCCGGGATATTCGCCGCCGTCGCGGGCCTGCCGGCGCCTGAGACAGCGCCGACGGTGCGCGGGTTCCAGGCTCGCCAGCTCGCCGTCGCCCTCGACTGGCTCGACCGCGAGCTCTCCGGATAGGAGATCTACCCGCCGCCAAAGCGGATGAGCATCACACCGCGATCCCGCACCGGGCCAGGCCTAGTCCGTGCGCCGCGTGCCCGCGACGGCCGCGCTCAGGTCAGGTCGACACGGTGTCTTTGTTCGTACTCGCAGCGCGACTCGAGGTGTGGGCTACCCCCGTCGTGCGTCCGTTCGTACTCGTCGCGCGACTCGAGGTGTGGGCTCTCCCAGCGATGCGTGCGGCGGCGGGGCTCGCCGAGCCCGCTCCCACGGCGCCTCAGCGGCTTCGCCGGAAATGCGGGTACGAGGAACACAAGAGCCGCGGTGACAAGCATCCGTATAACGCTCATCGCTCCTCCTTTGGACGTGCATTCTCGCACCGGCCGTTGGCAGCGTGGTCAGGGCGAACCCGGATCGCCGGTCAGGGAGAAGACGCACGCGGCCAGCAACGCGTTCGCAGCAGAGTGCGCCGCACCCCCCAGCAGCGCCGCTAGAAGAGCTGGTTC
>JAICME010000004.1 GCA_025929425.1 Thermoleophilia bacterium | reverse complement strand
TCAACGCCGTCCATCGTCTCTTCGATTCGCGCCTGCTCCTCGGTCTTGAAGAGCGGATGGTTGTCGAATGGATCCTCGCCCTTGTAGCGGTCGATCGGCATTGCGTGGCCGAGTCGTGCGTTGCGCTCCTTCAGGTCGAGGTGCTCCCTGATGACCTGCGCGAAAATGGACGGTGTCTCTACCGGCATAAAGCGTCCTCCCGTTTGTAGTGCTCTTCCTCCCGCGGGGATGATAACCGGGTTTCGGCACTTTTCTCCTTCGAGAACGTCAAAACCGCCGTCGGGTGCCGTCCACCCGGGTTGAGATATTTCCCGCCATGACGGTTCATCGCGATGGCCTTGCCTCTCCCGGGAGATGCTGCCAGGCGGAGCAGACGGGAGCCTAGGAATCCTCCCGCGCCTGCTCGCAGCGGCCATGCTGGCCGGCGTGGTCGCCGGGGCCGTTCTCGTTCCGCACGTGCTCGTGGAGCCGAAGTCGCCGGGCCAGGGACTCGGTCTCACTCTGCCGCGCGTCACCGCGCCGCCCGTCGCGGTGACGGTTCCGCAGCACGTCCCGGCAAAGCACGAAGTCCCGCGGAAGACCGCTCCGGTGCACTCCGTCACCCACATCACGCGCGTGGTGAGAAGGACGATCGTCCCTGCACGGACGCACAGGACGGGGACGACCCCCTCTTCGCCCACGAAGATCCCGCGGCACCGACATCGGGTTCACCCGCGCGTTCATCCACCTACGCCGCCGCCGCAGCAATCGCCGCCGCCACCACCGCCGCCTCCGCCGGCACCACCACCACCGCCGCCACCGCCGCCGCCACCGCCGCCGCCGGTCGTGGTGACCGCACTCTCGCCGGACACGACGAGCTGCGACGGGACGTACAACGGCACCGGCCGTGACGTGACCGTTCCCAGCGGCGCGACCTGCGTGCTCGTCGCCGGCACGACCGTGACCCACGATCTCACGGTGGCTCCGGGCGGGACACTCATCGACCCGGCCGTCACCGTCAAGCACGATCTCGTCGCCCAGAGCCCGGCCGGCATCGTGATCAGCGGAGACTCGATCGGACACGACCTCCGGATCGAGGGCCTCAGCGGCTCCGCCACTCCGGCCGGGAACAGCGTCTGCGACACGCAGGTCGGCCACGACCTCGAGGTCGAGGACGGCCTCTCGTCCGCCGGCGCCGTGCAGGTGGGGAGTTGCCCGGAGGGCGGCAACACGGTCGGCCACGACCTCGAGATCGAGGACAACGCAAACGCAATCGTGGTCGACGGGAACACGGTCGGGCACGACCTAGAGGTCAAAGGGAACGCGAATGCAGTCGTGGGCACGCAGAACACCGTCGGCCACGATCTGGAGGTCGACGGCCAGGACCCGAAGCCGAAGCCCGACCCGAAGCCGAAGGACACGCCTGCCGACCGGCCGCCGCCGGCGCCGAAGCCACCCAGGCCCCAGCACTAGCGAGAGCCGCCGGCCGGTTTATCCTCGGCCGCGATCTGCAAGGATGGGGCGATGCCTCGCTTCAGCAAGTTTCGCCCCACTCCCTGGGCGCTCACCGTCGCCGTGTGGGACATCTACCGGCGCCTCCCGCCGGCGCAGCGCAAGCAGCTCATGAAGCTCGCGCGAAAGCACGGCCCGAAGCTCGCCGCGCGCGCGGCCAAAGCAGCCGGCAGCCGGCGCCGCAGCAGCAGCTAGACGCCGAGCGCGGCCCGGACGATCCGGTCCTGCTCGCGCAGGTGCGCGGTCGGATAGCCCTCGCTCGGGCTCGCACGCCACGGTCGGCCGATGTAGAGGAGCGGCACGCTTTCGGGCTTCGTCTCCTCGAGCCGATGGCGCAGCGCACGCCACGCGCCCATGTTCTGGGGCTCCTCCTGTGCCCAGACGAGCTCGCGGAGGTTCGGATACCGCGCGACGACCGCCCTCACCTGCTCGCCGGGGAAGGGGTAGAGCTGTTCGAGCCGTGCGACGGCCACGCGAGGCGCGTTTCCCCGCTCCTCGTGGCCGGCGATGTCGTAGTAGATCTTCCCCTGGCACAGCACCAGTCGCTCGACGCGCTCCCGCTCTCCACCGGGATCGTCGATCACCGGCCGGAACTCGCCGCTCGCCAGATCGTCGAGCGTCGAGCCCGCCTGCTTCAGCCGCAAGAGGCCCTTCGGGGTCATGACGACGAGCGGACGAGCCGTCGCGTCCAGAGCCTGCCGCCGCAGCAGGTGGAAGTACTGAGCGGAGGTGGTGCAGTTCGCGATCCGGATGTTCTCCTGCGCCGCGAGCTGGAGGAACCGCTCGAGCCGGGCACTCGAGTGCTCCGGCCCGTTGCCCTCGTAGCCGTGCGGCAGTAGAAGGGTCAGCCGCGTCGACTCCCTCCACTTCGAGAGCCCCGCTGAGATGAACTGATCGATGACGATCTGCGCGCCGTTGACGAAGTCGCCGAACTGGGCCTCCCAGAGAACGAGCGCCTCGGGCGCCGCGGCGGCGTAGCCGTATTCGAAGCCGACACAGGCGTACTCGGAGAGCGGCGAGTTGTAGATCTCGAAGGCAGCGCCGGCGTCGTCGAGATGCTGCAGCGGCGTGAACGTCGTTCCCGTGCTCAGGTCGTGGAGGACGTCATGCCGGTGGGAGAAGGTGCCGCGCTCGGTGTCCTGGCCGGTGAGCCGGATCGGAATCCCTTCCACGAGGAGGGAGGCGAAGGCGAGCGCCTCCGCCTGGCCCCAGTCGATCCCGCCCTCCTCGAGCGTCTCGCGCCGCCGCTCGAGCTGGCGCATGAGCTTCGGGTGCGGCGTGAAGCCGTCGGGAACCCGGAGGAGCTGCTCGTTGAGGGAGCGCAGCCGGCCGGCGGCGACGGCCGTGACGACCTCGTCCCCGGTCGCGGCAGGTACGTGGGTGTCGTCACGCGGCGGAGTTTCCGGCTGTCCGAACGTCTCCTTGAGCGCTTCGTGGGCCCGCTTCAGCTCAGTCAGCACATCGGCGTCGAGCTCATCGGCCTGGGCCTGCGTGATGTCGCCGTCGGCGACGAGCCGGGCAACGAACTGCTCGCGTGCGGTCGCGTGGTCGGCGATCGCCGCCGCGAGGATGGGTTGGGTGTAGGCGGCCTCGTCCTGCTCGTTGTGGCCGTGGCGACGGTAGCCCACGAGGTCGACGACGACGTCGTGGCCGAAGCGGCGCCGGTACGCGAGCGCGAGGCGGATCGCCGCGAGCGCCGCCTCTGGATCGTCCGCGTTGACGTGGACGATCGGAATGTCGAAGCCTTTCGCGAGGTCACTCGAATAGCGCGTGGAACGTCCGCTCTCCGGGTCGGTGGTGAAGCCCACCTGGTTGTTCGCGATCAGATGGAGCGTGCCACCGGTCGAGTAGCCCGCGAGCGCCTGGAGGTTGAGGGTTTCGGCGACGCTGCCCTGGCCAGCGAACGATGCGTCGCCGTGGATGAGGATCGGAAGCGCGACACTCGGATCGTGGTACCCCTGGCGCGAGGAACGGTCGGTCTGCTCCGCCCTGGCTCTTCCCTCCACGACCGGGTCGACCGCCTCGAGGTGGCTCGGGTTGGAGACGAGCGTGATCGTGATGTCTCCGCTCGGGGTCGAGCGCGTTCCCTGGGCGCCGAGGTGGTACTTGACGTCGCCGCTGCCCCCTTCCTCGGTGGACACGACCGCTTCGATCGTCCGCTCGCCTTCGAACTCGCGCAGAATCGTCTCGTACGGCCGACCGACAACGTGAGCGAGGACGTTGAGCCGGCCGCGGTGCGCCATCCCGACGACGACTTCGTGGGCGCCGCCCGACGCAGCGAGGTCGATCGCCTCGTCGAGCATCGGGATCATCACGTCGAGCCCCTCGACGGAGAACTGCTTCTGTCCGAGGAAGGAGCGCCGCAGGTAGCGCTCCATCCCCTCGACCTGGCTCAGTCGCCTGAGCAGGCGCACGCGCTCGTCTCGCGACAGCGGACGCCGGTAGCGGCCCGATTCGATCGCCTGCCGCAGCCAGACGCGCTCCTCGTGATCCGAGATGTGCTCGATCTCGTACGCGATCGTCCCCGTGTACGTCTCGAGCAGTCTCGGCAGCGCGTCGGCGAGCGTGTCGCCCTCCACATGGAGGCGGAGGAGCGGCGCGGGAATGCGGGCCTGCAGCTCCGGCGTCAGCTTCGGGGTCAGACGCTCGGGCTCGAGGGCAGGGTCGCCCGGTGGTTCCGAGCCGAGCGGATCGAGATGTGCCGCGAGATGGCCGTGCATCCGAATCGCCTTGACGAGGGCCATCGACGCGGCGATCCCGCCGAGGAGCTCCCTGTCCGCCGTCACCGAGGCGGGCTCGGGGGCAGAGGGAGGCGGAGGCGGTGGCGGCGGGGCTACGGTCGGCGGCGCTGTGTGTCCGTCTCCGTCGACAGCGGCGAGCTCGAGCAAGCGAACGAGGCCGGGTTGCCGCTGCAGCAACGCTGCCGGCTCGCTCTCGAAGAGGTGGCGCCATTCCTCCGGGACGGCGCTGGGGTTGTCGAGGTACTGCTCGAGGAGCAGCGCCGCATACCCGGTGTTGAGCCCGTCGACGTCGGGACGTCCCATGACCAGGTCTGTTGTAGCAGGGGCGCTGTCGCTACCAGAGCGGGTGGCTCGTGGCCACCGCAACCGTGAACCCGAGGAAGAGAGACACGGCGCAGATGAGGACCGCCGCGAGCGTGAGCTGCCGGCGCGAATTGGACATTCCCGACGCGATGAGTGCGATCGCGCCCGCCGGCAGGATCAGCCGCAGCGGGTGCCACGCGATCCCGACGAGACTCACGAAGATTGCGATTGCCGACAGGTAACCGGCGACCGTGTCTGCAGAGGTCCGGCGGGCCGGCTCGTGGAAGGCGTCACCCTCGAAGTTCAACGACCGGCGATCCTATCGGCGCGCGCTGCGGCGGCGCGGGCCGTGCGCGCGTAGACCCTGACCGGGCCTCCGTGCGGGCGCGGCGGCCGCCGGCGAGGTGGCCTGCGGACACGGTCGAAGCTCGGCGAGGGCGGCTCGGGCAGCACGCGCACACCGGCAGGGCCTCCCCTCCCCCGCCGCGGCTCGGCCTTGATCGCGTACCAAACCACGTAGCAGAGATATGCGATGGGGATCTTGAGGATCACCATGAGGAAGACGAGCTCCCACAGCGTGTCCGGCGCCTTCACCACGCGTGAGTCTACCCGCCTATGCGGTCCGAAACGCATACGCGTTACCGATCTCGGCGACACGGCAATAGGACCGACATGACCCACGATCAGCTTCGCGCTCTGATGGAGCACGCCCATGACTCCGGCTGCGTGAACCTGTCCGCCTTCACGCAGCTCCTGACGGAGATGGACCTCGGGGACGACGAGGTCGCCGCGCTGTACGAGGAGCTGGAGGAGCGCGGGATCGAGCTCACCGACGACTGCAGCCTCCCGGACGTCGAGGAGACGCACTTCTCGAACGAGACGGTCGCGGCGATGACCACCGACTCGCTTCAGCTCTTCCTCAACGAGGCCGGCCGCTACCCGCTGCTGACCGCAGCCGAGGAGGTGGAGCTCGCGAAGCGGATCGAGCACGGCGACATGCAGGCGAAGGACCGGATGATCAACTCGAACCTCCGCCTCGTGGTCTCGATCGCGAAGAAGTACCAGGGACACGGCCTGTCACTGCTCGACCTGATCCAGGAGGGAATCATCGGGCTGATCCGCGCGGTCGAGAAGTTCGACTGGCGGCGCGGCTACAAGTTCTCGACGTACGCGACCTGGTGGATTCGCCAGGCCGTACAGCGTGGCGTCGCGAACAAGTCGCGCACGATCAGGATCCCGGTCCACATCGTCGAGCGCGAGCAGAAGATCGCGCGCGCAGAGCGAGAGCTGACGCTGAAGCTCGAGCGGCCCCCGACCGACGAGGAGGTCGCGCGGACCGCGAAGCTGTCGCCGAAGCACGTCCGCGAGGTGCGCGCGGCGGCGCGCGCGGTGGCGAGCCTCGACAAGCCACTCGGGGACGAGAGCGACACGGCCTTCGGAGACATCGTCGCCACCGACAAGAGCGACGTCGAGGAGGAGGTCGTCGTCGGCCTGAGCGAGACCCTCCTCCACGAAGCGATCGCGAAGCTTCCCGAGCGCGAGCAACAGGTGATCAAGCGCCGCTACGGGCTGGACGGCGATCAGGATCCAAAGTCGCTCGAGACGATCGGGCGCGAGATGGGCCTCACCCGCGAGCGTGTGCGGCAGATCGAGACGCAGGCTCTCGAGCGGCTCGCCCGCGAGCGCGAGATCGCCGCGCTGGCTCCGGCCTAGAGCGCTGCCGCGTAGGCGCTCAGCGCCTCGACCACGTGGCGAACGCGCCGGCCCGCCTCGGTGAGCCGGTACTCGACCCGAGGCGGACGCGTGTCGAAGACCCTCCGCTCGAGCACGCCTGCCTCCTCGAGCTCGTTCAGCCGTGCCGCGAGCGTCCGGGGCGGAATCCCTTCGAGGGTCTGCTTGAACTCGTTGAAGCGCACGGCGCCCGCTTCGGCCGCCGCCCAGAGGATCGCGAGCGCCCAGCGCCGCCCGAGGAGGTCGGCAGCACGGGCGACCTCTTCGGGCAGCGGCTGGCAGGAACGGCAGCGCATCGGGCTAGGCGGCGTGGAGGCTCGGCTGCGGCTTCGGCTCGAGCGCAAGGTCGAGCACCTCGCCGAGCGTCATCACCGGGTGGAAGCGCATCGCTTCGCGCACATCCTCCGGGACGTCGTCCAGATCGGCGCGGTTTCGCTCCGGGATGATCACGTCCGTCAGCCCGGCTGCGTGCGCGGCGAGCACCTTCTGCTTCAGCCCGCCGATCGGCAGGACGCGCCCCTGCAGCGTCACCTCGCCGGTCATCCCGACCGTGTGCTTCACCGGCCTCTCGGACAGGAGCGACGCGAGCGCGATCGTCATCGTGATTCCCGCGCTCGGTCCGTCCTTCGGGATCGCGCCCGCCGGGACGTGCACGTGAAACGACTTGTCCTTGAACGCGTCGTGGTCGACGCCGAGCTCATCCGCGTGCGAATGGACGTAGGAGAGCGCGATGCGCGCGGACTCCTTCATCACGTCGCCGAGCTGGCCGGTGAGGACGAGCTCGTTGCCGTTGCCGCCTTCCATCGAGGTCGCCTCGACGAAGAGCACGTCTCCGCCGGTGCCGGTCACGGCAAGACCCGTCGCAACGCCCGGGACAGCGGTCCGCTCGGCTGCCTCCTGGAAGAACTTCTGGCGGCCTAGCGCGTCCCGCACGACGTCCACGTCGACCTCGACCGGAGCCTCGGCCTGGCCGGCGGCGGTCCGGGTCGCGGTCTTGCGGAGGATCGTGCCCAGCTCGCGCTCGAGCTGACGGACACCGGCCTCACGCGTGTACTCGGAGACGACGAGCTGGATGGTCTCGTCCGAGACAGAGACCTCGTCCTCGCGCAGACCGTTCCGTTCGATCTGCCGCGGCCAGAGGTAGCCGCGCGCGATCGCCGTCTTCTCGTCGACCGTGTAGCCGTCGAAGCGGATGACCTCCATCCGGTCGAGCAGCGGGCCGGGGATCGTGTCGGCGACGTTCGCGGTCGCGATGAAGAAGACCTCGGAGAGGTCGAGCTCGACGTCGAGGTAGTGGTCGCGGAACGAGTGGTTCTGGGCCGGGTCGAGCACCTCGAGTAGAGCTGCGGAAGGGTCGCCGCGCCAGTCGGCGCCGACCTTGTCCACCTCGTCGAGGAGGATGACCGGGTTCATCGTGCCGGCGTCGCGCAGCGCGCGCACGAGCCGGCCCGGCAGCGAGCCGATGTAGGTGCGCCGGTGACCACGGATCTCGGCCTCGTCGCGGATGCCACCGAGCGACATCCGCACGAACTCACGGTTGAGCGCCCGCGCGACCGACTCGCCGATCGACGTCTTGCCGGTTCCGGGGGGCCCGATCAGCGTCAGAATCGCGCCCGAGCGCTTGTCGTTCGGGATCCCACGGTCCTGGCGGAGCTTGCGCACCGCGAGGTACTCGACGATCCGGTCCTTGACGTCCTCGAGCCCGGCATGGTCGGCGTCGAGAACCTCCCTCGCGCCCCGCGGATCGAGCGTCTCATCGCTCCGCTTCGACCACGGCACGGACACGAGCCAGTCGAGATACGTGCGGATCATCGACGCCTCGCCGCTCGCGTCGCCCATCGTCTCGAGGCGCCGCAGCTCCCGTTCGGCCTGCGCCCGCACGTCCTCGGGCATTTCGGCCTCGTCGATCTTCGTCCGGTACTCGTCGACGACGGAACCCTCGTCCTCGCCGAGCTCCTTGCGGATCGAGTTCATCTGCTGGCGAAGGAACCACTCGCGCTGTTGCTTCTGCGCGCCTTCCTCGACGTCGTCGCGGATGCGCTGGCGCACCTGCAGCTCGGCGAGCCGCTCGCGCTGGAGCTCGAGGGAGAGCTTGAGCCGCTCGACGACATCGACCGTCTCGAGCAACTCGACGCGCTGGGCGAATGTGATGTCGGGCGCGTACGCGCACGTGTCGGCGAGCGCGCCGGCTTCGCTGATCGCGCGCAGGAACTCGCGGACGCGATCGTCCGCGCCGCGCAGGTCGAGGATCTCCTCGACGACGGCCCGGTACTCGCGCTCGAGGTCGCGCGTCTCCACGGGCGGCGGATTCTCGTCCGGCCGCTCCTCGACCTCGGCACGGAGCCGTCCGAGGGCATCGCTGTGGGCGGCGCCGATGACGCCGCGGTGAAGGCCTTCGAGCGTGACGGCACGCACGCCGCCACGCATGCGAACGCGGTCGGTGACCTCGGCGACGGTGCCGACGGCCGCGTATTCGCTCTCATGCCGGGGCACGAGCACGACACGGTCCTCGTCCCCGACGTCCACCGTGAGGGTGACGTTCATGCCGGGGAAGACGACCGTGTCCTCCAAGGGGACGAGCAACAGATCGGTCAAGGCTCAATCACACTCCAACTTGTAGTAGGTATCCGGATTGTACCTACTCAGGCTCGAGGTCGGCAGCCTCGAGAGCCGCCTCGAGATGCGGGTGCTCGTCGACCCGGGTTACCCGGCCGTCGCGCATATGGACGACGGCGGCCCACCGGCCGAGGAGGTACGAGCGGCGGCTTTGCAGCGGCCGCTCGTCGGAAGGGTCGATCTCGATCCGCGAGAAGCGCATGCTCACAACGACGCGGTCGGCAAGTCCGATCGCCCGATCGACGACGACGTGGTACCCCTCCGCGGCACGTTCGGCGACCACCTCGAGAACACGATCGCGACTGACGACGACGGCATCGGACTCGCCGGCGGGCACCCACTCTACGTCCGGGTCGAGCATCTCCTCGATCGCGTCGATGTCGCCTGCGACAAATGCGTGATAGCCCCGGAGAAGGAGCTCGGCGCTTTCCCGGCTCGCGGGCTCCTCGCTCACGCCTTGAGTGTAGGCCGGACACCGACTCTCGCCCGAGGGCGGCTACAATCGCCATCCCACGGGCCCATAGCTCAGCTGGGAGAGCGTCGCGCTGGCAGCGCGAAGGTCGCCGGTTCGAGCCCGGCTGGGTCCATTCCGGGGAGTACCAACGTACGAACCCCCGCGGCGTCGCCTGCGCATTCGAGTAAGGGGTTCGCTCGCCCGGGCGAGCGAACATTCGCCCGGTGGTGATGTCGCTGTCTACGGGACAGGGTCACGCGCCTCGTGACCTTCGGCTAGGTGGGTGTCTCTTGGAGGGCGGAGAGGCGTTCTCGTGTGCGGCGGACGTACGGGATGATTCCTTTGCGCTCGTAGCGGTCGAGCGCCTCGTACCAGGCGGCGGCGGCCTCTTCGCGGCGACCGGCAGCGTGGAGAACCTCGGCCAGGTCGGAGTAGGCGTTGCCCTGGAACCGGGGCGAGTCCGTCTGCTGGCTGTAGGTGAGTGCCTCTCGCGCTAGTCGCTCGGCCTCGGCGTGGCCTCCTCGGTGAGCTGCGACGAGGGCGGCGACCCGCCGCCAGTACGCCTGCGTCACAGGGTCGTGCTCGTCGCCCAGGTCGCGGCCCTGCGCAGCGAGCTGTTCTGCCTCGTCGTAGCGGCCGACCTCACAGAGCATGCGACCACGCATCGACGCGTAGTTGGAAAGTATTGCCCAGCGTCCTTGCCCGGACAGGTACTCGCAGAAGTCGCGGAGCTGGTCGGCGGCGGCCGCGTAGTTGCCCGCGATCTCGTCGAGTTCCCAGAACCATGGACTACGTCCGGCCAGCTCGCGGAACCGCTCGGCGGCGGCGACTCCGAGTGCCTGGGCCTCAGCAGTCCGGTCGAGCATCGCCAGGCAGATGGCGCGATACAGGTCGACGCGGGGATGCGTGTACTCCTCCGCGAGCGTGTCCAGGCGCTGCAGCACCTCAGCGACCGGGCGGCTTCCCGCCAGGAGCGCGAGCATGATCCCCGCGGGATAAGACCACTTCTCGCCTGCGAGCCTGGCGTGCAGGAGCGCCTGTTCCGCGGCCTGTTCTACTTCGTCGTTGGCACGACGCCTCCTCAGCCTCGCGTGCGCGAGAAGGCTCCAGCCTCGGGCGAGCTTTGCGTGGTCTCCTTCTGCTTCGAGGAGCGGCAGCGCCGCCCGGGCGAGCCTCTCCATCTCCTCGGCCGACGCCTCGCCCCTCTCCAGCCGCAGGTCGGCCGCCGACGCCCGCGCAAGCGCCGCCCCGGCGGCGTCGCCTGCCTCCTCCGCACTGTCGGCTGCCGCGTCCAAGGCGTCAAGGCCCGCCTGAAGGTCAATCTCGACACTGCAGTCCGCGAAGTCGACGACGAGAAGAATGTCCAGGTGTTTCCTGAGCGCCAGCGCGCGCTCGAACAGGGACCGCGCCGCCCGCGTGTCGCCACGCCCACCCGCAGTGCGACCAGCGGTGGCCAGTCTGCTCGCGGCCTCATCGGCAAGCTCCACATCGCCGCGGCCAAGCTCCTCCTGGTAGCGGGCAGCCTGCTCCAGGTGGTAGCCCAGGATCTCGTCCAGCTCAACCAGGCTCCGGCCGTGCTCTTGGAGCCAGTTAGCGAAGCGGCGATGAAGGTCAGCACGGGCCGCCTTCGGCAGCGCCTCATAGGCCGCGTCACGGATCAGGAGGTGCCGGAAGCGGTACGCGTCGTCCCCGGCCAGTTGCGCCCGGTCGGGGCGAACCAGCTCCTTCCGCACCAGAGCGACGAGACGCCGGTCGACCTCCCCGTCACCGTCTCCCAGCGCCGCCACCGCCCCGCGATGGAACACGCGGCCCTCGACCGCGCCGTGCTCAAGCACGGAGCGCTCAGCCGGGTCAAGCTGGTCGAGGCGAGCGGCAAGCAGCGCCTGGATCGTCGGCGGCACCTCCACCTGCGCTCCAGCGGAGTCCCGCACGAGGGCCAGCATCTCCTCCAGGAAGAGCGGGTTGCCCTCCGCGACCTGGACGATACGCTCGCGCAACTCGGGCGACACCTCGCCAAGCTCCGACAGGAGCTGCTCCGTCTCCTCCGCGTCGAGCGGTTCGAGCAGGACGGTGGTCGCGTTCCACTTGCCGCCTCCCCACGACGGGCGCCGCTCCAGCAACTCCGGCCGTGCCATGCAGAGCAGCAACACCGGCGCGTCCCGCGCGAGGTCCGCGACGTGCTCCACGAGGTCGAACAGCGTCTCTTCCGCCCAGTGCAGATCATCGAAGACCACGACCAAGGAACGCACCTGGGCTTCCTGCTCCAGCAGCTTGCGGAACCCCCAGGCGATCTCCTCGGCACTCACCGACAGCGCCGTCTCGCCGAGCAGCGACTGTAAGGGCCGCGCCGCGTCCCCCTCGGGCAGCGTCGCGAACTGCTTCACGATCTCGACCACCGGCCAGTACGTGATCCCCTCGCCGTAGGAGAGACAGCGCCCGCGCACCACCCGCGCTTCGAGGCCCACCAAGAACTCTGCCGCCAGCCGAGACTTGCCGACGCCCGCCGAGCCGAGAATCGTGAACAGCTGGCAGGAGCGGTCGGCATCAGCCCGCGCGAACGCATCGCGCAGGGCTTGCAGCTCGCGCTCCCGCCCGACCATCGGCGTCGAGAAAGTTCGCTCCAGCTCACCGGTCACCCCGAGCAGCGGGTACGCCGCAACGGGCTCGGCCTTGCCTTTTAGCTCGAGCCGCCGTTCCTCGCCCACGCTTACCGCCGACCGCACGAGGCGAAGCGTCTCCCCGCCGATCAGCACCTCGCCGGGCTGCGCCGCCTGCTCCAACCGCGCCGCCACGTTCACCGCATCCCCAGTGGCCAACCGCTCCGCCGTCCCCGTCACCACCTCGCCTGTATTGACCCCGATCCGGCCGGTGATGCTCAGCTCAGGAAGAGCGTCTCGCATCTCGACCGCCGCCCGACACGCGCGCAGCGCATCGTCCTCATGGGCGACCGGGATGCCGAACACGGCCATCACCGCGTCACCGATGAACTTCTCCACCGAGCCGCCGTGCGCCTCGACGATCCCCCTCATCCGCTCGAAATAGCGAGCCAGCAACCCACGCAACGCCTCCGGATCGGTCGACTCCCCAAGCTCCGTCGAGCCAGTGATGTCGCAGAAGACGATCGACACCGTCTTCCGCTGCTCCCGCTCTACTGGGGCAGCGTCGAGAGGGGCGGCGCACGCGTTGCAGAAGCGCGCGCCCTCAGGGTTTGCCTGCCCACAGCTCGCGCAAATCGCCACGAGACGAGGCTAGAGCATCGACGCCCGCGAACCTAGCCAACAGTCCGCAGCGCCCAGCGAGTTGCGGACTATCGAGCTCGGGCTACGTAACGCCCTCGGCTCACCCGGCAACTCCGAGCGGGTCACACCCGCCGAGAGTGCCTGCTTCACCGTGCTGCGATTGACCGGCTCGCGCGCGAACCGGATTGGCGCCGACGTGCGCCATTCGCGACAATGGGGCATGTTCGAGATCGGTGGGAGCCTGCGCGAGGCCCGCCTGAAGCGAGGACTTACCCCCGCCGACGTCCAGAAGGCGATTCGGATTCGCGACCGCTACCTCCAGGCGCTCGAGGAGGAGCGGTGGGAGGCGCTGCCCGGAGACGCCTACGTCAAGGGGTTCCTGCGAACGTACGCGGACTATCTCGGCCTCGACGGCAATCTCTACGTCGATGAGTACAACAACCGCTACGCGCACAACGACGAGCTGCCGTTCGTGCCGGAGCGGTTCGCACGATCCCGCTCGCGTTTGGGCGGCGGGAGCCTCCTTCGCCCGGCGATCGCGATCGGTGTGATCGTCGCGATCGTCGCAGCGGTGGCGGCTTGGCGGCTCAGCGGCTCGTCGGGCAACGGCAAGCAGGCCGCGCCGCCCGCGTCCACGGCGACCACGACGCCCACGACACCCACGAAGCCGAAGAAGAAAGCGAAGAAGCGCGAGCACCACGTAGTCGCCGCGCTCCCCAGCCGTGCCGTGCTCGTCGCCTCGCGCGGCGACTGCTGGCTCTGGATCCGCTCCGGCAGCGCGAGCGGGCCGACCGTCTACGAAGCCACGCTCACGCAGGGGAAGAGGCTGCCGGTCGATCTGAGAAGGGGGCCGGTCTGGATAGACGTGGGAGATCCGCCGAGCCTCGACGTCCGCTTGGGCGGGAAGCTCGTCACCGGCCTTCCGAAGCAGGCCGGGAACGTCCTGCTGACCCGCACGGGGCTGAAGCCGGCCTAGACGACTGCAGCGTCGAGATCGACCGCGGGCACGTCGCTCCACAGGTCTTCGAGCCGGTAGAAGCCACGTGCGTCGGGCGTGAACACGTGCAGCACGACGTCGAGGTAATCCGCGACGATCCAGGCTCCGTCGCGTGTCCCGTCGACACTCGTCGGCAGGAGCCGCTCCTCGTGCTTCAGCCGCGTGTGCACCTCGTCCCAGATCGACGCCGTCTGGCGTGGGTTGCGACCGGTGGCGATCACGAAGTAGTCCGTGAACGAGCATTCGGGCCGCATGTCGAGGATCACGACGTCTTCCGCCAGCTTCTCGAGGGCGAGAGCGGCGATGCGGCGGGCCTGTTGGAGGGAGGTCAGAGTCTGCTCGTGTCCTTGGATCGGTCGGTATTCAGTGTATCCGGGCTTCACGGACGGTAAAGCCCGCGGTCCGCGATGAGCTGGGCGACCGCAGGCGGCACGAGCCCGTCGAGCGGCTCACCCGCGGCGATGCGAGCCCGAACGTCCCGCGACGCGGCCGGATTCGGCTCGATCTCGAAGAAGAGCACGCGCTCCGGCTCGTCGAGCTGCGTCAGGACACCGTCGAGTTCCTCGCGCGGATAACCAAGTCGCGTGGCGACGCCGATCCGCGCCAGCTTCAGCACGTCGTTCGGCTCGCTCCAGTCGAGGAAGTTGCGGAACTGGTCGGCGCCGACGACGAAGACCGGGCCGTCGAAGCCCTCGGCGCGCAGGAGCGCGACCGTGCGCGGGTACGGATCGAGACGGACGTCGTCGCGCGGGAACGCCGCGCGGGCGAGCGCGAGCCGGTCTTCGGCCGATGCGTGAAGGGAGCGGTGCGCAGGGCGCTCGCTCACGAGCACCACGAGCCGGTCCGCTCCGAAGCGCTTCCTTGCGGCGTCGGCGACCGCGACGTGGCCGAGATGTGGCGGGTCAAACGCGCCGCCGTACAGCACTACTCCCACTCGAGCAGCTCCTCCCCCACCTCGACCTCGTCGCCGGCGCGTGCGCCCGCTCCGCGGAGGATCGCTTCGAGCTCCGCTTCCGCCGGTGGAGTCCCCGTGACGCGGAAGCCACGCTCGGTGCGGTAGATGCGATATGCACGCCGGGACGGGCGCGGACGGTAGACGAGGAAGTCGACCATCTCGTCAGCCGGCTCGTCCGGCGGTTCCTCCTCCTGCGGCACGAGCTCGAACAGCGCCTTCCGGAGCTCGTCGATACCCGCGCCGGTCGCGGCCGAGAGCCGGAGGACGCGGAGGATTCGATCGTCCTCGATCCCGAATTCCGGTAACTCCGGGCGCAGGTCGATCTTGTTCAGGACGACGATCTGCGGCCGCTCGTCGAGGCCTGCTCCGTACGCGGCCAGCTCCGCGTCGATCGTGCGCCAGCGCTCGTCGGCATCGTCGGAGGAGGAGTCGATCACGTGCACCAGCAGCCGGGCTCGCTCGAGGTGGGCGAGGAACTCGTGCCCCAACCCGACCCCTTCGCTCGCGCCTTCGATCAGGCCCGGGACGTCGGCGACGACGAGCTGCCGGCCGTCCGAGGCCTCGACCGTCCCGAGCACGGGCGAGAGGGTGGTGAAGGGATACTCCGCGACCTTCGGCCGCGCGTTCGAGATCCGAGTCAGGAGCGACGACTTGCCCGCATTCGGGAGACCGACGAGGGCGGCGTCGGCGAGGAGCTTCAGCCGCAGCTCGATCTCCCGCTCCTCCCCCGGCAAGCCGACCTCCGCAAAGCGCGGGGTCTGTCGCGTGGGCCCCGCGAAATGCTTGTTGCCGCGGCCCCCGTAGCCACCCTCCGCGACGACGACGCGCGCGCCGGGATGAGCCAGGTCTGCGACGAGCTCGTCCCCTGCGAAGACCTGCGTTCCCACCGGGACGAGGAGGACCGCGTCCTCTCCGCGGGCGCCGTTCGAGAGACGGCCGCCGCCTCCGCCACCACGGGCGGCCCGGAGCCTCTGGTTCGGCCGGAAGCCAGATAGGTCGCGCCGTCGCGGATCGGCGACGACCACGACGTCGCCGCCGGGCCCGCCGTCTCCCCCGTCCGGCCCACCGCGCGGCACGTACTTCTCGCGCCGGAAGTGGATCGAGCCGTCACCGCCACGGCCCGCGACGGCCGTCAGGCGCGCGCGGTCGTGGAACATGACCTACTCCGGATCGACGACCGAAATGAAGCGGCGCTCGCCGCTCGTCCGGAACGCGACCGTGCCGTCGCGCATCGCGAAGATCGTGTCGTCCTTACCGATCCCGGCGCCCGGACCCGGACGGAAGCGCGTGCCGCGCTGCCGGACGAGGATCATCCCCGCCGTCACGTCCTGGCCGGCGAACATCTTCACGCCGAGCATCTGCGGATTGGAGTCGCGGCCGTTCCGCGACGAGCCGAGTCCCTTCTTGTGCGCCATTACTGCTTCTCCTCGAGTGCCGATTCCAGAGCCGTGATCGCACCCTTGCGCGCCTTGCCGGAGCGCTCGTGCTCGAGCGCGGCCTCGAGCTGCTCGCGGCTCCAACCGCCGGCCGCTTCCGTGAGCTGCGCGATCGTCATCGACGCGTAGCCCTCCGGCACGTCCCCGGCGGCCCGCGTCGCGGCCTCCGCCTTCTCCGGTGCCGGCTTCTCGGCCTTCTCAGGCTTCGGCTTCGCCGCGGCCTTCGCGCGCGTGGCGGCGCCGATCGACTCGATCTCGATCCGCGTGAGCCTGCTGCGGTGGCCGGTGTGCTTCTTGTAGCCGGTGCGGCGCCGGTACTTGCCGATCCGAATCTTCTCGCCGAGCTCGTGGCCGACGACGCGCGCGGTCACGGTCGTGGACGGGGCGAGATCGGGAGCGCCGTTACCGCCGACGAGCAGGACGCGCGGCTCGACGGTCGCGCCCTCGTCGGCACGCAGGCGGTCGACGAGCAGCCGCTCGCCCTCACGGACGCGGTATTGCTTGCCGCCCAGACTGATGATCGCGTAGGAGCTCATGGCGTGGAAACGCGGGCGTCAAGCCCGCGGCAGGGCAGTGTAGCTAACCGTTCCTGTCGAGCTCGTCGGCCCACTCGGACATCGGGACGTACTCGAAGTCGCCGTTGCCGGAAGCCGGTTCCGCCTCGGGGGTTTCCGCAGTCTGCGCGGGCTCCTCGGAACCGTTGGTGGCAGCGGTTGCAGGCTTCTTCTTGCGGTTCTTGCCGCCGCGCGAACCACGCCGGGTCTTCTTCTTCGGCTTCGGCGCTTCCTCCCCGGACTCCGCCTCTGCGGTCACCGGCTCGTCGGCGGCTTCTGGTTCGGAGATCTCCGGCGCCGGTTCGGGTGGCTCGACCGCGCCGTCGCGACCGAGGTCGTCGCCCGGGACGTGAATCGTGACACCGCGCGCAGGCTCGGGCGTCTCCACGGATGGGCTTTCCCCCTCGGTCTCGGCGTCTGCCGTCTGGGCCGCCTGCGCGGTCGACGGCTTCTTCCGCTTTCGGCCGCCGCGCGAGCCGCGGCGCGTCTTCTTCTTCGGCTGCGGAGCCTCGTCGGTCGCCTCCGCCTGCTCCTCGGGCTCAGCCTCCGCCTCCTCCTCAGCCTCGGCCTCGGCCTCGGGCTCGACGACAACCGGCTCGTCGACCTCGACGGGCTCGGCTTCCTTCGCAGCCCCGGTGCCCTTACGTGCCGGCGGCTTGCGGGTCGGCTTCTCGGCCTCCCCTTCTGCGGTGAGCGGCTCGGGCGCCTCCTTCGTCTTGCGAACGAGGACGGCGTAGGCGCGGCCGTCGAGCACGCGCTCGACGCGCACCTTCACGCGCTTGCCGACCATGGAGGCGGCATCGGCGACGACGACGTCGAGGCCGTCGAGCTTGCCGACGGCGGCAGCGGCGTCGTACCGGTCGACTTCGACGAGCTGCAGCATCGATTCGGCGTCCTCAGCGACCGGGGCCTTGGGCGCCAGATCGGCGAGCTTGCCTTCGCTGACCACGACGAAGTGGTCGAGGTGCGTTTCCGGCTTGCCCTCGAGGAAGAAGCGCTTCTTCGTCAGCGCCTCGAGCTCGACCAGCCGCCTCGCACCCGGACCGACGAGCGCACTTGCGATCGGCTCCGCGAGCTCGACCCGGAAGGCCTGCGCCCGCGAACCGGCGGCGAGCGCGCGAAGCCGCCGTTCGACGTCGATCGCAGCCGAGGCCTCGGAGTAGACGATCCCGTCGCCGCCGCAGGTCGGGCACTTGCGCGTCATGACCTCGCGCGGCCCGTCGGTGACGTTCTGACGCGTCATCTCGACGAGGCCGAGCGGCGAGATCTCGACGACGTAGGTCTTCGTCCGGTCTCGCTCGAGCTCGGTTCGCAGCGCTTCCTCGACGGCCGCCCGGTTCTTCGGGTTGGCCATGTCGATGAAGTCGATGACGATGATCCCGCCGATGTCGCGCAGGCGCAGCTGCCGGACGACCTCCTTCACCGCCTCGAGGTTGTTCTTCGTGATCGTGTCCTCGAGCCTGCCGCCGGAGTTCTTCCCGCGCCCGCCGACGAAGCGGCCCGTGTTGACGTCGATGACGGTGAACGCCTCGGCATAGTCGAAGATCAGGTAGCCGCCGGACGGGAGATCGACGCGGCGGCCGATCGTCGACTTGATCTCGTCTTCGACGCCGAAGGACTCCATGAGCGGCGTCTTCTCCCTGTACCGGACGACGCGCTCGACCATGTGCGGCGACGTCTTCTTGAGATAGCCGACGATGCGCCGGTGCGTGCGCTCGTCGTCGACGTACGCCTTCTCGAAGTCGCCGGTGAAGAGATCGCGGACGACCCGCAGCGGGAGCTCGGCCTCCTGGTAGATCAGCTCCGGCGTCTTCGCGTTCTTGGCCTGCGCCTGGATCGAGCGCCAGAGCCGCTGGAGGAAGACGAGGTCGCGCTCGATGTCCTCCTCGGACGCGCCCTCGGCTGCGGTGCGGACGATCACGCCTCCTTCCTTCACATCGAGGCGCTTGAGGATGTCTTTCAGGCGAGTGCGCTCGTCGTCGTCGAGCCGACGCGAGACGCCGAGCCCTTCGCCCTGCGGGACGAGGACGACGAACCGGCCGGGCAGCGAGATCTGCGTCGTCAGCCGCGCACCCTTCGTCTTCATCGGATCCTTCACGGCCTGAACGAGGATGGACTGGCCGCGCGAGACGAGGTCCTGGATCTTGCGGCCGTGGCCTTTCTCGAGCTCCGGGCGGACGATCTCGTCGACGTAGAGGAAGCCGTTCTTCTCGAGACCGATCTCGACGAAGGCGGCCTCCATTCCGGGCAGGACGTTGTCGACGCGGCCGAGGTAGATGTTGCCGGCGATCGAGCGGCGCTCCGGCCGCTCGAGGTAGACCTCGGCGACGCGCTCGTCCTCGAGGATTGCGACGCGGCGCTCGCCGACGTCGACGGAGACGAGCAGCTCGCGCTTCGCAGCGGGCAGCGGCGCCCGGCGCTGCGGCTCGCGGCGGCGCCGGGTCGATTGGTCGCGGCGGCGCTCCTGCCGCTGGGAGAGCTCGCGGCGCTGCGGTTGCTTTCCCTCGCTCTTCTCCCTCTGCGCCGGCGCCGTAGTGGCGCCGGCGGTGACGGAGCCGGGCTTCTTGCGTCCGCGTCCGCCGCGGCTGCCGCGACGTCGCTTCGGCTTGGTGGGATCGGTTGGTTCGGTGTCAGCCGCCTCGGCGGCCGGCGCTAGCTCGGGCTCGGGCTTCGCCTCGAGCTCGGATACGGCAGATGTCTGGTCGTCGGAAGATTGCTTCTTCCGGATACGGAACCAAGGCAAGTAAGAACTCCTTCGTGGGAGCGCGGCGCGACAGCAACCCGAAACGGATACGGGGTGCGCGCGCGCTCATTGTCAGTGAAAAGGCTTGGCATGGCCTACGTCGCCAGGGTAGCAATCGCCCACCCAGGGGTCCGTCCGAGCCCGGACCTACGATCCGGCCAATCACGTCCGGGAGGTGAACGGGTTGTGGCGCAACGCGAGGCCGAAGAGCTCCTGCTGATCGAAGAGGCGGACGCCTGGTTCGAGTACCTCGAGGCGACCCGGAGCCAGGCGGAGACCCGCTACCGCGAGATCGAGCCCTGGGCGTGGGCCCGCCTGAGCCAGCGCCTGCGCGCGATCCGGGCACGCCGGGCGCGGCTCCGGCCGGCTGCCGCCTAGCTGATCAGCGACGCCGCGAATAACGCGAGACGCGACCGCGGGCGTGGATCGCGAGGAGCACGCCCATCGCGGCCAGGTTCGCGATGAGCGACGACCCGCCGACGCTGACGAAGGGCAAGGGGATGCCGGTGATCGGGGCGATCCCCATCGTCATGCCGACGTTGACGAAGATCTGGAAGAGCAGCGCGATGACGATGCCGCCGGCGACCACCGCCGAGAAGAGATCGCGCGCGACGGTGATCACGCGCAGGCCGCGCCACAACACGACGAGGTAGAGCCCGAGCAGAAGCGCTGCTCCCAGGAAGCCCCGCTGCTCGGCAAAGCCTGCGAAGACGAAGTCGGTCTGGCTCTCCGGGAGGAAGCCGAGGTTGACCTGCGTCGAGTTGTTCACCCCGCGGCCGCGGATCTGGCCGGAACCGACGGTCGTCTTCGCCTGATCCAGGTTGTAGCCCGCCGCAGCCGGGCAGTTGGAAGGGTGCGTGAAGCAGGTCAGGCGCTGCTGCTGGTAACCCTTGAGCACGTTGACCCCGGCCGCGGGCCCGGCCCAGAGAACACCCACCGCCACGACCACGACGAGACTCCCGAGCACTGCGAGATGCCGCCACGGCACCCCGGCGACGAAGAGCATCGCCCCGAGCGCCGCGAGATAGACGAGCGCCGTGCCGAGGTCGGGTTGCGCGAAGACGAGCACGACCGGCAGGAGGCCGAGCCCGACCACCCGGAGCGTGGTCTCCCACGAGCTCACGACCCGCTGGCGTTCTGCGAGCATCCCCGCCAGCGCCACCACGAAGAGGAGCTTCCCGAACTCCGACGGCTGGAACGTGAAGAAGCCGAGGTGGATCCAGCGGGTTGAACCGCGCGCCGCGTGCCCGATCAGAAGGACGAAGGCGATGACCACCGCCGTCCCGATGAAGATGCCGCGCCAGTAGCGGCGGTAGAGATCCGGATCGATGAGCGCGGCAACCACGAGCACGACCCCGCCCGCCGCTGCGTAGAGGATCTGGCGGTTGAGGTAGTAGCTCGGGTCGTTCGCCACTGCGAACTTCGTCACGCCGGCGACGCCCCACAGGCCCACGAGGACGAGCGCGGCGACGCCGACCAGCAACACCCAGTCCAGCGAGCGCACGACACTCAGCAGGTGCGGCGCCTCGCGCTCGTTACGGAGGCCGGCTCGTTGGGATCCCGCGTATTCGAGCATCAGTCCGAGTGGATCGGTAGCAGCTGGGTCGAAGAGACGTGGAAGAACTTCGCGAAGACCTTCTCGGCCGCGGGCGCCGCCGCAGTGCCGCCGTGGCCGCCGTTCTCGATCACCGCGCACACGACGAGCTTCGGATCGTTGGCGGGACCATAGCCACACCACCAAGACTGGTCCCTCTCACCGGTGAAGCCGGGAAGAGTGACGGTCTTCTGCGCGGTACCGGTCTTGCCGGCGACGTCGTAGGGGAAGTTCCCGAAGACGCCGTACGAGGTGCCGAACGAGTCGTGCGTGCCCTCGAACAGGCCCTGCTTGACGACCTTGAGGTACTTGGAATCGAGTCCCGGGACCGGCCGCGGCGCCGCCGGCGGAGTCGTGGGGACGATCGTCCCGTTCGGGTTCTCGACGTTCAGGAGGACGTGCGGCGTGACGAGCTTCCCGCCGTTCGCGATCGCCGCGTAGAAGCGCGTCATCTGGAGCGGCGTCACGAGCAGGTCACCCTGCCCGATCGCGAGGTTGATCGAGTCACCCGGCTTCCAGAGGCGGTCGATCCGCCAGTTCGGGTCGCCGCTGCTCTTGGCAAACCTGCGGTGCTTGTAGCCGATCGTCGGCACGAGCCCGGCCACGTCGGGACCGGCATCGACCGTGCTCTTCTGCCCGAAGCCGAACGCGCGCGCCCACTTCTGCAGCGGCTGGCCACGATTCGTCGGCAGCTTGTAGAAGGCGTTGCCGGCTCGGTAGAAGTACGTGTCGCACGAGTAGGCGAGCGCCGTCGGCAGGTCCATCCCCTGATTGACGTTGGGGTCCCAGTTGTGGAAGACGTGATGGGAGCGATCCTCGGGTGCGACGTACGTGCCGGTGCACGGATAGAAGGAGTACGGCTTGATCAGGTGCTCCTGCAGGGCCGCGATCGCGGTGAGCGGCTTGAACGTCGAGCCGGGTGGATAGGTGGCGTCGAGCGCACGGTCGAGCGCCGGGTAGTTCTTGTCGGTGGCCGCCTTCCCCACGAGGCCCTGCGCCTTCAGGGCGCGCGTCGTCACCCGCCCCGTGTAGACGGACGGGTCGTACGTGGGCGACGACGCGAGTGCGAGGATCGAGCCGTCCTTCGGGCTCATGGCGACGATCGCCCCACCGTCCGCCGCCCACTCCCCGCCGTTGCGGGCGATCTGGATCCCGTACTGCAGCGCGTTCTGCGCGGCCGTCTGCAGGCCGGCGTCGATCGTCAAGCGAACCGTCTGGCCCGGCTGCGGCTGAGTCGTCAGCGTCCGCGCGCTGCGGGGTCGGCCGAGTGAGTCGACACGGACGCGCGCCGCACCCGGGACGCCGAAGAGGTATGTGTTGTACGTCGCCTCGATCCCGGTTTGACCGATCACGTCGCCCGGCGCGTAACCCGATTTCCCCATGGTCTGCAGCTCCGGCGGCGAGATCTGTCCGACGTAGCCGAGCAGCTGCGGCGCGAGATCCCCGTGCGGGTAGCGTCGGACGTAGCTCCGTGCGAGCGTCAAGCCCGGGAAGCTGGCTGCGCGCTCCTGCAGGTACGTCAGCATTGCCGTCGGCGCCGCGGGGCGCACGACGATCGGATCGAGCATGTCCCCGGCCTTCCGCCGCGCAAGGATCAGCCTCGTCAGCTGGCGCACGTTCACGCGCGTCACGTCCGCCAGCTCGCGCAGCTCGGCCACCCGGCGCGAGTAGACCTTCGACAGGCCGGACGGCCAGAGCTCGATCGCGGTGACCGGCTTGTTCGTCACGAGGACGTCGCGGTTCCGGTCGACGATCTGTCCGCGCGGCGCCTCGACGCGCACGGTGCGTATCTGGTTCGCCTGCGCACGAGCGGCGTAGTGCGGCCCGGCGAGCACCTGCAGCGCCCAGAGCCGCCCGACGAGCGCCGCGAACCCGATCACGACGAGCCCTCCGAGGAGTGCCACCCGTCGCGCGAGCTTCGGCGTGAGCCGGTAGGGCTCGACCGCGATCTCTTCGCCGTCCGGCTCGTCCGCACGGGTGCGCCTCGAGGGTGGCAGAGGGAGTCGCCGCGTCGTGGTGCTAGCCAAGGAGCTGCACCTCCGCGCTCAGCTCTTCCCGCTCGGCGGGCCGCAGCAGCCGCCGCACGACCGCATAGACCGGCGCGGTGAGAATCAGGTTGAGGACGATCGCCGGGCCGATGCTGCGCACAACCGCGCCGGCCGGCGCGCTCTCTCCCAGGACGAAATGGACCACGAGCAGGCCGAGCTCGTAGAGGACGGTCACGACACCGATCGAGAGGAACGGGGCATGCGCGCGGTCGCGGCCGGTCGTCTCCCCGTACCGCCCGATCCAGTACCCGGCCAGCGTCAGCACGAGCGACGTGAGCCCGAGCGTCCCGAGCGACGCAGTGTCGACGAGGAGCCCGGCGAAGAAGCCGCCGGCGGCGCCGGCGACGCTGCCGCGCAGCAGGGAGAGCGCGACGAGCGAGACGAGGAGAAAGTCGGGGACGGCGCCGAAGACGTGCAGCTGGGAGAAGATCGAGACTTGTGCGATCGCCGCCACGAAGAGCAGGACGGCGGCCTTGACGCCGTCGGCCAGGCTCATCGGTGCTTCGTCGGGACGAGTACTGCGACCGCGTCGAGGGAGCCGAGGTTCGCGAAGGGCTGCACCTGCACCTGGAGGAAGCTCGCCGTGTCGGCGACGCCGACCGAGGTGACCCGACCGATCGGAATGCCGTACGGATAGAGATCCGGAAGGCGCGCGTTGTGCGTCCCGTCGGTGACGACCTCGTCGCCCTGCTTGACCACCTCCGTCTTCTGCACCTGGTCGAGGATCAGCGTGCCACCGGCTCCCGGGCGCACTCCTCCGCGCACGCGCGTCTGCAGGTCGCGCGCGGCGACGTAGCTGTTCGGGTCGCTGATCAGCGTGACCTTGGCGGAATGCGGGAAGAGGTTCGAGACGATCCCGACGAGACCGTCGCCGCTGACGACGGGCGAGTTCAGCCGGACACCGTTGGCGGATCCCGCGGCGATCGTGAGCGAGTGCGTGAACGGACCGCTGGGGAACGAGGTGACCTCGGTGCTGATCGCTCGATAGCCGTTGGGGAACGTCGGTCCCTGTACGAAGTGCAGGAGCTTGACGACCTGCTCTTCCTTGGCGGCAGCCGCCGCGGCCCTGATCTGCGCAGCCCGGTACTCGATGAGCTCCTTCTTCAGCTTCTTGTTCTCGGCCTTCGCCTTGGTCAGGCCGTCGATGTACGAGTACGCGTCACGGAACGGCTGGGCAACCCGGGTCGCTGCGATCTGGAAGGGATGCAAGGCGGTCGAGCCCGCCCCCTGCAGACCGTGGACCGGTCCCGACCTCGGGCTGCGGAATGAGATCGTGACGAGCGTCAGCGCGATGAGAACGAGGACGACGACGACCGTCCTCCGGATGAGCGCGCTGCGTGCCTTCGAGGGGTACGGGGTCGGCTTCGAGCGTTGAACCGACGAAGCAAGCACAGCCGCGCGCGCGCTGCGACTTGGTGGAGCCACCGCAACAGGTTACCGCGGGTTCCCGCTGGTTTGACCCGGAGACCCGAGTTCGATGGCGGCAAGTGTCCCGACGAGGGCGGGACGGAACCCGATGGACTCGTTCAGACCTCGCATGACGGCGTTCTCCTCGGCGTTCGACGTGGTCACCACCTCGACCTCCGGATGGTCTGCGCGGAGTCGCCGCAGCGACTCGATCTTGACCGCACGCGCGAGCCCTTTTCCGCGGTGTGCGGCGGCCGTCCCGGTGTCGTCCGTGAACCCGAGCGTGGAGCCCCGCGACACGCGAAGCTCCGTGAACGAGGCGATCTCGCCGTCGGCAGCCATCGCGACCGTGAGCCGCATCTCGCGGTCGCGCTGCACGAGCGACTCCTCCGACGCCCGCACGTTCTCGGCCGTCCAGGTCGGAAAGTCCATCCCGTCGGGTGCGGGTGCATCGTCCATCGCCGCCCGGGCCGCGACATACGACGCGAGGTGCGGCTCCGGGACACGGCCGAGCCACGTGACGAGGCGAAAGCCCTCGGCGGGATGAGGCTCAGGCAGCTCGGCGGTTCGGAGATGGAGGATCGACTCCACGATGCGCTGCTCGTCCCGCGCGCCGACCGCCCTGGCGAACGCGGCTCCTGCAGCGGTCGAGTGGACGCTGCGAAGCGCCTCTACGCCAAGCTCGTGACAGCGCCGACGCGCTCGCTCCAGCAGCGCCGTCCCCAGACCGCGTCGCCTGCGGTCGGGCGCGACCCGCAACTCGAGGAAGGTCGCGGTCGGCCCGTGCACGTAGAGCACGGCCGTACCGCCGTCGGCAAGCCAGTGACAGTCGGTCTGCGTCGCAGGCACGTGCCTGTGGAACGCGATGACCTCCTCGGCGCTGCGCCCCGGAAAGCCCGGATTCAACTCCTCGTGGTATGCCGCCTCGAGCGCGTGGAACCGGGCGAGCACATCGTCCGACGCGCTGCGCGCATCGACTTCCTGGATGTCCATGCCGGCCTAGTAGCGGCGGCCGTTGCGGGAGCGCGCCTTGTTCGAGCGGTGGATCGCCTCGAACTCCTCGAGGCTCCGGCCGGAACCGACCGCGACGCACGTGAGCGGGCTCTCGGCGAGGTGCACCGGCATCTGCGTCTCGTGGCGCAGCCGCTCGTCCAGCCCCGTGAGGAGCGAGCCGCCGCCGGCGAGGACGATGCCGCGATCCATGATGTCCGCGGCGAGCTCGGGCGGCGTCTTGTCGAGCGTGGACTTGATCGCCTCGATGATCTGCGTGACCGGCTCGTCGAGTGCGCGGCGGATCTCTTCGGAGGTGAGGATCACGGTCTTCGGCAGGCCCGTGAGCATGTCGCGACCGCGCACCTCCGCCTGGAGCTCTTCCCGGAGATCCCAAGCAGAGCCGATCTCGAGCTTGATCTCCTCGGCGGTCTGCTGGCCGATGAGCAGCTTGTAGTCGCGCTTGATGTGATTGATGATCGCTTCGTCCATCTCGTCGCCGCCGACGCGAAGCGACTGGGAGACGACGATCCCGCCCAGTGAGATGACCGCGACCTCGGTCGTGCCGCCGCCGATGTCGACGATCATGTTGCCCGTCGGCTCGGCGACCGGGAGACCGGCTCCGATCGCGGCAGCCATCGGCTCCTCGATCAGATACGCCTGGCGCGCTCCCGCCGAGAGCGTCGCCTCCTCCACAGCGCGCTTCTCGACGCCCGTCACGCCCGACGGGACACAGACGACGACCCGCGGATGCGCGAAGCGGTGCTGGTGCACCTTCTGGATGAAGTGCCGCAGCATCTGCTCGGTGACGTCGAAGTCGGCGATCACGCCGTCCTTCAGGGGACGGATCGCCTGGATCGTTCCGGGCGTCCGGCCGAGCATCCGCTTGGCCTCGACCCCGACCGCGTGCACCTCGCCGGAGCGCTGGTCGATGGCGACCACCGACGGCTCGGAGAGAACGATGCCGCGGCCGCGCACATAGACGAGCGTGTTCGCGGTTCCCAGGTCCACCGCCATGTCGCGACCGCCGAAGCCGGTCAATCCTGAAAAGAGGCCCATGAACGGGTCACTCTAGCCCTAAACCGGCACAAAGCCTTGACTCCGCCGCGACGGGTTCCCGCCTAGCGTGCACGGCGTGAACGTGGTCACGTTGATCGGCAACCTCGCCACCGAGGTCGAGGTGCGAGAGGTCGCACCCGACAAGCGAGTCGCGAGCTTCGTGCTCGCCGTCGACCGCGCGAGCCGGGACGGCGGCGCGGACTTCGTGACCGTGTCGGCCTGGGACCGGCAAGGCGAGCTGTGCGCCGAGTACCTCGGCAAGGGCAGAAGGGTCGCGATCGACGGACGACTGAAGTCGCGTTCGTGGGAGGAGGAGGGCAAACGCCGCAGCGCGGTCGAGGTGGTCGCTCGGCGGGTCGAGTTCCTCGGCGGCGGCCCTCGTCGTGACGAGGAGGACGCCGGAGCAGACGTGATCCCGTTCGAGGCGCCTGCGGCGGCCGGCTAACCGAGGGAGTCGACGAACTCCTCGATCGCGGCGAGGCAGGCGTCGGGCCGCTCTCCGATCAGGAGATGGCCGCAGCCGGCGATCGTTCGGAGCGGCGCGCGCAGGCGGCGCGCGTACTCCATGCCGTCCTGCGGGCCGACCCAGTTGTCGCTCGCGCCCCACAGGCAGAGGCAGGGGCAGCTGACACGGTCGAGTTCGACGCGCGGATCCGAGACGAGCAGTGCCCGTGCCGCCTGCCGGGTGTCCGTGTGGAGCGAGGGCCCCAGAAGAAATGCCTCGGCAATGTCGGGCTCGAGCGCGCCGGAATCGGCCGCACCCCACCAGCCGAAGGCGATGCGGCGACCGATCCGGGAGTGCGCCCACGCATGCCGGAAGGGCGCGATCAGGCGTCCCGGCCGGGTGGCGCCGAGCACGGCGAGCGTCACCTGAGCTGCCCGCGACGCCGAGCCGATGCCGGCGGCCGCGGCGAGAACGACTCCGCCTACGGCGTCGGGACGAAGCACCGCCGCTCGCAGTGCCACAACCCCGCCGAGCGAGTGGCCGATCCAAATTGCGCCGCGGATGTCTTCTGCCTCTGCCAGCCCGAGCGCGGCCTCCGACAGCGAGTCGAGGTTCCGCGCCTCGGAGAGAAGCGCCGATCGTCCGTGGCCCGGCAGGTCGGGGACGAGCACGCGGTGTCGCTCGGCCAGCGCTGGTGCCAGAGCGCACCAGTTCTCGACGATTCCGCCCAGCCCGTGCACGAGCACGAGTGGCGATCCGGCTCCCCCGACGGCGTAGTGAAGGCGTGCTCCACGCCACTCGAGCTCCCGCTCCTCGAAACCCGACAGCCGGTGTTTGCTCTCCGTCACGATTGAGGCATATTCTTTGTGTCGATGAATGCTTCTGCAGGGCGGGCAGAGTGATGTCCGCAGACACGACAAGCGAGGGTGCGAGCTAGCCCGCCAGCGCGTTGCGCGCGGCGGGTTTTTTCGTTCCTGGCGAAAGGAGCAGGCGAGAATGGCGAATCACCTCACGCCCGATGAACTGTCGAAAGAGCTCGGTCTCGACCGGCAGGAGGTGATCAGGGTGTGCGTCGAAGAGGGCGTGCCCATCTACCAGGGGAAGATCGACAAGTACCTCTTTCTTCTCAGCCTCAACAGCCAGCAGCAAACCGCCCAGCACGCAGCGTAAGCGCGGCTGGGAGCGATGCTTCGAGGGGGCGGCGATGAGCCGCCCTCTTCGTCAGGCGGACTTCTTTGCCGGCGTCCTACCGGAGCGGGAGCGGCTCTTCGACTCGCTCTTCCCGTCCTTGGCGCTCTCCGCCGACCGCCGGCTCTGCGCGTCGGCGACGCTCTGGCGCAGGGCCTCCATCAGGTCGATGACCGGTGCGTCGGCGACCGGCTCCGGCGCGACGATCTCCTGACCCGCGAGCTTCGCCTCGAGCATCTGGGCAAGGTCTCGGCGGTAGTCGTTCTCGAAGTCCTCCGGCGTCCACTCACCCGAGAGGCTGGAGATCACCTGCTCCGCGAGCTTCAGCTCGGCCTCCTGAACATCGGTCTCCCCCACCGCTTCCTCGATCTCGTCCTTCGTCCGGACATCCTCGGCGAAGAAGAGCGTTTCGAGCAGCAGCGCGCCGGCCCGGGCGCGGATCAGGCAGAGGTTCTCCTTGCCCCAGAGGACGAACTTGCCGACCGCGGCCATCCCCGAGTCCTCCATCGCCCGCAGCAGCAGGACGTACGGGCGCCGCTGCGCCTCGGCATCGGCCGGGGCGAGGTAGTACGTGCGGTCGAAGTAGACCGGGTCGACGTCCTCCAGCCGGACGAAGCGAAGAATCGCGATCGACTGCGAACGCTGGAGCGCGACGGCCTCGAGATCCGCCTCTTCGACGTATACGTACTGGCCCTTCGCGAACTCCCACCCCTTGACGAGCTCGTCCTGCTCCACGTCGCGCTCGTGGACGGGGCACCAGCGCTTCTGCTTGATCGGCGACCCGCACTCCCTGTGCAGGGTGCGGAACGACACATCCTGCCGCTGGGTCGCAAGCGCGAGCCCGACCGGGATGTTGACGAGGCCGAAGCTGATCGATCCGTTCCAGATAGTCCGCATTGGCTGCATCCAGTCTAGTTAGGACCGGTCGAATTCTCGGTTCTCATCGCCTTCCCTGCATACGATTGCGCACATGGAGAGGCGCACGGCGCCCGAGTTCTGGCGCGAGGCAATCCGGGCTGCCCCGTCACAGCCCGCGTACCTCGAGGAGCATGCGGACGGGTGGAAGCCCGTCTCCTGGACCCAGGCCGCCGAGCGCGTCGACGATCTCGCACACGGTCTGCTGGCACGCGGCGTGCGGCACGGCGATCGCGTCGCGGTGCTCGCCCGCACGCGACTCGAATGGATCCTCCTCGACTGGGCCGCGATGTCGATCGGTGCCGTCGTCGTTGGCCTCTACCCGACGAGCTCGGCGAAGGAGTGCGAGTACATCCTCGAGCATTCCGAGGCGGTGCTCGCGTTCACCGAGGACGAGGAGCAGACGCACAAGCTCGTGTCCATCCGAGGCTCTCTCCCTTCGCTGCGCGAGATCATCCCCTTCGCCTGGCTCGAGAAGCTCGAAGCCGATGGGCGCCTGGCGAGGCACCTGCGGCCGGAGCCGGTCGCCGAAGACGACCTGGCGACGCTCATCTACACCTCCGGGACCACGGGGCCGCCGAAGGGCTGCATGCTGACGCATCGCAATCTCGTCACCGCGGCCACCTGTGTGGCGGAAGGGCTACAGGCCCCGGGCGACATCGTGCTCGTCTTCCTGCCCCTCGCCCACAGCTACGGCCGCCTCGCGCATCAGGCGGCGTCGTTCCGTGGCGCGACCGTCGCAGCCGTAGCCGACGTTGCCCGCGTGCCGGAGGCAATGGCGGCCGTGCGTCCGCACGTTCTTCCGGCCGTGCCGCGCGTCTACGAGAAGATTCACGCCTCGACCCTCGGCGAGATCGAGCGAGCCGGCGGTCTCCGGCGGAAGGTCGGGCTCTGGGCGCTCGAGGTCGGCGCCCGCGCGAGCCGTACGCGGCGCGAGGGCGCCGCGGTGCCGCTCTCTCTCGCGGTGCGGGAACGACTGGCCGACCGCCTCGTGTTCACGAAGGTGCGCGACCGGCTCGGCGGCCGCCTGCGCGTCGGCGTCTCCGGGGCGGCTCCGCTCTCCACCGACGTCATGGAGTTCTTCCACGCGCTCGGCGTTCCGGTGATCGAGGGTTACGGCCTGACCGAGACCGGCAGCTCGGCGACCGTGAACGAGCCCGACGACTTCCGGATCGGCAGCGTCGGGAAGCCGGTCGAGGGCGCCGAGATCCGGCTCGCCGATGACGGCGAGATCCTGATCCGCAGCGACGCCGTCTTCGCCGGCTACTACAAGGAGCCGGAGGCAACGGCCGCAGCGCTCACCGAGGATGGCTGGCTCCACACCGGTGACGTCGGCAAGATCGACGCCGAGGGGTTCCTGCGCATCACCGACCGGAAAAAGGACCTGATCATCACCGCGGGCGGCAAGAACATCGCGCCGCAGAACCTCGAGAACGCGCTCAAGACGTCGCGGTTCGTTTCACAGGCGATCGTCGTCGGCGACCGCCGCCCCTACGTGACAGCGCTCGTCACGCTGGACGAGACCGAGGTCGCGTCGAGCGGTCTAGACCGGCAACAGCTCGTGCAGGAGGTCGTCGACGACGTCAACCGCGATCGGATGCGTGCCGAGCAGATCAAGCGGTTCATGATCCTCCCGCGCGAGTTCACGCAGGAGCAGGGCGAGGTGACGCCGACGCTGAAGCTGCGCCGCGCGGTCATCCACGAGCACTTCGCGGACGAGATCGAGAAGCTGTACGAGCCGGGTCGCTAGCCGAGGATGCGCTTGGCGCCGTCGTACTCGGAGGCGTACCAGCCCTCGCTCAGGCTGTCGATGCGGACGACGTCACCCGTATGCGGCGCGTGGATGAACTGCCCGTTGCCGACGTAGATCCCGACGTGCCCGAGGCCGGCGAAGAAGACGAGATCACCCGGTTGGAGGTCGCTCTGGGGTACGGAGACCGAGTTCGGGTAGCTGTACTGGGCGACGGTGTAGTGCGGAAGCGAGATGCCCACCTGGCCGAACACGTACATGACCAGGCCGGAGCAATCGAATCCGCTCGGGCTTGCACCGCCCCACACGTACGGCACGCCGAGGTACTGCATCGCGATCCCGACGACCCCGCCGTACTGACCCGCCGGCGGTGTCGCTGAGGGGCTGCTGATGTCGAAGCTGCCGAGCGGTGAGCCTGCCTGGGTAGCCGCGGCACGAGCTTCGTGGGCAGCCGCCGCCTGGGCCGCCTGCTGCTGCGAGATCATCTGCTGAAGCTGCGAGCGAACCGAGCTGTAGAGGTGACGCGCGGCAGCGAGCTTGCCCTCGATCCGATCACGTGCCGCGGCCTGGGCGGCAAGCAGGTGACGCGCGCTTGCACGCTGTTGGTGCAGCAGCAACCGGCGCTGCACGATCTGGTGCTGGAACCCGACCACCTGGTGGATCAGCGCCGAATCCTGCGTCGAGACCGAGTTGACCGTCTCGATCCGGGAGATGAGGTCGTCGAGGCTGCGGGCGCCGAGGATCACCGCCAGGGAGGACTGCTCCTCATCCGACGTGTAGATCGCGACGAGCCGCTTCATGAGCGCAGCCTGCGCCTGGGAGAGATTTCCGCGGGCCACGCCGAGTGCCTGGCGATTGACGGTGAGCTGACCCTCGATCGCCGCCAGCTTCTGATTCGCCGCTTCGTATCGGCTGTTCGCCCGCTGGGCCGCCGCGTCGAGCTCCTGCAGCCGCACCAGCACGGACTGGGCCTGGGCGCGTTTTGCGCCGATCTGATCCGCTCGAGCACGCGAAGCAGTCGACCCGAATAGGCCGACCATGAGCAAGCCGATCAGCAGCGCCGAGATCACCGCTAGCCGCCTCGGCGCGCGCCATGACGTCCTCCCGCCCGTCACAAGGGGGGGACGGTAACAGGGCAGCCGGATGCCCGCAACCCGAGAACCGTCACGAAGATCCTGCAATTTGGCCCATACAGTTTTCAAATCAGGTTCCGCAACCCCTGCACGAATTCGGCGCGTCGAGTACGGTCCGCCGACGTGCTCGGGAGGACGAGATCCCGCACCGCGCGGTTTCTAGCGGCCGCGGCGGTGCTGACACTCATGGCCGCGTCGGCCGCACTCGCTGCTCCGGGGTTTCCGGGTCACGCGCGGGCGACCTCGGCTCAACAGCTCTCGAGCCGCGCTCACCAGGCGCTGCTCAGCCTGTACGCCCTGGACTCGCAACTCCACGCGTGGCGCGCCCGGGTTGCATCGCTCGAAGACGCAGCCGCCGCGCTGCAAAGGCAGCGAAGCGCGATCCGGCAGGAGCTCGGCGCGGCACGGACATCCCTGCAGAGCGGGCAGCAGCAGCTCGCACTCGAGCTGCGTGCCCTGTACGAGAGGGGAAATGTCGACCCGGTGGCCGTCATGCTCGGAGCCGACTCGCTCACGAAGGGGTTGCGCCAGCTAGACGCCCTTTCGCGCGTCGCCGATCAGAGCCGGCAGATCGTGGCACTGACGACCGCGGCGCACGTGCGCCTCGTGGGATCGCAAGCTCGCCTCGCCGCGGCGGAGCGGCGGCTGGCGCGCTCTCTCGCCTCCGCTCGCCAGGGCGAGCAGAGACTCGCCTCGGCGGCTGCGGCTCGCCTCGCGTACGTGACGTCCCTGCACGCGCGAGAGCGGCTCCAGAAGACGCAGGTCCGCACCGTCGAAGCAGCCGCGCGCGCGGCCCAGGTGAAGTCGCAGCACCTTCAGGCGGCCGCACCCGCTCCTCCTTCAGGCAAACGGCAGCTCGTCGTGAGCGCGACGTGCTACGACCTGCCCGGCAAGACGGCAACCGGGATGCCGGTCGGGCGAGGCGTCGTGGCGGTCGACCCGGCCGTCATCCCGCTCGGCAGCAGGCTGTACATCCCCGGGTACGGCAACGGGGTCGCAGCCGACATCGGCGGCGGAATCCGCGGGAACATCATCGACCTCTGGTTCCCCACGTACGCCGAATGCGCGGCCTGGGGCCGCCGCACCGTCACGATCACGATTTACTGATTACACTGGCGCCGCGAAAGGGGGGATCGCGGTGAGTGAACTCGTGGAGACGGCCGAGGAACGTCACGTGGAGGCACTTCGCGTGCTGCTCGTCGACGACCACGATCTCTTCCGAACCGGATTGCGGAACCTGCTCGAGGAGCAGGGTCTCGCGATCGTCGGAGAGGCGGGGACGGGAGCGGAAGCGGTCGCGTATGTCCGCGAACTGACTCCCGATGTCGTCGTCATGGACCTCAACATGCCGTCGATGGGCGGCGTCGAGGCGACACGCCACATCGCGGAGGTGTCGCCACTCACGCGGGTCGTCATGCTCACGATCTCCGACGAGGACTCGGATGTCACCGACGCGATCCTGGCCGGCGCCTGCGGTTACCTCCTCAAGGACGCCTCGATCCAGGAGCTCGTCTCCGGGATCCAGGCCGCCGCTCGAGGGGAGGCGCTCATCTCCCCGCACATCGCGACGAAGGTGCTGCAGCGGATCCGCGCCACGAGCGCACAGCCCGAGATCGAGGAGATGATCCGCGCAGAGCTGTCGGAGCGCGAGATCGAGGTTCTGAAGCTGATCGCGAACGGCAAGGACAACGCCGTGATCGCCGCCGAGCTACACATCAGCCCGAAGACGGTCAAGAATCACATCTCGAACATCCTCATGAAGCTCCAGATCGACAACCGCATCCAGGCGGCTGTCTACGCGGTTCGCAGCGGGATCGTCTAGGCGTTCGCCTTGCGGCGCCGCCTGACGCCCTGGAGGTTGCGGAGGAGCGAGCGAAGGCGCGCGAGCTCTCCGTCGGTCGTCTCGAGGCGGTTGGAAAGCTCGGCGAGCTCGGCGGCGACCCCATGTGCCTTCACCTCGCCCGCATCTCGCGCGACCATGCCGAGGCGCTGCTCGATCCGCCAGCGCTCGGCCTCGAGCGCGAGCTTGGCGGCGTAGCCGTCCGTCAGCGTCGACTCGATCGTGTCGAGACTGGGCGCGCCCGCCCCGTTCTCGGGCATGTCGAGCAGCTCTGCGATGTCGTCCAGCGGCATGACCCACGATTATCGGAGGGCGAACCGACCAGCGGAATGGGCCGCACGGCCCATCTTCGGGCGCGGATCGACCCATCCCGCTTGACGTTCGGACTCTCGCTTGAAAAATGGAAAGATCGTGCCGCTCCGTCCTGCCGCCGCACTCGCGGGGATCGTTGCCCTTCTTCTCGTGCCCGCCGCGGTGGCGCGGTCGCGCGACGCCTTCCAGAGCGAGCTCGCCCGTGCGCTCCGCGCGCCTCGTGTAAGTCCCGCTCAGACCGGGGCGGTCGTCCTCGATCTGCGCACCGGCCGGACCGTCTTCGCGCAGAACGCCGGCCTGGCGCTGCGGCCCGCGTCGAACCAGAAGCTCGCCACGACCTACGCGGCGCTGACCGCGCTCGGCCCGTCCTTCCGGATCGAGACCGACGTCCTCGGCGACGGGGTCGAGAGCGGAGCGACCTGGCGTGGGAACCTCGTGCTCAAGGGATACGGCGATCCGGCGCTGTCGGACGCAAAGCTCGTCTCGCTCGCGCGCCAGGTGGCGGCAACCGGGATCGAGCGCATCAATGGACGAATCCTCGGCGACGAGAGCTGGTTCGACACGCGCCGCAGCGGGGTCGGCTGGAAGGCAAAGTTCTACCTCCACGAGTCGCCTGCTCTCTCGGCCCTGATCGTCAACCGCGGCTGGACCGGCCGCCACGAGACGTCGCGCCCCGCGCTGATGGCCGCCCAGCTCTTCCGCCTCGAGCTTCGCCGTGCGGGCGTCACGGTGAGCGGCGCCGCGGCGGTCGGCACGGCGTCGGCGAGCGCGGTCCAGCTCGCGTTTGTCGAGTCTCCGCCTCTCTCGGAGCTCGTGCAGCACATGGACGTCTTCAGCGACAACTTCTACGCGGAGATGCTCCTGAAGGAGATCGGCGCCGTGCAGGGCAGCCGAGGGTCCGCAGCCGCCGGCCTGACCGAGACGCGGCAGCTGCTCACGGCTGCCGGTGTCCCGCTCGCCGGCGTGCGAATGGTGGACGGCTCCGGTCTCTCGCTCCTCGATCGCTGGACGCCACGGGCGCTGGTCAGCCTGTTGCAGACGATGTGGAGCGACCCCGACCTGGAGCCGTACCTCGTGCGTGCCCTGCCCATCGCCGGAGAAACCGGCACGCTCCACTACAGGATGCGCACCGGCCCCGCACGCGGCGCGGTGCGCGCGAAGACGGGCACGACGGACAACTCGTCGGCGCTCTCGGGCTTCGTCGGCAGCCGCTACGTCTTCTCGATCCTGGAGAACGGCCGTCCGGTTCGAACGCGGAGCGCGGAGCGATCGCAGAACCGCTTCGCACAGGTGCTCGCGCGTGCCGCCGCGTCGAGCTAGGACTCGCCGAGCAACGAGAGCAGATCGCTTTCGGAGAGGATCGGCACCTCCGCCTTCTGGGCCTTCGCCAGCTTCGAGGCACCCGGCTCCTCCCCCACCACGAGGCCGGTCGTCTTCGCCGAGACGGAGTTGGTCACCTTCGCGCCAAGCGCCTCGAGCCGCGCCTGGGCGTCGTCACGGGAGAAGCGCTCGAGCGTGCCGGTGATCACGTACGTCCGGCCGGTCAACGGCCCCTCGCTGGGTTGCTCGGCGGCGCTCAGCTCGAAGTTGAGACCGAGTCTGCGCAGCTCCTCGACGAGCGCCCGGTTGTCGTCGTCCGCGAACCATTCCGCGACCGCTTCTGCGCGATCGGGCCCGAAGCCCTCCACCTCGGCGATCTCCTCCGGCGCGGCGGCCATCAGCTTGTCGACGGTCTCGAAGTGACGGGCGAGGTTCTGCGCCAGCACCCAGCCGATGCCTGCGATGTTGAGCCCCAGCAGCACGCGGGAGAACGGCACGCGCGTCCGCGACGACTCGATCTGCTCGATCGCGTTCGACGCCGAGATCTCTCCGAAGCCGTCCAGCTCGAGCAACTGCTCCTTCTGCAAGCGATAGAGATCGGGCAAAGACCGAACGAGCCCCTGCTGCCAGAGCGTCCTCACCGTCTGCTCGCCGACGCCGTCGACGTCGGCGGGCCCCTCGACCCAGCTGATCAGCGTCTCGAGGCCGCGCGAGGGGCACGCCCGGTTCGGACAGCGGTGCATCGCCTCGCCTTCCGGCTTCACGATCTCCGTGCCGCACAGCGGGCAGTGGGTCGGCATCCGGAACTCCTTCGTCCCCTTCCGGTGCGGCCCGGCGGGCCCGACCACCTGCGGAATGACGTCTCCGGCTCGCTGCACGATCACGTCGTCACCCTCGCGGATGCCCTTGCGGTTGATGTCCTCCTCGTTGTGCAGCGTCGCGCGCGAGACGGTGACGCCACCGACCTCGACCGGCTCGAGCATCGCCCAGGGATTGAGCGCGCCGGTCCGCCCCACGCGGATCGCGATCTTGTGCAGGCGGGTGACCGCGGTCATCGGCGCCCACTTGAAGGCTCGCGCCCAGCGCGGCCGCCCGTGCAGCGCGCCGAGACGCTCTTGCTGCGCATAGGAGTCGACCTTGATCACGATCCCGTCGATCTCGTAGTCGAGCTCGGAGCGCCGCGTCTCCCAGGCAACCGAATGCTCGACCACCTCCTCGACCGTCTCGACGCGCTCGGCGTACGGGTTCGTCGGGAAGCCGTGCTCGCGGAGCCACGCGAGCGTCTCCCACTGGCTCGCGAGCTCCACGCCGTCGTGGACGCCGATCGCATACGCCCAGAAGGACAGTGGTCGCGCCGCGGTGATCGTGGAGTCCTTCTGCCGCAGCGAGCCGGCCGCCGCGTTGCGAGGGTTCGGCGTGGGCTTCTTCTCCTCCGCGACGAGCCGCTCGTTCAGTGCGTTGAAGCCCGAGAGCGGCATGTAGACCTCGCCCCGCACCTCGACCGTCCCCGGAACCTTCTCGCCGGCCATCGCGAGCGGAATCGCCCGGATCGTGCGAAGGTTGACCGTGACGTCCTCGCCCTCGACCCCGTCGCCGCGAGTCGCTCCCTGCTCGAGCACGCCGTCGCGGTACGTGAGGTTGATCGCGAGCCCGTCGATCTTCGGCTCGAGGACATACGCCACGGCGTCGCCCTCTTTCCCGAGCCGCTTGCGCACGTCATCCGCCCATTTCGACACGGCCTCGGCCGTTGTGACCTTGTCGAGCGAGCCCATCGGCGACAGGTGCTGCACCTTGCGGAAGCGCTCGGAGGCAGGGGCGCCCACGCGCTGAGTCGGCGAGTCGGGCGTGACGAGGTCGGGCTGCTCCTCCTCGAGTGCGAGGAGCTCGTCGAAGAGGGCGTCGTACGCCGCGTCCTCCATGATCGGCTCGTCCTCGACGTGATACGCGATCAGCGCGCGGTTGAGGACGTCACGCAGCTCCGCGGCGCGCGCGGCCGGATCAGAGGACGCCAAGAAGCTCCTCGGGGCTGTCGACGATGACGTTCGGCTCCTCGGCTTCGAGCTTGGCCCTGTCGTGGATCCGGCCCCATGTCACCCCGACCGCGAACATCCCCGCCGCCTTCGCCGCTCGGATGTCGAACGGTGAGTCGCCGACGTACGCAGTGTCCTCGGGATCTGCTCCGAGGCGCTCCGCCGCGAGCAGAAGCGGCTCGGGGTTGGGCTTCTGCAGCTCTGTCTCGTCGCCGCCTACCACGGTCTCGAAGAGGTGAGCGATGGGCACGCGCGCGAACCCGAGCTCGACGGTCGAGCGCCGCTTCGCGCTGACGATGCCGAGGCGCCGGCCCCCGTCCCGCAGCCGCACCAGCACGGCCTCCATCCCGGCGCACGCCTCGAGCTCGCCGTGGAGCGGCTCGTTGTGAGCCCTGTAGACGTCGACCAGGCGGGCGACGTGGTCGGGCGCGAGCGCATGCATCTGCGCCTCCAGGCCGGGCCCGCCGACCGTCTGCATCAGCTCGGCGTCCGAGTACTCGCGCCCGAGCACCTCGCGCGTCGCGTGTCGCATCGACGCGAGGATGATCGCGCCGGAATCGACGACGGTGCCGTCGAAGTCGAAGAGAACCGTGCCGAAGCGCATGGCGTCGATCGTATCGGCGCCGACAGTAGGCTCCTTGCCGTGCCCGCGGTCTCGGACTTCCACTACCTGGTCGTCCCTCACACACACTGGGACCGCGAGTGGTACCTCCCCTTCGAGCAGTTCCGCCTGCGGCTCGGCGCAGTCGTAGACGGGGTTCTCGACACGCTCGAGAGCGACCCGTCGTTCACCTCGTTCACGCCCGACGGGCAGGCGATCGTGCTCGAGGACTACGTCGGAGTTCGGCCGGAGAACGAGGGCCGGCTCCGCAAGCTGCTTGCCGAGGGACGCCTCGAGGTGGGCCCTTCCTACGTCCTGCCGGACGAGATCCTCGTCGGCGGCGAGTCGCTCGTCCGCAACCTCCTGCTCGGGCGGCGAGTCTGCCGGCGGTTCGGGGTGGAGCCGAGCGGTGCCGGCTATCTCCCCGACAGCTTCGGGCATCCGGCCCAGCTGCCGCAGATCCTCGCCGGGTTCGGCATCCGAATCTTTCTCTTCTCCCGTGGGATGGGCGACGAGATCGACGACGTGGGCGTCTTCTTCCGCTGGCGAGCCGGAGCGGCCGACGTCGTCGCGTGCCAGATGCTCCCGCACTACGACAACTTCGCGCGCCTGACCTGGCACAACGACGCCGAAGACCGCGTCCGCGGGATCGTCGAGCATCTCGGCGACGACGTGCAGCGTGCCGGCCAGCGCGAGATCGTGCTCGCCAACGGCTCCGATCACCTCCCGGTCGAGCCGGAGCTGCCCGAGATCCTCAGAGGGCTCGAGGACACGTTCGGCGCCACGTTCCGCATCGGCCGGTACGACGAGCACGATCCCGATCCGGAAGGGCTTCCGTCCTACGAGGGCGAGCTCGTCGGCAGCCGGCTGCAGAACGTCCTGCGCGGAGTCAACTCGGCCCGGATCTACCTCAAGCAGGCGAACGAGCGCGCGGAGACACGACTCCTCTCGATCGAGACAGCCGCGGCACTGCGGACCCTCCGGGAGGATGCGCCCTTCCCCGCCGACGACCTGCGGCTCGCCTGGCGCGACCTCCTGCGCAACCACCCGCACGACTCGATCTGCGGCTGCTCGTGCGACGAGGTCCACCGGGACATGCTCGTGCGCTACGAGCAGCTCGACCGGACCCTCGACTACGCCGAACGGGAGGCACTCGGTGTCGGCGGGGCGTTCGTGAACACGCTCCCGTTCCGACGCTGCCGCCTCGTCGACGGCGAGCTCGTCGAACTCGACGGCTTCTCCGGCGGACGCCCCGAGCCGCTCGCCGGGCAACGCGCGCGCTTCGACGTCGATGCGATTGCCGACCTGCTCGTGTTCGAGGACGAGCCGGACAGCGGAGACCTGTACACGTTCTGTCCGGACGGGAAGGCCACGCCGGCTCGGTTGCTCGCGTCGCGGCGCGAGGGCGATGCGCTCGTGCTCGAGCACGAGCTCCCCGGAGTCCGGATCGAGACGACGATCCGCGCGATCCCGGGACTCGACCGCCTCGAGCTGACGAGCATCGTCGAAAACGAGGCCGACGATCATCGGCTACGGGTTCTCGTCCGTTCCGACCGCGGAGCCCGCGAAGTGCGAGCCGAGAGCCAGTTCGCGGTTGTCCGGCGACCGCTCACCCCGCCCCCGCCGCGGGTCAGATGGGTCGAACCGCCGGTGCCGACGGCGCACACGCTCGGAGCGGTCGCGCTCGGCCCACTCGTGCTACTGACCAAGGGGCTGCCGGAATACGAAGCCTCGTCGGAGGGCCTGAGACTGACGCTCCTGCGGTGCGTGGGGACGATCTCGCGCGGCCCCGGAATGGAGACCCGCCCGGTCGGTGCGGGGCCCCAGATCGCCACTCCCGAGGGACAGTGCCGCGGACGGCACGTTCTCGAGTACGCGCTCCGCTTCGACGGGGATTCGCTCTCCGACGCTGCACTCGTCCGCGCAAGCCAGGACTACCGCACCGATTTCCTCCGCGGCGATCCCTTCGAACCGCCACTCGCTCTCGGCGGCGACATGGTCTTCTCGTGCCTCAAGCAGGCCGAGTCGGGCACCGGTCTCGTTCTGCGCGTCTTCAACCCGAACGCGCGGCCGGAGACATTGACCCTCGACCGGCCTCTGCACCGCCTTCGCCTCGACGAGGAGCAAGACGCCGACGGCGGACTCGAGCTCGCGCCGGGCGAGATCGGGACGTTCCTAGTAGGCGACTGAGACGAGATACAGGCCCCACGGCGGGGCCGTCGCGCCGGCGTCGGAGCGCTGCCGCCCCTCGAGCAGCTCCGCCATCTCGCCCGGCGCCTCGACCATCGTGCCGACGAGGCTGCGCACCATGTGACGGAGGTAGCTGTCGGCCGTGATCTCGAAATCGAGGTGATCGCCGCGCCGGATCCACTCCGCCCGCTCGACGATCCGGACGAAGATTTCGTGCTGGGTCTGGGTGGGAGTGAACGCCCGGAAGTCGTGCTCACCGATGAGCGCACCTGCAGCCGCGCGGAGCCCATCTTCGTCGAGAGGGCGCGGAAACCACCAACTCCGCCGCAGCTCGAACGGCGAGGGCGTCGCGCGGGTGAAGAGCCGGTACCGGTAGCTGCGCGAGCGCGCCGAGTGGCGAGCGTGAAAGTCGTCGGACGCCGGAACCGACGAGGAAACGGTGATCTCCTCGGGGAGGCGCGGATTCAGCGCCGCGGCTGCGCGCTCCGGCGGCGGCCCGCCCTCGACGTCGACGGATACGACCTGGCCGAGCGCGTGCACACCAGCGTCCGTGCGGCCGGCGACGGCAAGATTCTCCACCGAGGCGAAGGTTCCGGCGAGCGCCTCCCGCAGGGCCGCTTCCACCGTCGGCAGGCCCGGCTGAGCGGCCCACCCGTGGAACGGCGTGCCGTCATATTCGAGCCTCAGGATGAGCCGCATGTCAGGGCGTCCTGACTGCTCTTGTCAGGTGTTCCTTATGCTCTATTAACTTGCACCTCGTTTGTTATACTCTACTTTGTGAGCGATGAGCACACCTTTCTCCTCCAGCGTGTCCAGCCGGCGATGGTGGGCCTCATCGACGGCTCGCTGTCGACGCTTGCGCCGATCTTCGCAGTCGTGCTCGCCTCTCACGACACGCGCTACGCGTTCATCGCCGGCCTGGCGACATCGCTCGGCGCCGCGATCAGCATGGGCTTCTCGGAGGCGCTCTCGGACACGGGCGAGCTGACCGGCCGCGGCAGTCCCTGGGTGCGCGGGACGATCACCGGTGGCGGCACATTCCTCGGCGGGATCCTCCACTCCCTTCCGTTCCTGATCTCGAACTACCACGTGGCCCTCTTCTTCGCGGTCGCCATCGTCGCGTTCGAGCTGCTGATGCTCGCGTACTTCCGCTACCGCTTCTTCCAGGACACCTTCATCCGCGCCCTGGGAATCGTCACGTTTGCAGGCATCCTCATCGCCGCGATCAGCGCAGGCCTCGGATCCGTGCTCGGAGCCCCTGTCGGGGGCTAACGGCTACGGCTCGAAGTCGACGAGCTCGAGATAGACCATCTCGGCTGCGTCGCCTGGACGGTGCCCGAGCTTGACGATGCGGGAGTAGCCGCCGGGCCGGTCGGCCATTCGCGGGCCGACGTCGGCGAAGAGCTTGTGCACGACCTCCTGCGAGCGCAGTACGGAGAGCGCCTGCCGGCGAGCGTGCAGGTCTCCGCGCCGGCCCAGCGTGATCATCTGCTCGGCGAACGGCTTCACCGCCTTTGCCTTCGCCTCGGTCGTCCGGATCCGGCCATGCTCGATCAGAGAGCAGGCGAGGTTCGCGTAGAGCGCCTTGCGATGCGCCGCGTCGCGGCCGAGCTTCTTCCCAGTGCGGGCGTGACGCATCGCAGGTTCCCTTACTCGAAGCCGCCGGAGCCGTTCTCGCCGCGGAGATGGAGGCCGTGCTGCGAGAGCGTCTCGCGCACTTCCTCGATCGACTTCTTGCCGAAGTTCGGGATCGCAGCCAGCTCCTGCTCGGTCTTCATGACGAGGTCGCCGATCGTCTCGATCCCGACCCGCTTGAGACAGTTGTACGAGCGGACGCCGAGCTCGAGCTCCTCGATCGGGAAGTTCTCCATCCCGTGCGCGAGCGCCGTTTCGGGTGTGACTCCGCCGTCGACCGGCGCGGCCTCCCCGAAGCCCTCGATCCGGTCGAGATCGGTGAAGATCGCGAGCTGGCGGATCAGGATCTCGGCGGCCTCGCCGAGCGCGTCCTTCGGCTCGACCGAGCCGTCGGTCGTGATGTCGAGCGTGAGCTTGTCGTAGTCCGTCCGCTGGCCGACGCGGGCAGCCTCCACCTGGTACGCGACGCGGCGCACCGGCGAGAAGATCGAGTCCATGGGAATGACACCGATCGTGTGCTGCGGGCCCCGGTTGAGCTCGGCCGGCGAGTAGCCCCGGCCGCGCCCGATCGTCAACGTCACCTCGAGCCTACCCTTGTCGGACAGGTTCGCGATCTCGAGCTCCGGGTTGAGGATCTCGAGGTCGGCGGGCGCCTCGATGTCGGCGGCCGTCACTACGCCCGGCCCCTTCTTCGCGATGTGCACCTCGATCTCGGGCGACTCGCCGTGGAGCCGTGCGACGAGGTTCTTCAGGTTCAGGATGATGTCGGTGACGTCCTCGCGGACGCCCGGCAGGGTCGTGAACTCGTGCGCCGTCCCTTCGACCTTGACGGACGTGACGGCGGCGCCCTCCAGCGAGGAGAGCAGCACGCGGCGCAGCGAGTTGCCGAAGGTGTGTCCGAAGCCGCGGTCGAGCGGCTCGATTGCAAAGACCCCGCGATGGTCGTCCGCGTCCTCGTGGACGATCTTCGGGATCTGGAAGTCCATTTCTCTAGTCGCCAAAGAAGTTCCCTCTTTCCGTTACTTCGAGTAGAGCTCGACGATCAGCTGCTCCTGCACCGGCGTGTCGATTTCGTCACGCTCGGGCTGTTTGAGCATCTTGCCGGTGAGCCCGTCGTGGTCGGCTTGTAGCCATGGAGCGACCGTCGAAACGAGATCGGTCGCGTCCCTGATCACCTGCTGCGCCGAGGAGCTCGACGCAACGGTGACGACGTCGTTCGGTCGCACCTGGTAGCTGGGGATGTTCACCCGCCGCCCGTTGACCTGGAAGTGTCCGTGCCGTACGAGCTGGCGTGCCTGCGCGCGCGAGGCGGCAAAGCCGAGCCGGTAGACGACGTTGTCGAGCCGGGTTTCGAGCATCCGCAGCAGCTCCTCGCCGGTCACACCGGAGCGCTTGGACGCCTTGTCGTAGTACGTACGGAACTGCTTCTCGAGCAGGCCGTAGTAGCGGCGCGCCTTCTGCTTCTCGCGCAGCTGCAGCAGGTACTCGCTCTGCTTGATGCGGCCACGGCCGTGCTCGCCCGGCGGATAGGAACGACGCTCGATCGCACACTTCTCCGTCAGGCAGCGCTCACCCTTGAGGAAGAGCTTCATCCCCTCGCGGCGGCAGATGCGGCACTTCGGCCCGAGATCTCTGGCCACTAGACGCGCCTCCGCTTCCTCGGGCGTACGCCGTTGTGCGCCTGCGGCGTGACGTCCTTGACGGACAGGATCTCGAGGCCCGCGGCCTGCAGGGAGCGGATCGCGGTCTCGCGGCCGGAGCCCGGCCCCTTGACGAAGACCTCGACCTTCTGGAGGCCGTGCTCCATCCCCTTGCGCGCTGCGGCGTCCGCGGTCACCTGAGCAGCGAACGGCGTCGACTTGCGCGAGCCCTTGAAGCCGGCCGAGCCGGCGGACTCCCACGCGATCACGTTCCCCTCGCGGTCCGTCAGGGCCACGATCGTGTTGTTGAAGCTCGTCTTGATGTGCGCCTGGCCGACGGCGATGTTCTTTCGGACGCGACGACGCGTGCGGCCGCGTGTGGCCGCGGCACGGCGAGGAGGTGCCACGCTACTTCGCCTTCTTTCCGCGTCCGACGGTCTTCTTCGGGCCCTTGCGGGTCCGGGCGTTCGTCTTCGTCCGCTGCCCGTTCACGGGTAGCCCGCGCCGGTGGCGGATGCCCCGGTACGCGCCGATCTCGGACAGCCGCTTGATCGCCTGCTGCCTGTCGCGGCGCAGGTCACCTTCGACCTCGAGGTTCGAATCGATGAAGTTGCGGAGCTTGGTGACCTCTTCGTCGGTGAGGTCCTTGACCTTCGTGTCCGGGTTGAGCCCGAGCTCGGCCGCGACTTTGCGCGCGGTCGGCTGGCCGATCCCGTAGATGTAGGTCAGCCCGATCTCGAGCCGCTTCTGGTTCGGAAGGTTGACTCCGGCGATGCGTGCCACTTAGCCCTGCCTCTGCTTGTGCCGCGGGTTGGAGCAAATGACCATGGTCGTGCCGTGCCGCTTGATGACGCGGCAGCGCTCGCACATGGGCTTGACGGACGGGCGTACTTTCATGGTGTTCCCCTCAGCGGTGCCGGTAAGTGATCCGGCCGCGATTGAGGTCGTAGGGACTGAGCTCGACCTTGACCTTGTCGCCCGGGAGGATCCGGATGTAGTGCTTCCGCATCTTCCCGGAGATGGTCGCGAGCACGGTGTGGCCACCTCCGTCGAGCTGCACCCGGAACATCGTGCTCGGGAGCGCTTCGACGACCTCGCCTTCGACCTCGATCTTCTCTTCCTTGGTAGGCAAATTCCCTTCAGTGAATAGGTGTCTCAGACGCGCACACGCGCACGGCGGAGCCGTGCGCGGAAGGCGGTCATCGTAGCAAAGGGGCCTTCGCCCCTGGCGCCGCCGAAGGCGGGGCGGTCTCGCCGCCGGGCGTCGTCGGTTTTGCCGCCGACGCTTCCAGCAAGGTCAGGATGCGGGGGCCCTCCGCCGTGACCGCGACCGTGTGCTCGAAATGGGCCGCGAGGGACTCGTCGACGGACGAGATCGACCACTCGTCGGCATGGACGTACACGTCCGGCTCGCCCGCCGTGATCATCGGCTCGATCGCGAGGGTCATGCCCGCCTGCAGCACCGGCCCGCGGCCGGGAGGGCCGTAGTTCGGGATCTGCGGGTCCTCGTGGTACGAGCGGCCGACGCCGTGCCCGACGAGGCTCCGCACGACGGAGAAGCCGGCGGCCTCGACGACGATCTGAACGGCATGCGAGATGTCGGAGAGGTGGTTCCCGACGCGGGCCTGCTCGATGCCTGCATCGAGCGCCTCGCGGCAGACGTCGAGCAACCGCTGCGCTTCGGGTGCGATCTCGCCGACGGGCAGCGTCACCGCGCTGTCGGCGACGAGGCCGTCGAGCGTGATGCCGAGGTCGACCGAGATCAGGTCGCCTTCCCGGGCGCAGTAGTCGTCGGGGATCCCGTGCACGACCATCGAGTTCGGGGAGATGCAGAGCGCAGCCGGGAAACCCTTGTAGCCCTTCGAGGTCGGCTTTCCGCCCTTCGCGGCGATGTGCTCGTCGGCGATGCGGTCGAGCTCGAGCATCTCCACGCCGGGTTCGAGATGCTCGGCGACGAGCGCGAGCGTCTCCGAGAGGAGTGCGCCGGCGCGGGCCATCCCCTCGATCTCGGCGTCGGACTTCCGGATGATCAAGCCCGAGCCTCCACGGATTCCAGCGACCTCTCCACCTCGTGGAACACCTCGTCGACACTCCGGTCGGCGTGGATGCCGACGACGTTAGCCTGGTGCGTGCGGTAATAGTCGACGAGCGGCGCCGTTTCGCTCTCGTAGAGCTCGAGCCGGCGCCCGATCACCTCGGGCGTATCGTCCGCGCGTCCTTCCTCCGCGGCCCGGCGCAGCAGGCGCTCCAGGAGCATCTCCCGCTTCGGGACCTGAAGGTCGAAGACGATGTCGAGCTCTCGCCCCAGCTCCCGGAGGAGCTCGTCGAGCGCTTCTGCCTGCGCCATCGTGCGCGGGAAGCCGTCGAGGACGAAGCCTCCGACCGTGTCTCCGCGTGCGAGGCGATCGCGGATCAGCTCGATCATCAGCCCGTCGTCGACGAGGTCGCCGCGGTCGAGCACCGCCCTCAGCTCGCGGGCGACGGGCGTGTCGAGCTCGCGCATCTCACGGAGCATGTCGCCGGTTGCGATGTGCGGAATCCCGTACATCGCCTTGATGCGCTTGGCCTGCGTGCCCTTGCCGGAACCCTGCGGCCCCAGCACGAGAATGTTCATTTAACGCAGGAAGCCTTCGTAGTGGCGCATAACCATCTGCGACTCCATCTGTCGCATGGTCTGGAGCGCCACGCCGACGACGATCAGGACCGACGTGCCGCCGAGGGCACGGTAGGTCGCCTGCGAAAAGTGGAACTGCGCGATGAAGATCGACGGAGCGACCGCCACCGCCGCGAGGAAGAGCGCCCCCGGGAAGGTGAGCCGGTTGAGCACGCGGTCGAAGTACGCGGCCGTGGGCGGCCCAGGCCGGATGCCCGGGATGTAGCCGTTGTACTTCCGGAGGTTGTCGGCCTGGTCGACGGGATTGAAGACGACCGATGTGTAGAAGTAGGTCATCATCAGGATCAGGAGCGCCTCGGCGAGCAGGTACTTCCAGCCCGTGGGGCTGAAGTTGTTCTGCAGCCAGATGTTCCAGGCCGGCTTGAAGCTGCCGACCGTCTGGGGGACGGCGAGGATCGCCGCGGCGAAGATGATCGGGATCACGCCGGCCATGACCACGCTGAGCGGCATGTAGGTCGAGCCGCCGGTCGTCTGCCGATTGCCGAGCTGGCGCCGCGCGTACTGGATCGGGATCCGGCGCTGGCCCTCCATCACGAAGACGACCGAGACGACGATGCCCAGGGCGACGAGCGGGAAGAAGAGCCGCGCGGACGTTCCGCCGTTGATCCACCCGCTGATCCCCTCCGGGGCGTAGGCGAGGATCGAGGCGAAGATCAGGAGCGAGATGCCGTTCCCGATGCCGCGCTTGGTGATCTGCTCGCCCATCCACATGAGCAGCGCCGTGCCCGCCGTCAGGGTGAGGATGATGAGGATGATCCGGCCCGCGTTCGCGTTCTGAATGGCATTGACCTGCGACTTGAAGAGGAACGCGTAACCGGTCGCCTGAGCCGCCGCCAGCACCACGGTGAGGTAGCGGGTGTACTGCGTGATCTTCGCGTATCCGGCTTCGCCCTCTTTCTGGAGCCGCTCGAGAGACGGCACGACGACGGCAAGCACCTGGAAGATGATCGAGGCCGTGACGTAGGGCATGATCCCGAGCGCGAAGAGCGAGAAGCGGGAGAGAGCCGACCCCGAGAAGAGGTTGAGAAGGCCGAGCACGCCGTTCCCGGCCGAACCGCCGAACAAGCTGCTCAGGGCCTGCTCGTTGATCCCGGGCGCAGGCACCCACGAGCCGAAGCGGTAGACGGCGAGCACGCCGGCGGTGAAGAGCAGGCGCTTGCGCAGCTCGGGCACACGCCAGGCGTTGACGAGCCAGGCGAACACCTACTCCTCCCCTTCTGTCTTTTCCGCGGAGGCCTCCGGCTCCTCGGCGGCAGCCTCGGGCTGCTCCTCGGTCGTGGCCTCCGGCTCCTCCGAAGCCGCCGGCTTCGCCTTGCGATGCCGCACCTTCTTCACCTTCGGCTCGCGTAGGAGCTCGACGGTGCCACCGGCACCTTCGATCTTCTCGCGCGCCGTCGCCGAGATCGCGTGGACGCGGACGGTGAGCTTCTTCGTCATCTCACCGACGCCGAGCAGCTTCACGTCGGTACGCGTGTTCTTGATCAGGCGCTTGGAGACGAGCGTCTCGGGAGTCACCTCGTCGCCGGCGTCGAACCGGTCGAGGTCCCGGATGTTGACCGGCTGGGTGTAGGTGCGAAACGGTCCGATCGGCATCGCGTCCTTCGACGTCGCGCCGCGCAGCTTGCCGAGCCGCATGTAGATGGTGGTCTGCCCGCCCTCGAACCCGGCGCGCATCTTGTGCGACCCGGAGCGTGACTTCTG
>JAICME010000146.1 GCA_025929425.1 Thermoleophilia bacterium | reverse complement strand
GAGTTGCGCGCGGACGACGCCGGCCGCCGCGTCACGGTCGCCGGCTGGGCCGACGCGCGCCGCGACCACGGCGGGCTCGTCTTCGTCGATTTGCGCGACGCCGCGGGGAAGGTGCAGCTCGTGATCAATCCCGAGCGCTCGCACGAGGCGGCCGAGATCGCACACGAGATCCGCAACGAGTTCGTGCTCCAGGCGACGGGCGAGGTCGTGAGCCGCGCGCCGGAGCTCGTCAACCCCAACCTGCCGACGGGCGAGATCGAAGTGCAGGTGGACGAGCTGCGGATCCTCTCGCGCTCGACGCCGCTTCCATTCCAGCTCGACGAGGAGAACGTCGACGAGACCCTGCGCCTGCGCTACCGCTGGCTCGACCTGCGCCGGGAGCGGCTGCAGCGGAACATCCGGCTCCGCGGGCAGATGGTCGGGATCATGCGGCGCCTCATGGAGGCCGCGGGCTTCGTCGACATCCAGACCCCGATTCTCTGGAAGCCGACGCCGGAAGGCGCGCGCGACTTCCTCGTCCCGGCGCGCCTGCAGCCTGCTCATTTCTACGCCTTGCCCCAGTCGCCGCAGATCGCGAAGCAGCTGCTCGTGATCGCCGGCTTCGAACGCTACTACCAGGTCGCGGTCTGCTTCCGCGACGAGGATCTGCGCGCCGACCGCGTGCAGGAGATCACGCAGCTCGACGTCGAGATGGCGTTCGCTGACGTCGAGGAGCTGATCACGCTCACGGAGCAGCTCGTGCAGACGATCTGGCGCGAGTGCCTCGGCGTCGAGCTCGAGCCGCCGTTCCTGCGCATGACGTGGGACGAGGCCGATCGCCGTTTCGGAACCGACAAGCCCGACCTTCGCTACGAGCTCGAGATCGAGGATGCAACGGAGGCGACGCGCGGCTCGGAGTTCGGCGTCTTCGCCTCGGCCGAGGCTGTCCGCTTCCTCCGCGCACCGCGAACGTTCTCCCGGGCGGAGCTCGCGCAACTCGAGGAATTCGCGAAGGAGTGGGGAGCGAAGGGGCTCGCGTACCTCGTCTACGACGAATCGGGAGAGGTGCGCTCGCCGATCGCGAAGTTCCTCTCCGAGAAGACGCTCGCCGCGCTCGACGGCAAGCCGGGAGAGACGCTCCTCTTCGCCGCCGACGCGTGGCCGATGACGTCGCGCGTGCTCGGCGCTCTGCGCATTCACCTGGCCGAGACGCTGGGTCTGATCGAGGGCGACGCGTGGTCGTGGATGTGGGTCACCGACTTCCCGATGTTCGAGTGGTCGGAGACGGACGAGCGCTGGACGGCCGTGCACCACCCCTTCACACGGCCCACGCCGGAGTGGGAGGAGCGCTTCGACCAGGACCCGGGCGCGGCGCGCGCGTTCGCCTACGACCTGATCGGGAACGGCAACGAGCTCGCCGGCGGGTCGTTCCGGATCCACGAGCCGGACATCCAGGCGCGCGTCTTCGACCTGCTCGGGATCAGCGCCGAGGAGCAGCGCGCGAAGTTCGGATTCCTCCTCGACGCGCTCGCGATGGGCGCGCCGCCGCACGGCGGCATCGCGTGGGGCGTCGACCGGACGATGATGGTGCTCGCAAGCGAGCCGAACCTGCGCGACACGATCGCCTTCCCGAAGAATCAGGCCGGAGTCGACCCGATGACCGGCGCGCCGAGCGACGCCGACCCGGCGCATCTGAAGGAGCTCGGGATCGAGCTGCTCGACTCCCCGGTGTGAGCTAGCCTGTCGGTGGGCCCGGACTAAATGGTGAACCAACAGCACCATGAAGGGAGCCCGCGTCCACGCCTGGCGTGGCAGGGCACCCACCTGAGAAATCAGGTTCCCTATGTCCGGGCCCACTGATGATCGAGACCTTCGGAGACTCGAGCCGTAACGGCGAGTGGGCAGCTGTTCGCCTGCAGGTCGACCGCGACCGGATCGTCGAGGCGGATGCGCCCGGTCTCGACCGTGATGTCACGGGCTTGACGCTGCTCGAAGCGGCGGCGGTCGGGGGCGAGACGCTTGCCGTGGACGCTCTCGCGAACGCGCTCGGGCCGGTCTTCCGCGCTGAGCCGGTGGCCGGCCGCGTTGCGGTGGCGATGAGCGGCGGTGTCGACAGTGCCGTTGCCCTGCTGCGTTCGCTGCCGAGCGCGATCGGGGTGACCCTGCGGCTCTGGCTCGACCCGGATGGACCGGACTCGGAGCGCGCATGCTGCTCGCCCGAGAGCGTGATCTCGGCACGCGAGACGTGTCACCGGCTCGGCGTGCCCCACGTGACCCTCGACCTCCGCGAGGAGTTCCGTCGCGCGGTGGTCACGCCGTTCGTGCGCGGCTACGCCCGCGGCGAGACGCCGAACCCGTGCACCCGCTGCAACGGTGGCTTCCGCTTCGGCGAGCTGCTCGCGTTCGCGCGGCGCTCCGGCGCGGACCGCCTGGCGACGGGTCACTACGCGCGCATCGTCGAACGCGACGGCCGTCTCCTTCTCGGGCGGGGCGCGGACAGGACGAAGGATCAGAGCTACATGCTGGCAGCCGTCGACCCGGACCGGCTCGGGCACGTCTCCTTCCCACTCGGCGAGCAGGGCAAGGGCGCGACGCGCGCCGAGGCCGAGCGCGCCGGCCTTGCGGCGGCTCGGCGCCCCGAGAGCCAGGAGGCCTGCTTTCTCGCGGGCGACGACTACCGCGAGTTCCTCGGCCGGCACGGGCTCGAGCCGCGCGCGGGCTCGATCGTGGGCGAGGACGGAAACGAGCTCGGGCGGCACGACGGCTTCTGGCGCTTCACGCCGGGCCAGCGGCGTGGTCTCGCGATCGCCGCTCCGGAACCGCTCTATGTCATCGGCACGCGTCCCGGCGCGAACGCCGTCGTCGTCGGTCCGCGCTCGGCGCTCGCCCGCACTCGGGTAAGCGCGCGCGGCCGGCTCTACGCCGACGTCGACAGGGTCGAGGCGAAGCTCCGCTACCGCTCGCCCGGGGTTGGAGCCACGGTCCAGCCGACAGCGCGCGGATTCCGGCTGGAGCTCGACGAGCCGGCCTACGGTGTCGCCTCGGGCCAGGCCGCGGTGCTCTACGACGGCGACGTCGTCGTCGGGTACGGCCTGATCGCGGCGTCTCAGTAAGCTGACCGGAACCGCCATGAGCGTTGCATCGTTCATCTCGGGAGCGAAGGATTCAGTCCTTCCAATCGGCTAGGTCGGAGGCAGTGTGGACCGCGCGAAAGGGCAAGCGAGCTCATGACGACGGACGAGATCCGACTCGTCATCCCTGCAGAGGAGGACTTCAGGCGGATCGCCCATCTCGTGACGGGCGGGCTCGCATCGCGGCTCGACGTGACCTTCGACGACCTCGAGGATCTGCAACTCGGCATCGAAGCGCTGCTCGCACTCCGCGACGACGTGGACGAGCTTGTCGTCTCGCTCTCCGCCGCCGACGGCACGCTCCGCGCCTCGCTCGGACCTTTCGAGCCACAGGTCCTGCGTGAGGACGGACCGGGTGACGCCGGGCTCGACCTCGACCGCGTGCTCGCCACCGTGTGCGACACGCACGAGGTTCACGAGCGCGACGGCGCCGCCTGGATCGAGCTCACGAAGCGGATCGCAAGTCCTGCGGGAGCGGCCTGATGACGCGCATCGACGACAAGATCCTGCTTCGCCGCTACCACGAGGACGGCGACCTGCAGGCGCGCGAGCAGCTGATCGAGCAGTACATGTCGCTCGTGCGCTCCCTGGCGCGGCGCTACTCGTACCGCGGCGAGCAGCTCGAGGATCTCGTCCAGATCGGGGCGATCGGGCTGATCAAGGCAATCGACCGTTTCGACCTCGAGCGCGGCGTCGAGCTGACGACGTACGCGACGCCGAACATCATCGGCGAGATCAAGCGGCACTTCCGCGACAAGGGCTGGTCGGTGCGTGTGCCGCGCGGTCTCCAGGAGCTCAACGTCCAGCTCTCGCGGCTCATGGAGCAGCTCACCGTGCAGCTCAGCCGCTCACCGACGATCCCCGAGCTCGCGAAGGCTGCCGGAGTCGAGGAGGAGGCAGTGCTCGAGGCCCTCGAATCGGGACGCGCGTACACGTCGCTTTCGCTGTCCGTCGGCGGTGGGGGCGGCGACGACGACGACCTCGACCCGCTCGAATCCCTCGGCACCGAGGAGCATCAGTACGAGGTCTCGGAGGATCGCGCCGTGCTGGCGCCGGGCTTCAAGGTCCTGGACGAGCGCGAGCGGCACATTCTCCAGCTCCGGTTCTTCGAGGGCCTGACTCAGTCCCAGATCGCACAGCAGGTCGGGATCTCCCAGATGCACGTCTCCCGGCTGATCCGGCGCTCGCTCGAGAAGATCCGCGAGACGATCTCCGAGGACGAAGAGTCGCTGACCCGCTAGCTCTCGGGTCTCAGCCGTCGTAGGCTTCCCGCATCGACTCCGAGACCCGTCCCGTAAGGCCGATGAGCGCGGAGCATCTCCGTGCTCTTGCGCATCCGTTGCGGTTGCAGCTCTTGCAGGTCCTGCACTCGGAGGGGCCCGCGACCGCATCCCAGCTGGCCCGCCGGCTCGGCGAATCCAGCGGCGCGACGAGCTATCACCTGCGCGCCCTGCATCGAGCGGGGATGATCGACGAGGCGGAGCAGCGGAACGGCCGTGAACGGTGGTGGAAGCGCTCGCCGGAGCGGCTGATGATTCCGAACTCGGTGCCTCCGGATGCCACCGACGGCGAGCGCGCCGAGCTGCAGGCTGCGCACGCCCAGATCGAGAGCATGTTCGTCGAGCGCGACGAGGCGGCGCTGCAACGCTGGATGGAGATCCGCTACGACCGACCCCTCGAGTGGCAGGACGCACAATGGATCGGAAACTTCCGCCTCTGGGCGACCGCCGCCGAGGTTCGCGGCTTCGTCGAGGCCGTTCTCTCCCTGGCCGAACCACTGCGGAAAGCGCCGACGGCCGGCGAATCCGACCGCGAAGAGGTGCATTTCAGCTTCCGCGTCTTGCCGCAGTAGACAGCGATGCAAACGGTGACCGGCGCGCGTGATGGAGGCGGCGGGAGCCGCCTCCACCCGCGTTCCGAGGCAGGCCTAGGGCTCCGAGACGACGCAGCCGTTGCCGGTCGCGTCGAAGGCCCTGTTGCTCCACATGGGCTGAACCGCGAACTGCTGCGCGCCGAGCTTGATGTTCTGCGTGTCGAGCCAGGCGCACTTGTCGCCGTTCTCCGAGGTCTGGTAGTCGTTCCAGCCGTCCTGGAACGAGGCGAAGTTGTCGGGATCGGTCACGGCCTCGGCGTACTCGTGACCGGTCACGATCGACCAGCCGTCGAAGACGCCGTTCCCGAAGGCGTCACTCGTCGCGTTGACGTTGTGCATCCCGCAGCCGCCGGTACCGATGCCGGGCCAGTTCTCGTTGAGCCACGGGATGAAGGCGTACTGGATCCGCTCCGCGTTCCCCAATCCGTCGACGCTCGAGGTCTGGGTGTGGTAGCCGCAGTAGTACGGCTCGCCCGTGCCGATCGTTGTCGGCGGTGTGAGGATGATGTAGGTCGCGCTCGGGTTGTAACCGAAGTGCTGTACGGCCCGGACGGCCTCACTCGCGATCGGGTCGTCGACGAGGTTCTCGGCGAGGCCGAGCGTCACGATGTCGTCCGGCACGGGCGAGGGATCCGTCCAGACTCCCTTGAGCTGTCCCTTCGGGTTCGTGACGAAGCCGCCGCCCCCGACGCAGTTGGTCGAGCCGGCCAGCGCATAGGCGCAGTACTGCGTCTGGATGTTCGCCCACGGGCTCCCGCCGACGTTCTGGAAGAACGACTTGAGGTAGTTCTGGAGCGTCTTGCTCGCGTACATCGCCCCGTTCGTGTCCTCGGTGGTGAAGCCGTTTGCCCACTCCGGGCCCCACCAGATGAGATAGACGGCGGGGTTCTGCTCGACGCCGATCGCGCCGGGCCCCGCATTGCCGCCGTGGTAGATCAGGTCGTTGGTGAGCACGTCCTGCGTGCTGGCGGCCTGCGTCGTGCCCTGCGCCCAGAAGAAGTGCTTCGGATTCGT
>JAICME010000002.1 GCA_025929425.1 Thermoleophilia bacterium | reverse complement strand
GGCGGCAGAACTGTGACGGGTCACGCGCTCAGAACGCGGACAGGCTTCTGATCAGGCCAGCAAGCGGCCGCCAGGCCGGCATCGGACTCTCCGCTCGGACACATCACTGGAAAGACACCGCAACAGCGGGTCATTCGAGAAAATGGGGTATGTCGATCACGCAACCAGCAGGACGGAATGCCTGCTCGTGACCATTTCCCGGTGTGAAGTGGGTTGAGGGCGACTTTCAACCCTGATCGGGAACGTGTGAACGAGTGCTGGGATAGTTCGCCCGATAGCGGGAACGTGACATCTGGACGAGCCGCGACGTATAAAGAGACGAGGTGAAGGCGAACCTCGCACTCCTGCTTGCTGCTCTCGGCCTTGCCGTGCTTCTTGCTGGTTGCGCAGGCGGTAGTCGCTCGGTGCGTGACTCCCTTCTCAGTAGTGAGAAGGCGCGGCCCATCACCGCTGCAACCGCCCGCCGCGATGCAAAGAGGATACGAGCGCGCTGGGTCGCTGACATCGTGCGCCGTGGGCGTCAGGAGCCAACGCAGCGGTTCGCCAACCTTCGTGCGTCGGAGTTCCGGCGTCGCCTGGACGCGGCAGCCGCCCGCTACGACCTCACCGTGAAAAGTGTTCGCCTCCTCCATCCGCGGCAAGTTGCGCCTCTCGTCATCGTTCAGACCCATCACGATCTCGCTCTCGCCAGAGCGATCCCCGCAATCGAGAAGTCCCTTGACCCGCACACGGGACACAACGACCAGAGGGGCTGGGCTTTTGAGGCGTTCCTCTTTGAGGCACAGGACGAGCGAGGCGTACCCTTCGTCGTCATCGAGAACGCTTTCCGTGGCGGGAACGGGTACGGCGGCCAGTGGGCGCGCAGCGAAGCACTTTTCCCGTTTGCCCACGGCTAGCGTCCCTGACTAGAACGGGATGTCTTTCTCCGGCTCTTCGTGGCGCGCCTGCCGTCGGAGTGACGCTGGTGATGTGCGCGGCAGGCCCCGTAGCCGTGGGCTCGTCGCGTGCGGACGGCGCGACCAGACGATCTGCTCGTAACCGGCCGGCGGCACGCTGACCGCGAGCTCGAGCAGCCGGTAGAAGAGGAGGCCGCGGTTCCTGGAGTTCCGCCGGTTGAAGTGGAAGACGAACTCGTCGAGGTACGTCTCCAGGTGCTGGCTGCCGTGGCCGCCCTGATGCGTGCCGAGCAGCCAGCGCTTGAACAGGCTGGCGACGATATGCACGGCCGGCATCGTTACGTGGGCGGGATCGGGTGAGCTGCTGAGCACGTTCCGGTCGTGTAGGTAACCGAGCTCGCTGATGCCGAGGTACCCGCTGTGGCCGTCGGTCGAGACGATCGAGCCGGGCTCGCACGTATCGCAGATGAAGCTCTGCAGTTGGTGGGCTGTGCAGTCTGGGATTACGCGCAACCGCGTCCTCCCAAGCCCGCGCTCCTCGTCGCCCTTCCGGCACTCGACGGCGATGATCACGATCTGCTTGTTCTCAGCGCCGCGACCGCGCTTGCCCGGCCGCGATCCGCCGACGTAGGTCTCGTCGACCTCGATTTCCCCTGAGAGTCGATCCGCGTCTCGGCCAGGTCTGACCATCGCGCGGCGGAACTTCTGCTCGAGCGTCCAGGCCGCCTTGTAGCTGATCCCGAGCTGGCGGCTCAACGCGAGCGCGCTCAGGCCGTTCTTCTGGGTCGCTATCAACCACCCGGCCTGGAACCAGGTCAGGAGGGGAAGGTGCGTGTCCTGGAAGATCGTTCCCGCCGTCACCGATGTGCTCTTGCGGCACTTCGTGCAGATCAGTAAGCGGCGACGGCTCAGCCAGTAGTCGTCGTTGCCGCAGTGCCGACAGGAGAACCCGTCAGGCCAACGAAGCCTGAGCAGATAGTGCCAGCAGGCGTGATCGTCCGGGAACCACTCAAGGAACTCGGTCAGCGTGCGCGGATAGTCGCGCCCTGCTTGTAGGTCTGCCGCTGGAGCGACCACAGTCGCCATCGAAGGTAGATCGACCGACTGTCGCTAACCCTCAAGCAGGTTGCGTGATCGACATACCCCATTTCGAGAATCGAGTCACGAACAAAGAGCACCGACACCAACCTGACAAGCGCCCCAGACGGGACACCCCCTCACACTCACAGTTCAGGAATGACCCCTGACGAATCGGCGGTGCATTCTCCCACTGGCGGGACTGATCGGCTTCGCCCAAGCCGGTCACTTGTCTGGCAGCTTCATCCGCCTCCTCGTCGAGCGCCAGGTCGAACTGCAGCGGCCGCAGGTTGTTAAGGAACCGGCTCCGGCTGAAAGTGTCTCGGTGCCCTCCAGCGACTTTCCAGAGGACGCTGACGACGACATCCCCTTTTGAGGCCTACGCACCTGCCCCAAACAGTCACTAGCGCGAGCACAAAGCAGGTCGTAGCGTCCCTCTGGGCCGGGCAGGGGTGCAGCGCCCGGGTGTTCGGCTAACCGTCCGGCCCACTCTCTAGACGCCGTTCGTTGCTGCTCGACCGGTGCCGCACTGGAAGGCGCTCGCTAGCGGTAGAGCTCAGTTACCGGGGGGCCTCCCGAACGGACCAGCGCACGGCCGAGCCAGGGCCCTTGGTGATCGCCCCCAGCAATCGACGATGCGAATCTCTCGGCGCCGCAGCTCGTCTTCGGTCGCTCTCCGCGCTTTCCGCTGCAGGCCACCCTTACGGGATCGCCCGACCGGATATGGAGGCGGATGCCCCAGATCGGGCGCAATCGCTCAACGGTCAGGATCTCGCTGTACGCAACCGTGAACTGAGATCGCCCACGCCGCAGAATCAGACCGGGCTGCTCAAAGGACACGATCCGAACTCGCCGGAACCCCCATGCCCTTGCTATCCGCGGCGAGGCGGCCTACGGGTCAGAAACCGACGATGTCGGTCGCCGGGACACAGATCGCGTCGACATAAAAGTACGCGTCCGTCGCCCCGATGTTCTCGACCGTTCCGACCCACACATTGGGTGTGGGGGCTGTAGAGGCGAGCCAATCCGACCCGATGACGCTGATGTCACCCTCGGGTCGAACACCCCCGCCAGTGACAACCATCCCGGAGGGGCAAGTCGCGGACGCGGTCGCGTTTTCGCCGACCGCCACTTTCGTCAAGGGGGATGCGATGTACGCGATAGCAGTCGGCCCAGGGTCACCCTGGACACCTGGAGGGCCCTGGACCCCTTGCATGCCTTGATCGCCCTTCGGCCCAGGGGGCCCCTGAATGCCCTGGATCCCTGGCATGCCTTGATCCCCCTTCGGTCCGGCATCACCTTGAGGCCCCGGAGGCCCTGTGGCGCCTTGCCGGCCCCGTAGCCCTGCCAGCGCCCCCTTAGCGATCTTCCACCCTGGTGACAGCTCGGGGCTTGATTTGGGCCGTTCCTACGCTGTCCCTCGGCAAGCTTGTCGCCGCATATGTAGTCCCGCCGAGCGCGACGAACAGCGTGATGAGCGAGATGACGAGAGCCGGACTCGGCCGTCGCAGGGAACGCTTCCGCATGAACTCCTCCGCCGGGATTGGGACGCCCCGTTAGACCGCATTGTTAGGCCCGGGGACGAGAAGTCAAGCAGGTCATGAACCGACCAGGCGCTACGGGAAGCGGTCCACCACCATCATGGCCTTCCTTCTTGGCCGATCTGCTGACTCGCTCGCGTGCGACCTTCAGCAATTGCTGACGGGCGGCTCCCGATACTGACCGCTCGGCTGATCGACAGCGAGTTCCTCTTTCACATGCCGCTAGCGAAAAGCCGGCAACCGCGCGGTGTTCGGGAACAGAGTGGAGGGGAGGCACCTGATCTCTCCGGCGCGTCGCCCACCACCCTGTGAGGTTGCCATTACGCGGTTGGCGCGGCCACGGACGCTTCGGGAGCAAGGTTCAGGCTCAGGCGGGCGGCACCGTCGTGAGGTGAGAGGGCGGCCGCAAGGGCCGCTGGTTCAGGTTGTGGCTGTGGCTCGGTTGTGCCGCTGCCGGATGGATGTGACCACCGCCACAGTCAGCAGCGCGGCTGCCGTTACGAGCGCGGTTCCGGCACGGGTGACAAGAGAATTTCCGATGTAGATGCCGATCGCTGCGACCTCGACGCCGCACGCGAAGACGGTCGCCTCGAGTTGGGCCAGCCGGCGCGGGTAGAGCGCGTCTTGCTTCGGCCGCGGTCCGGGCGGCCACCAGACCCAGATCGAGAGTGAGAGGAGCTTCGGCAGGTGGCCGAGGGTGACCCCGACCGCCCAGCCGAGGAGCAGGAGGAGGATGTAGGCGGCGAGGCCACGATGTTGCGGTCCGACCCCTGCGAGGAGGGCAAAGCCGAGAATCGCGGCCTGCGCGAGGAAAACAGCTCCGGCGAGCAGGTGGAGGAGTGGCCCCTCCGGCTCGATTCGACGCATGCGTTGGATGCGGAGGATGAGGGCACCGAAGCGACCGAGCGCGACGACGATGAGCGCGCCACCGGCATCGGCCACCGGGTTCGTGTCCGCGGCGATGCCGGCTACGAGGAGCCAGAGGCCGAGCGTGAGCATGATTTCCTCGAGCGGCAGCCGCCGGGCGGGGGCCGCCGGGGCTTGGGCGAGCATCGGTCCGAGTGTGCGACCGACAGTGAGGATGAGAAGTGCGAGCCAGCCGACTGCGGCGAGGTGGAGGTGCACGAGCAGCCAGCGGCCGTGACTTACGCCGAGGACCGACGCGTCGCCGCGGTCGAAGGTGATTGCGCCGAGCGTGAGCGCTGCGAGGGCGTGGAACAGGCTGAGCGAGACTCCGGTGCGGCTGGCGACGAGCATCCGCCCCCGCGGCGCTCGGGCGACGAGTCCGCCGAGCTCGACCAGAACGAGCGTGAATCCGGTAGCGAGCAGTGTCGCGCCCGGCCAGAGCACGGCGGGGAGGTTGTAGGCGACGCCGGGAGCGACGAGCCAGGCGCCGAGCGCGAGCAGCGGTAAGGCGATCGCGAGTCGGCGCTCGCCGCGAAGCGGGTTGCGCAGCATGACCGGGAGCAGGTGGAAGGCGCCGCCGCTGACCGCAAGCGGCAGGAAGCCGAGCGCGAGCAGGTGCGCTGCGAGCACCGGTTCTGCGGCGCCGACATCGCCGGCCGCGAGGCGCGGCGAAGCCACGATGAGTGCGACTGCCGCTGCGACCCAACCCAGAAGCGAGAGCCCGAAGTAGGCGACGAGCAGCGGCAGCGCGACCGGGCCACCGACGGCGCGGTCGTCCTGCAGGGCGAGTCGACGCCGCACCGGCTGCAGCGGTTGCTCCGCCACGACCGTCGCTCAGCTCTGGGCGCCTGCGCGGCGGGGGATCGGGTGGCGGCGGCGGTAGAGGATGTAGGGGCGGCCGAGGTACTGGAGCGGGTAGCTCCAGGCGTGGACGAGCCGACTGAACGGCCAGACCGCGTAGAGGAGCCAGGGCAGCGCGGCGTGCACCTGGTAGGCGATCGGCGCGCTCGACATCAGCGAGGGCTGCGGGTCGTAGAAGAGGGTGCGGAACCAGGGGCCGACGGTCTGGCGGTAGTCGTAGCCCGATCCGAAGACGTTGTAGCCGAGCGTCTGACCGTCACCGAGCAGGATCAGGAGACCGAGCAGGACGAAGACGATCACGTCGCTGATCGAGGTGGTGGCGCGGATGCGACGGACCTTCGTTCGCCGGAAGGCGAGGATGCCGAAGCCCGCCAGACAGACGATTCCCGCCGCGCCACCCGCGTACCCGGACAGATGGTGGTAGGTCGTCTCCGAGATGCCGAACCTTCCTGTGACGCTCGCAGGAACGAGGATCCCGACGACGTGGCCGCCGATCACGGCAAGCGCGCCATAGTGGAAAAGCGTCGAGCCCCAAGCGAGCAGCCGACTCTCGAGCAGTTGCGTCGAGCGGCTCGTCCAGCCGAACTGGTCGCGCCGATAGCGCCACCAGTGACCGACGATGAACACGCTCAGCGAGACGTAGGGGAGGACGAGCCAGACGTAGAGCTCGGCGCGCTGGCTCATACGCGCGCCTCCGTCGGCATCACCTCGGGCGGCGCGAACGGCTGCAGACCCACCTGCTCGTCGGGCGGCCCCTGTTCGCCGAGGACGCGGACGTGCTCGCGCTCGAGCGCCGACAGGCGCGGCAGGCCGACGCAGAGGGCATCGAGGACAGCGGCGTACGGGCTACCGTCGTCGTGAAGGCCGGCGCGAAGGAGCTCGAGCGAGGGGCGGTACTCGCGCAGGAGGGTCTCGCCCGCGCCAGGCGGGGCGAGCGCGGCGAACTCGAGCATCAGGGGCAGGTAGTCGGGCAGTTCACCGCTCGTGAGCTCGAGTCCGGCGGCGGCGTAGAGCCGTTTCAGGCGCAGCAGTGCCATGCCGCGCTTGCGCGTGTCGCCGTGGACGTAGTAGCTCAGGTAGAGCCCTGAGCGGCGGCGCAGGTCGAACGTCTCGACGTACTGCCGCTCGAGCTCCGTCTGGGTCCTCTCGGCGAGGTGGGCGACGAAGCGCTGCAGTGGCTCGCGCTGCGGCGACCGCGGCAGCGCAGCCACCGTGGCGGCGAGCTCCTCGCGTGCCTCCACGAGACCCCGGTCCGGGTAGCGGAGCAGGACCGAGACGAGCTTGAACGGAATGGCGTTCGCTCGGCGGGTGCGGATCATGCGTCGCTCTGGCCGAGAATCGGCAGCGTCTTCTTGAGCATGAAGCGTTCGTTCGCGCGGGGCTGGACGGCACCGCAGTTGCCGGGGCCGCCGTCGAAGTCGAGTCCGCAGGCACCTTGCTGTTCCATCAGTTCCGAGGCGAGCTCGCCGTGCGCCTTCGGGATCACGTAGCGCTCCTCGTACTTGGCGATCGCGAGCAGCCGGTACATCGCCTCCAGATCGTGCGCCGTCAGGCCGACCGAGGCCGGCAGCGTCTCGTCGGTCTCGTCGAGCACCTCGCGCTTGCGCATGTAGGCACGCATCGCGGCCAGCCTTCGCAGAACCGTGCGGATGACCTCGGCGTCGCCCGCGGCGAGCAGGTTGGCGAGGTAGTCGACCGGGATGCGGAGCGTCTCGATGGCGGGGAAGAGGTCGTCCGGGTCGGCTTCGTAGCCGTCGGTCTCGAGCGCGTTCACTACCGGTGAGAGCGGCGGCACGTACCAGACCATCGGCAGCGTCCGGTACTCGGGGTGGAGCGGCAGGGCCAGCCGGTAGCGGACCGCGAGGGTGTAGACCGGCGAGCGGCGTGCGGCCTCGAGCCAGTCGTCCGGGATGCCGTCTGCGCGCGCGGCCGCCTGTACCTCGGGGTCGTCGGGGTCGAGGAAGACGCCCATCTGCGCATCGAGCAGGTCGTGCTCGTCCGGCACGGAGGCCGCCTCCTCGACGCGGTCGGCGTCGTAGAGCACGAGGCCGAGGTAGCGGATCCGGCCGACGCAGGTCTCCGAGCAGATCGTGGGCTGGCCCTGCTCGATGCGCGGGTAGCAGAGCGTGCACTTCTCGGCCTTGCCGCTTCTGTGGTTGAAGTAGACCTTCTTGTAGGGGCAGCCCGAGACGCAGAAGCGCCAGCCGCGACACTTGTGCTGGTCGACGAGCACGATTCCGTCCTCGACGCGCTTGTACATCGCTCCGGACGGACAGGACGCGACGCAGCTCGGGTTGAGGCAGTGCTCGCAGATCCGGGGCAGGTAGAACATGAACGCCTGCTCGTAGGCGAAGCGAACCTGCTCCTCGATCCCGCGGAGGAGCGGATCGTCGATTGCGTGCTCGGGCGCGCCGGCGAGGTTGTCGTCCCAGTTCGGCCCGGTCTTGACCTCGATCCGGTCGCCGGTCAGCTGCGAGAACGGTCGTGCGACCGGATCGCGCTCCGACAGGGGGGCGTCGATCAGCGTCTGGTAGTCGTACGTCCAGGGCTCGTAGTAGTCGTCGATCGTCGGCAGGTTCGGGTTCCAGAAGATCTTCAGGATCTTCTCGATGCGCCCACCCGCCCTGAGCTCCAGCTTGCCGCGTCGGTTGAGCGTCCAGCCACCCTTCCATTTCTCGTTGTCCTCGTAGGTGCGCGGGTAGCCGAGGCCGGGCTTGGTCTCGACGTTGTTGAACCAGACGTACTCGGTGCCCGGCCGGTTCGTCCACACCTGCTTGCAGGTGACCGAGCACGTATGGCAGCCGATGCACTTGTCGAGGTTCATGACCATCGCGACCTGCGCGCGCACCCGCATCAGAATTCGACCTCACCGGCGCGCTTGCGGATGACGGTGATCTCGTCGCGCTGCGACCCGGTCGGGCCGTAGTAGTTGAAGCCGAACGAGAGTTGGGCGTAGCCGCCGACGAGATGGGTCGGCTTCATCGTGATCCGGGTGAGCGAGTTGTCGGTGCCGCCGCGGTTGCCGAGCAGCTCGGTGCGCGGCGTGTTCAGGTGCCGGTCCTTCGAGTGGTAGACCATGCACACACCCTGCGGGACCCGGTGCGTGACCGCGGCACGCAGCACCATGACCCCGTTGCGGTTGTAGGCCTCGACCCAGTCGTTGTCGTGGATGTCGAGCGCCTCCGCATCCTCGCGCGACATCCAGAGCATCGAGCCGCCCCGGAACAGGGTGAGCATGTGCAGGTTGTCCTGGTACTCGGAGTGGATCGACCACTTCGAGTGCGGTGTGAGGAAATTCAGGGTCAGCTCCTTGCGAGCGGCATCGCCGGAACCCTGGTCGCCGTAGATCTGCGCGTAGGCGAGTGGCGGGCGATAGATCGGCAGCCCCTCGCCGAGCTCGAGCATCCAGGCGTGGTCGAGGTAGAACTGCTGGCGGCCGGTGAGGGTATGCCAGGGTTTCTCACGCTCGACGTTGATCGTGAACGGCGCGTAGCGGCGGCCGTGCGCCTCGATGCCCGACCACTCCGGGGAGGTGATCACGGTCCGCGGCTGGACCTGGGCGTCTGCGAGCGTGATCCGGTCTCCCGCACGCGACTCGGCCAGATCGGCGAGCGGTACGCCGGTACGCCCTTCGAGCGAACGGAAGCCCTCGAGTGCGAGCCGGCCGTTCGTCGTCCCCGAGAGCGCCAGCATCGCCTCGCAGGCATGCTCGACCCGTTCCAGTGACGGCCGTCCGTCGGCCGGTCCACCCCGAACGAGTCCGTTCATCAGGCCGAGCTCTCGGACCTCCTCGACGGGCTTCCAGCTCGCTCCCTTGTTCGCGAGGCCCAGCTCCTCGAGCAGCGGCCCGAGCGCGCCGTGCTTCGCAGCCACAGCCGGGTAGTCGCGCTCGACGACGATGAGCTTCGGCATCGTCCGGCCGGGGACGGCCTCGCACTCGCCCGCCTTCCAGTCCCGCACGTCGCCCATGGGCTGCGCGATCTCGTCCGCGGAGTCGTGCAGCAACGGCGCTGCGACGAGGTCGCGGCGGACGCCGAGGTGGGTCTCAGCAAGCCGCGAGAACTCCGCCGCGATCAGCCGGAACGCGTCCCAATCGGTCTTCGCCTCCCACGGCGGCGGAATCGCCGCGTTGAAGGTGTGCACGAACGGATGCAGATCCGTCGAGGAGAGGTCGACCTTTTCGTACCAGGTCGCCGCCGGGAGCACGACATCCGAGAACAGCGCGTTCGAGGTCATGCGGAAGTCGATCGTCGTGAGCAGGTCGAGCTTCGCCGTCGGCGCGGGGTCACGCCAGACGACATCAGCGGGACGGTCGCCTTCCGGCTCCTCGTCGGCGCGCACGCCGGGGTCGGGCGAGCCGAGCAGGTGTTTGAGGAAGTACTCGTGCCCCTTGCCCGACGAGCCGAGCACGTTTGCTCGCCAGACCGTCAGCACCCGCGGCCAGTTCTCCGGAGCGTCCGGATCCTGGCAGGCGAAGCCGAGCCGGTTCTCGCGTAGCTCGCGTACGACGTAGTCCGTCGGCTCGAGCCCTGCCTTCTCGGCGTCGTCGACGAGGTCGAGCGGGTTGCGGTCGAAGGCCGGGTGCATCGGCAGCCAGCCCAGCCGTGCGCCCAGCGCGTTGAGGTCGGCGGCGTGCTTGCCCCGCAGCAGGCCACGCGCTCCCTCCCACGCCAGGGCCTCCGGCTTGATGCCCTCGTATCGCCACTGGTCCGTTGCCAGATAGAACCAGGGTGTCCCGGACTGGTGCCGGGGCGGCCGAGTCCAGTCGAGGGCGAAGGCGATGCTCTGCCAGCCGGAGAGGGGGCGAACCTTCTCCTGGCCGACGTAGTGCGCCCAGCCACCGCCGTTCCGGCCCTCGCAGCCCGTGAGCAGCAGGAGCGAAAGGAAGGTGCGGTAGATCGCGTCCGAGTGGAACCAGTGGTTCGTGCCCGCGCCCATCGCGATCATCGACCGCCCCTCGGTCAACTCGGCGTTGCGCGCGAACTCACGCGCCACGCGCACGCACAGCTTGCGGTCGACGGATGTGATCTGCTCCTGCCAGGCCGGTGTGTACGGCTTGGCGTCGTCGTAGCCCTCCGGCCACTCGCCGGGCAAACCGTCGCGGGCGACGCCGTAGTGGGCGAGCATCAGGTCGAGCACTGTCGTCACCAACCGGTCGCCGATCCGCAGTGCGGGGACGCCGCGCGCGAGCACGCCCTCGGCATCGAAGCGCGGCAGGTCGACAGCGACGTGCTCGGCACCGTCTCGGCCGAGTAGCGTCAGCGCAGGCTCGGTCTCGTCGAGGCGCAGGTTCCATTGGCCTTCCTGTGCTTGATGGCGATGGCCGACGGAGCCGTTCGGCACCACCGGCTTGCCGGAGCGCTCGTCGAGCACGACCGTCTTCCACTCCGCGTGCTCCTCACCGGCGCCGAGGTCGCTGGCGCGGAGGAAGCGGTCGGGGACGAAGGCGTCGCCGCGCCGGCGCAGGGTGACGAGCAGGGGCAGATCGGTGAATCGGCGCGCATAGCGCTCGAAGTACGGCACCCGCCGTTCCCCCCAGAACTCCTTGAGGATCACGTGGCCCATCGCCATCGCCAGCGCGCCGTCTGTGCCGGGCTTCGCAGGCAGCCAGTGGTCGGCGAACTTGGTGTGCTCGGCGTAGTCGGGCGAGACGACCACGACCTTCTGGCCGCGGTAGCGCGCCTCGACCATGAAGTGCGCGTCCGGCGTCCGGGTCGTCGGCAGGTTCGTCCCCCAGATCAGCAAATAGCCGGCGTTCCACCAGTCACCCGACTCCGGCACGTCGGTCTGGTCGCCGAACGTCTGCGGCGAGGCCGGCGGCAGATCCGAGTACCAGTCGTAGAAGGAGAGGATCGTGCCCCCGATGAGCGAGAGGAACCGCGTCCCCGACGCGTACGAGGCCATCGACATCGCAGGGATCGGCGTGAAGCCCGCGACGCGGTCCGGCCCGTAGCGGCGGATCGTGTACACGTGCGACGCGGCGATCAGCTCCGCCACCTCGTCCCAGGTCGCGCGGACGAAACCGCCCCGGCCGCGCTGCGAGGTATACGTCCTCTTCTTCTCGGGGTCCTCGACGACAGAGGCCCAGGCCTCGACGGGGTCACCGAGCCGGGTGCGGGCGTCGCGGTAGAACTCGAGCAGACTGCCGCGCACGTACGGGTACTTCACCCGCAGCGGCGAGTACGTGTACCACGAGAACGAGGCGCCCCTGGGACATCCGCGCGGCTCGTACTCGGGCATCTCCGGCCCGGTCGAGGGGTAGTCGACGGCCTGCGCCTCCCAGGTGATCAACCCGTCCTTGACGTAGACGTTCCAGCTGCAGGAGCCGGTGCAGTTGACCCCATGCGTCGAGCGGACGACCTTGTCGTGCTGCCAGCGGTCCCGGTAGAACGACTCCCACTCGCGGCCCTTGCCGACGAGCTGGCTCCAGCCCTCCGCGTTGGACTCGCCGCGGCGAAAGAATTCGTGCGCCTCCAGGATCGGAGTCTTCGCCATTGTTTCGCGAGTCTTACGGACCTCGATCGAGTGAAGATGCGGTCCCACCTCTGAGCTCCTGTGGCGGGGCGGTGCGCAGCAGCCACACGGCCAGCAGCAGACAGCCGATCACGAACACGAGCAGCCCTACGAAGCCGTAGGTGTAGGTGCCTTCCGCGTCCTTCACCAGCCCAACGTAGATAGGCGGGAAGAAACCGCCGAGCCCCCCTGCCGCACCGACCACCCCCGCGGCTGCGCCGGGGTTGTCCGGGAACTCGCCCGGAACGATCTTGAACACGGCTCCGCTCCCGGCCCCGAGGAAGCAGCCGAGGGTCAGACAGGCGATCGACACCGGGACGATGCGCGGCACCGGAGCGAGCGTGGCCAGTACGGCGGCATCGATCGCGATCCCGGCGAAGGCGAGCACCAGCACCGGCACCGGCCCGACTCGGTCGGCGACCCACCCGCCCACCGGGCGCGCCACCGTCGCCGCAATGATGAAGCCGGCGGCACGCGCTCCAGCCACGCTCTTCGAGTAACCGAACCAGTCCTGCAACAGCGTCGGCAGCAGGAAACCCATCGCCACGAAGCCGCCGAAGGTGATGAAGTAGAAGAAGGCGAGCCGGTACAGCCGCCAGCCACCTCGCAGCACCGCGCCGTAGTCGGCCGGTGCGCCGCGGGACGGCGCGTCACGCGCGAGGAGATAGAAGAGGGCAGCTCCGGCGAGCAGCGCGATTCCTGTGATCCATCCAACCGTCGCCCGTCCCCAGTGATTCGAGACCGGGGGAGCTCCAAAGAACGCGATCGCAGTGCCGATGTTCCCGATCCCGTAGATCCCGAGCGCGAACCCCTGTCGCTCGCGCCCGTACCAGCCCGCAACGAAAGGCACACCGACCGCGAACGACGCGCCCGCTGTCCCGAGCAGGAATCCCACGCACAGGAGCGCCCAGTAGGCATGCGCGTAACCGAACAGCACCGCGGGCAGTGCCGAGAACGCGAGCAGCAGAGTGAAGACCAAGCGGCCGCCGTAGCGGTCGGTGACGATCCCGAGTGGCACGCGCAACAGCGACCCGAGCACGACCGGAATCGCGGTGAGCAGCAACGCCTCCGTGTAGTCGAGGCCGAGGTCGTGCTTGAACGTCTTCGCGAATGGGGCGATCAGGCTCCAGGCGGTGAAGCAGAGGGCGAAGGCGAGAGTCGCGAGTACGAGATTCGCCGTAGCGCGACGAGAGGCGCTCATGCGGGAGACGATAAGAGACCGACGCCGGTTGCCTCGCTCGAACCGACGCGTGATGCGTGCGATCCTTTCCCAAGCTCCCGAGGAGGATCGAACATGACCGAGACCGTCACCTACTCCGTTCCCGGCGTCAGCTGCGGCCACTGCCAGACCGCGATCACCGCCGAGGTCACCGGTGTCCACGGCGTCGAGTCCGTCGACGTCGATCTGGAAGCGAAGCTCGTCCGCGTGTCCGGCGAGAACCTCGACGACGCAGCGCTCATCGCGGCGATCGACGAGGCCGGATACGACGCGACCCGCGCATGACGAGTGCGGCGAAGCTCGCGGCCTTCGCCGCCGTCCTCGGCCTGGTCTTCGGCGTGGCCGCGATCGCCGGCGGCGCCGTCGGCCGGATCCACGATCCCGCCGTCGCTGCGACGGACGAGATGAGCATGGCCGCCGACCCGATTCGCGGCCTCTCGGTCAGCGAGAACGGTTTCACGCTCGATCTCGCCCGCCGCGCCGCACAGCGCGACAAGACCTTCGAGCTCTCCTTCCGGATCCTCGGCAAGGACGGCCGGCCGGTGCGCCGCTTCGATCTGGAGCACACGAAGCGGATGCATCTGATCGTCGTGCGCCGAGACCTCAGTGGTTTCCAGCACCTCCACCCACGCCTCTCGTCGGACGGCACCTGGACGACGCCGCTGACGCTCCCGGAGTCAGGAACGTACCGCGTCTTCGCCGATTTCTCGGTCGACGGAAGCCCGACCACCCTCGCCGACGACCTCCAGGTCGACGGTGCCGTCCGCTCCCGCGAGCTGCCGCCGCCGTCGAAGTCTGCGGAGACGGACGGCTTCCGGGTCCGGCTGACCGACGGCACCGTCCGCGCCGACGAGGAGTCCGCGCTGACGTTCGACGTCACTCGTGACCGCCGACCGGTCCCGCTCCAGGACTACCTCGGCGCGAAGGGGCATCTGGTGGCGCTGCGGCAGGGCGACCTTGCGTTCCTGCACGTCCACCCGGACGCGAACAGTCTTCTCTTCGAGGCGACCTTTCCCACCGCCGGCCTCTATCGCCTGTTCCTGCAGTTCAGGGTGGCGGGCGAAGTCCACACTGCCGCGTTCACACTGGAGGTGATCCGGTGAGCACCACGCTTGCGACCATCGAGCTGCCCATCCAGGGCATGACCTGCGCTTCCTGCGCGAGTCGGATCGAGCGCAGGCTGAACAAACTCGAAGGAGTCACGGCGACGGTCAACTACGCGACCGAGAAGGCAAGCGTGGGCTACGACGCGGATGCAGTCGTGCCGGAAGAGCTCGTCGCCGCGGTCGAAGCCGCAGGCTACTCGGCGACCTTGCCTCTCGCAGGGGAGGCGGAGGAGCCTGCAGCGGAGGCCGACGCGACGCGTCCGCTGCGGTTCCGGCTGGTCGGATCGGCCGTGCTCACGCTGCCGGTGCTGCTCGTCTCGATGATCCCGGCCCTGCAGTTCAACCACTGGCAGTGGCTCGCCTTGCAGCTCGCCACCCCTGTCGTCACATGGGCGGCGTGGCCCTTCCACCGTGCGGCCTGGGCGAACCTCGAGCACGCGACCGCGACGATGGACACGCTCGTCTCGCTCGGGGTGCTCGCCGCCTGGACCTGGTCTCTCTACGCCCTCTTCCTCGGCGACGCGGGCGCAGACGGGATGAAGATGGCGTTCACGCTCGTCCCCAAGGTCGGCGGGGGTACGAACGAGATCTATCTGGAGACGGCCGCGGTCGTCACGACCTTCATCCTGGCGGGCCGCTACTTCGAGGCGCGGGCGAAGCGCCGGGCAGGAGCCGCCTTGAAGTCACTGCTCGAGCTGGGGACCAAGGACGTCTCGATCCTCGATGCCGACGGCGCCGAGCGGAGGGTTCCGGTCGAGCAGCTCCAGGTGGGGGAGCGCTTCGTCGTTCGTCCCGGCGAGAAGATCGCGACCGACGGGATCGTCGAGGAGGGCTTCTCGGCGGTCGACATGAGCCTGCTCACCGGCGAGTCCGTCCCGGTGGAGGTGGGCAGCGGTTCCGAGGTCGCCGGCGCCACGGTGAACGCCGGTGGCCGGCTGGTCGTCAGGGCGACCAAGGTCGGAGCCGATACCGCGCTCTCCCAGATCGCGCGCCTCGTCGAGAACGCGCAGATGGGCAAGGCTCCAGTGCAGCGGCTCGCCGACCGCATCGCCGGGGTGTTCGTGCCGATCGTGATCGGGATCGCCGTCGCAGCGCTCGGCTTCTGGCTCGCAAACGGCGCGGGTGCGACCTTCGCGTTCACTGCCGCGGTCGCCGTCCTGATCATCGCCTGCCCCTGTGCCCTGGGGCTCGCAACCCCGACGGCGCTGATGGTCGGCGCCGGCCGAGGTGCTCAGCTCGGTCTCCTGATCAAAGGCCCGCAGGTTCTCGAGTCGACCCGCCGGATCGACAGCATCGTGCTCGACAAGACCGGCACCGTCACCACCGGCACGATGAGCCTCGTCGACATCGTCCCTGCCGAGGGTGTCGATCCCGAGCGAGCCCTTCATCTCGTCGGCTCGCTCGAGCACGCCTCCGAGCATCCGATCGCGCGCGCGATCGCCGACGCGGCAGCCGCCCGCACGACGCTTGCCACCGTCGATTCGTTCCGGAACCGGGACGGCCTCGGCGTCGAAGGCGTCGTGGACGGGCACGCCGTCGTCGCGGGCCGGCCGGCGCTGTTGCAGGAGTGGGGCGTCGAGCTGCCGCCCGAGTTGGACACGGCGCTGCGGGAGGCTCAGGCAGCCGGCCGGACGGCCATCGCTGCCGCCTGGGACGGCGGAGTCCGCGTCGTCCTCGTGGTCGCCGACACGGTGAAGCCCACCAGCGCCGCAGCTGTCGCGGAGCTGCGGCGGCTCGGCCTGCGGCCGGTCCTCCTCACCGGCGACAACGAGCACACCGCCCGCGTCGTCGCCGCAGAGGTCGGCATCGAGGACGTGATCGCCGAGGTGCTCCCCGCCGACAAGGCTGCGGTGGTGAGTCGCCTCCAGGACGAGGGACATGTCGTTGCGATGGTCGGGGACGGCGTCAACGACGCACCGGCTCTCGCACAGGCCGATCTCGGCCTCGCCATCGGCACCGGAACCGACATCGCGATCGAGGCGAGCGACCTCACGCTCGTCAGCGGCAACCTCCAGGCCGCAGGCGACGCGATCCGGCTTGCCCGCCGAACGCTCCGGACGATCAAGGGAAACCTCTTCTGGGCCTTCGCCTACAACGTCGCTGCCCTGCCACTCGCGGCCAGCGGCTACCTCAACCCGATCATCGCGGGAGCGGCCATGGCGTTCTCGAGCGTCTTCGTCGTCAGCAACAGCCTGCGTCTCCGCCGCTTCGACGTCGTCCGGAACGAGATCCCCTGACCGACTCGCCGCGGCGAGGGACCGCACCTAGTGGGCGTGGAGCTCGTGCACGACCGCGTGGCCGCGCCCGCGCGTAGAGAACGCGTCAAAGATGGTGTCTCGACCCCATCGCCGTGCTCGCCTCGTGCAGCGACGCTGCTTCGAGTCGATCCTGATCGAAAGGAGCAGAGCGAGATGCACGAGTTGGTGATCACGAGCAAGGGATACGCCCGGCTGAATGCGGAGCTCGAGCGGCTCAAGAACGAGGAGCGGCGTCGGGTGGCAGACCGGCTGCGGCGGGCGACCTCGACCGAGGCGAATCTGGCTCAGAACACGGAGTACCTGGATGCGCGGGAGGAGAAGCTCCAGCTCGAGCGGCGCATCGGCCAGATCCAGGGGAGGCTGCGCGCCGCTCGAGTCGTCAAGCCGCGGGCCAACGGCCGCATCGACGTCGGTGAGCGCGTCCGCGTGCGCGAGCTCGGCTCCGGGCACTCGCTCGAGCTCGAGCTCGTGGGACAGCTCGAGGGGGATCTGGCGGCCGGCCGGATCTCGGTCGCCTCGCCGCTCGGCCGCGCACTCGTCGGCCGGCGCAAGGGCGAGATCGCTGCGGTCGACGCTCCGCGCGGCCGGCTCGGCTTCGAAGTCCTGGCGGTGGAGCTTCCGGCTCGCAGGGTTGCCGCGTAGGCCGGCTCGGGCCTCGATCTCGACGATCTCCAGCCGGGGGCCTTCCGCCGAAACCACTGTCGCCGACGTGACGTCCGAGGAGCGCCGATCCGAGTGGCGCGCGAATCGAGACCTCTCCGTCGGCGGCGTATTCGCCGTCAGATTCCTCCTTACGGCTGGATCAGGCCGCGCCGGATCGCGTAGCGGGTGAGCTCCACGCGGTCGCTCATGCCGAGCTTGTCGAGGATGTTCTGCCGGTGCCGCTCGACGGTCTTGACGCTGATCACCAGCTCCTGGGCGATCTGCTTCGACGTGTAGGCCTCCGCGATCAGCTTCAGGACCTGCAGCTCGCGGGGAGTGAGGACGTCGAACTGCTCCTCTTCCGGTCGGTCACGCTCGACGAAATCCTTGACGAGCGTGGAGATCGCCGACGGATAGAGGAAGGACTGGCCGCGCATCGTCCGCCGCACCGCCTCGACGATGTCCTGGTCGGCGTCCGACTTGAGCACGTAGCCGGAGGCGCCTGCCTTGAGCGACTCGAACAGGAACTGCTCGCTGTCGTACATCGACAGCATGAGGAGCTTCAGCTCGGGCTTGCGCTTGTGCAGCTCGTCCGCGGCCTGGATGCCCGTGGTCTTCGGCATCGAGACGTCGAGGATCGCGAGATGGATCTCGTCCGCCAGCGCCTTCTTCACGGCCTCGGCGCCGTCTGCGGCTTCCGCGACGACCTCCATGTCGGCCTGCGCGTCGATGACCTTCTTCAGTCCGGAGCGGACGATCGGATGGTCGTCGGCGACGAGGATGCGGGTCACGAGCGGGATCGGCATCAGCGCTCTTCCGCCGGCACTTCGAACCTCACCTCGACGCCTCCGTCAGTCCCGCGCTTGATCGCGAGCGCGCCGCCGACGAGAAGTGCACGCTCACGCATGCCGCGCAGGCCGCTGTGCCCGTTGAGCGCGGAGGCATCGGGACCGGGAATTCCGCGTCCGTCGTCGGAGACCCGGAGGACGACGCTCTCCGCTCCTGGCTGGAGGGCGATCTCGACCCGGGACGCGTCGGCATGCCTGGCGATGTTCGTGAGGCTTTCCTGTGCCACGCGATAGACGGCGAGCTCGGCCTCGTCCGAGAGCGGCGGCAGGTCGGTGGCGAACTGCCGGTCGACGCGGGCGCCGCTCGAGTCCGCGAACCTCCGCGAGAGCTCCGTCAGCGCGCTGACGAGCCCCAGCTGTTCGAGCATCTCCGGGCGCAGCTCTCGCCCGATCCTCCGCACCTCCTCGAGCGCCTGCCGCACCGCCTGCTTGGTCTCGTCGTCGTCGAGACGGAGCAGGACCCCGGTCAGAACCTGCCCGACCTCGTCGTGGAGGCCGCTGGCGATGCGGCGCCGTTCTGCCTCCTGCGCGCGCAGCGCCCGTTGCCCGCTCTCGCGCCGCTCGGTCTCCAGCCGGTCGAGCATCTCGTTGAACGTGTGCGTCAGCTCGGCGACCTCGACGCCGCCGCGTTCGGGGATCCGCTGGCCCGGTTGGAGAAGATCGATCTTGCGCATCCGCTCCACGAGACGGTCGATCGGACGAAGCGTTTGTCGGAGCAGCAGGAGATTGGCGGCGAGCATCACGACCAGCGCGACCGCGAGGTCGAGGCCCTCGACGATCGCGATCCTGGCGTGGATCGTGATCGGCGTGAGCGCGAGCAGCAACGTCGCGGCGACCAGCAGCGCCGCGTTGATGGCGAAGACCCGCCAGAGCAGGGGAAGCCGAGAGAAATGCATCGGTCGTCGAATTGTTGCCGAGCGTACTAGCGCGTAGACGCGCCGGCTGCGACCGCGAGGCGGTGGTTCGTGCGCTCCCGTGTCGTCGGCGGTGCGACGACGACAGGGATCGGCGTGGCGGCCTCGAGCTCGCGCGCGAGCGTGCAGCGCAGCTTGCGATTGCCGAGGCCTGCAGGCCTCGAACCGATCACGATGAGGTCGGCGCCCTCCTCCGCAGCGACCCTCGCGAGGGCGTCGGCGCGGTCTCCGACCATGACCCGCTTCTCGGCGCGTTCGTCCATGCCGTGGGCGATCTGGTCGAGGGTCCGCTCGGCTCCAGCCTGTCGCTGCCGGGCGGACAGGCTCTCGTGGGTGCCCGCGGGCACGCCGTCGACGACGTGTACGAGCACCAGCCGTAGCCCCAGGCGCGCACCGAGCGCGCGCGCCAGCTCGGCCGCACCCCGGCCGTCGGGGCTTTCGGTCACCCCGCATACAACAGTCCCTCCGGTCATTGTTCCTCCTCCGGTCCGTTCGTCTGCACGATCTCTCTCAGGGTGACCGGCGCACGCTCGCTGCGCGATGGGGCGCTGCCCCCATTTGCAGAGGGCGGTGGGGCCAGGACTGGGGCGATGACCTGCTCCAGATCGGGTGGGGAGCCCATGGTCGCCGGGTGCTCCAGGCGGAACCATTGGAGTCAGTGGCGCACAGCGGATCGTGCGTCCCGGCGGGTGAAGACGATCGACGAGGAGGACGAAGATGCGAGCCCCTGTGTTGCGAAGAAGTCCGTTCAAGTCCCTGTTCGGGACCACGAGGCGCGAGCAGTACGTGCAGCGATACGTGCTCCGCGAACATCGAAAGGGACGGGCCTTTGGCGAGATCCTCGAGGATCCCTACGTCCTCGCCTGGTCGACGCCGGGCGAGCGTGCACGGCTTCTCGAGCGTCCTGAGATCGTGGCCGCGGTCGGCGAGAACGCGATCGCCGAGCTGAAGGCGGTGCTCGCCGGGGGCTCAGCCTGATCGCGTGTTCCAGTCCCTGGTCGACGTCGTCACCCAGTCCAGCTGGGTCTATGCCCTGATCCTCGGGATCGCGGCGCTCGACGCGGTGTTCCCGCTCGTCCCGAGCGAGGCGACCGTGGTCGCCGCGGCCGCGCTTGCAGGAGCCGGAGACCTCGTCTTTCTGCTCGTGCTGATCGCCGGGGCGGGGGGCGCGGCGATCGGCGACAACGTCGCGTACCTGATCGGGCGGGCCGGACAGGGCCGGGTGGTGGGACGCCTCCTCCACTCGCCCAGGTGGCGCGCACGGTTCGACCGTGGGGAGCGGATGCTGCGTGAGCGGTCGGCCACGATCATCGTGGCGTCGCGGTTCATCCCCGGCGGCCGGACGGCCACGATGCTGTCCGCCGGCCTCGTCGGCCTGGCGTGGCGGCGTTTCGCCGCCTACGACCTGTCGGCGTGCCTCCTCTGGGCGGCGTACGCGAGCGTGATCGGCCTCGTCGGAGGCAAGGCGTTCGCGGACGAGCCGCTGCACGGGCTGCTGCTCGCCTTCGGGCTCGCTGCGGCGCTCGCGCTGCTGATCGAGGGCGCGCGGCGCGTGCTCCGTGCCTAGCGGCGCCCGGCCGTCATCGGCACGGAATGGAGTCAGGAGCCCATTGGCGCGCGATTCGACAGTCGGCACGCTCGAGGCGATGGAACAACGTGATCGACCGCCGGCCGAGCCGTCCGGGTACGGAACCCGCGGCAAGCTCAATCTCAGCTGTCCAAGGTGTGGCTATGGAGTAGTGCGTTCAGTACCCCCGGAACGGTGTCCGATGTGCCAGGCCGAGAACGCCTGGGTTTCGGTCCGCAGCGCTTCACTGCCTCGTTTCAGCTGACCCGCTGACTCTACCGACCCGTGCGGATCAATCGACTCGCTCGACGACGAGGAGGTTGTAAGGCGAGCGAGGCATCGCAGGCACGAGTTCGCGAAAGCTGACGCGCCAGGGGCCGGACCCGTCGGAGAGGTAGAGCTGCTGCCCCTCGACCGGCTCCTTGTCCGGGACGTCGTAGATGTACTCCCTCATGACCACGGGGCCGTCGAGCGATCCCTCGCGGACTGTCCACGTGTAGGGGGCCACCAAGAGATTCTCGCAGGGCCCGCGGATGAGGTCTCTCGGCGCGTCGCGCTGCGCGAAAATGCGTGCGTCGAGTCACGGCCCTCGCGGATACCGTGGCGGGAAGCGACACGGTCGTCGTCCACGCGCGCAAACCTCATAGTTACGGGGATCTACGGAGGCGGGATCGAGGACGGCCCGACCAAGATTGTCGCGTGGCCGGAAGCGACCTCAGAGAAATCGGCGCCGTCGCAGACGTCCGCCGCGGCTCGACCGGGTTCGCGACGATAGGAGCAGCCGACGGCGCTCTGGGCGACCTCGCGGCGGCCCTCGTCGAAGCGCTGGAGCGCCGCGGGTTCGTGCGCGCTTCGGAGGAGACGGAGGCCGGAATCGTGCTCAACCTCGTCGACCGCGAGCAGCCGCGCCCGTTCCGTCGTCGCGCGAGAGGAACCTTCGTCGCGGCTCTCTGGAGCCTCCAGGAGGCCCCCGAGGATCCGCTGCGCGAGACGTATCCGATGCTGGTGCGCGCGCTCGCGAACATCAGCCTGTGCTACGTGCCGGGCCACGGCGTCTTCTTCACGACGATGGAACGCGGCAACTACCTCGTGCCGGAGGGCGAAGGCCTCGCGGCCGAGGTCGTCGCGCGCCTCGAGCCGCTCGCCACCTCGCATCTCGTGATCGACAACGAGTTCCGCCGCGACCTCGAGCCCGAGCTCTGGGAAGGCGACGCGGTGACACGGGAACTCGCGGACGTCGGCCGTCGGCTGGGCGAGCTCGACCTTCTCCCGGCGCCGTTCCCCGTCGAGGATCTCGTGAGCGCCGACGACCTGCGCCGGATCAAGCGGCTGTACGCGATCGGCGGCCTCTCCTACGGCAACCTCTCGGCCCGCCTCGATGCCACGCGGTTCTGGATGAGCGCGAGCGGCGTCGACAAGGCGAAGCTGGACGAGCCGGGACGCGACATCCTGCTCGTCTCCGGGTACGACGCCGAGGCGGGCAGGATCGTGCTCAGCGTGCCGCCGGACGTGGAGCCGCGCCGGGTCTCCGTCGATGCGATCGAGCACTGGATGATCTACCGCGAGAACCCGACGGTCGGGGCGATCCTCCACCTGCACGCGTGGATCGAGGGAATCGAGGCGACCGACGTGAACTATCCGTGCGGCACCGAGGAGCTCGCCGAGAGCGTCGCCGCGCTCGTCAGGGCTGCGCCGGATCCGGCGCACGCGGTGGTCGGGCTACGCAATCACGGGATCACCGCGACCGGTGACAGCCTCCGCGAGATTCTCGAGCGGATCAGGCCGAACCTGCTGCGGCAGGTGCCGATGAGCTAGCGGTTCCGGCCGGCGTAGTACAGCGCGAGCGTCGCGTGCACCTGTGCCTTGACGTAGTTCGTCACGATTCCGAGCTTGCCCTTGAGCAGCCGCTCTGCCTCCGCCGCGTGCTGCTCGGCGCGCTCTCGGTCGGTGGGGGTCACAAGGGTTTCCATCGAACCTCCTTTGCCTCAGAGGGAACCACGACGCGGCTGGCAGCGCATCCGTGCTTTCGCGGAACCCCCGGAGACGGCGTAGGACCGCTCACCGGCTTTAGCGGACGACGAGCACCGAGCAGGGGGCGCGGTGGGCCACGCGTTCGGACACGCTGCCGAGCGCCCGCGGGCCGTGGAGGCCACGGCTGCCCACGACGAGAAGGTCGGCACAGTCCGAAGCCGCGACGAGGGCCGGGACGGGGCACGCCGGCGACGTCTCGACGCCGCGGTGGCGCTTCGCGATCTCGCCGAGGGCGACGCGCTTGCCCCCGAGCGCAACCACGGTCTGCACCATGCTGTGCCTCCGCTCCGCGATCTCGCGTGCGACCGCGTAGGCACGCTCGGCCTGCTTCGAGCCGTCGAGGCCGACGACGATGGTGCGCGGGAAGCTCCGCTCGTCCGCAGTCGGCCGCGCGAGCAGCACCGAGCATCGCGCCTGGTGCAGCAGCTCGCCGCCCACTCCTCCGAAGACGATCTCCTCGACCCGCGGGTGCTCGGGCGCACCGATGGCGAGCAGGGTCGGCTTCGTCCGCTTCACCTCCTCGAGCAGGACTTCGACCGTGATGCCCTCCAGCCGGCGCAGCTCGGCGTGGGGGCCGAGGATCTGTCGCGCTGCGAGGAGCGCCGATCCTGCGGTCTCTTCGAGATCCGCAGCGAGCTCGTTCGCGCCAAGCGCGGCCGCCGTGGCCGGCGGGAACAGCGTCACCGTCGCTGCCTCGATGACCGTCTCCGGGGAGGCGAGAAGAGAGGCCTGGCGACAGGCGTCGAAGGACAGCTTTCCGCCGTCGACGCCGACGAGGATCCGCTCGAAGACGGACGGCTGCGTGAGGTCGGTTGCGGGTCTGGATGTGCGTGTGGCGGTCATGGCTTCACCTCCGGTGAATCGGTGAGGGCGCGTAGCGCATTGAGGATCACGGCGACGTCGATTCCTTCCTGCAGGAGCGCGCCGGCGACCGGCGGCAGGTAGCCGGCCGCGGCGAAGCCCATCGCGCAGAGTGAGGCGCCGAGTCCGAGGAGGACGCTCTGCCGGGCGATGTACATGGCGCGGCGGCTGAACCGAACCGCCTCCGCGATGCGGTCGACCCGGTCGACGAGGATCACGGCGTCCGCGGTCTCGGAGGAGACGGTGGCACCGGCGGACCCCATCGCGACGCCCACGTCCGCGAGTGCAAGCGCCGGAGCGTCGTTGATGCCGTCTCCGACCATCACGATCGAGTGCAGCTCGGGCTGCGACTGGAGTGCCCGCACGATCTCGAGCTTCTCTGCAGGGCTCTGCTCGGAGTAGACGCGATCGACTCCCAGCGTTGCGCCGACCTCGTCGGCCGTCGCAGCCTTGTCGCCGGTGACGAGAGCGACGTGTCGGATGCCTGCCTCGCGGAGCCGCGGAACGAGCCGGCCCGCGTCGGCGCGCAGACGGTCGCCGATCAGCGCGACGCCGACCGGCCGGCCGTCCACGGCGACCAGGACCTTCGCCGCGCCGTCGAGCTCCGCGGGGACGGTGGCCTCGATCCCGTGCTCGTTCAGCCAGTTCCAGCTGCCGACCAGCACCTCGTGGCCGTCGACCTCGCCGGAGATCCCGCGGCCGAAGGACTCGCGGACGTGCCCCGGCAGCTCGAGGTGGAGTCCCCTGGCGCCGGCTCCCGCAACGAGGGCATGGGCGAGGGGATGCGAGGAGAGCTGATCGACACTCGCTGCAAGGCGGAGCGTCTCGTCGGGATCCATGCCGTCGAGCGGTGCGACGCGCTCGAGCTCCGGGTGGCCGAGCGTGACGGTGCCGGTCTTGTCGAGGAGCACGGAGTGCGCTTCGCCGAGCTGTTCGATCGTGGCGGCTCCCTTGACGACGATGCCGGCGCGCGCGCACCGGGAGAGACCCGACATGAGCGCGATCGGCGCGGCGAGGATGAGTGGGCACGGAGTGGCCACGACGAAGACGGCGAGAGCCCGGACGGCATCTCCCGAGACCGCCCAGGCGATTCCCGCGACGGCGGTCGTGACGGGGAGGAAGATCGCCGCATAGCGGTCGGCGAGACGGACGAACGGCGCTCGCTCCTGCTCCGCATGCTCGACGAGTCGCACGAGCGCGGCGTAGGCGCTCTCGGCCGCCGGCCGGATCGCCGTCACCTCGAACGGCGCCCCTGCGCTCGTCGTCCCACTGCGTACCTGTCCGCCGCGGCGCACCGTGACCGGCAGCGGCTCACCGGTGAGCGCCGACTCGTCGACGATCGCCTCCTCGCTTTCGACCATCCCGTCCACCGGAACGACTTCGCCCGCACGTACGAGGATGCGGTCGCCGACGCCTACCTGGTCGACGTCGACCTTGATCACCTCGTCCCCGCGCCGTAGCAGCGCGACCCGCGGGGCGCGATCGACCAACGCTGTCAGCTCGCGCTTGGCGCGCCGGTTGGCCGTCTCCTCGAGGGCGTTGCCGCCCGCGAGCATGAGCGCGATCACCGCTCCGGCCAGGTACTCGCCGAGCCCGAGCGCACCTGCCATCGCCACGAGCGCGATCGCGTCGACGCCGACATCCCGACGCAGGAGCGAGCGGAGAACGGAGAGCGCAAGCGGTCCGAGGAGCAGCGCCGTCGTTGCCGCCCAGAACCAGTCCGCGGCCAGCCGCTGGCCCAGCGCGAACAGAACGATGCCTCCCAAGACGCCGGCCAGAGCCGTGGCTGCGACGAGGCGCCGGCCGTGCCGGCGCACCGCATCCACGGAGATCGCCGGCCCGCGCGGTCGCGCGGCGGCCGAGCTCCTCCTCGGCACTCGCGCGAGCAGTACGCCGCTCAGCACGAGGAGGCCGAAGGAAGCCACCTGCAGCGTGCCCTTCGTGCCGTGCGGTAGCTGCTCGCCGAAGACGACGAAGCCGGCTGCGATGGGGACCGCGTTCGTGGCCAGCGTCGCGAGACCGGCTCCGGTGAGTGCGTCCGCATGCTGGAACGAGCTCTGGAGGACGCTCGTCCCGAGGCCGTAGAAGACGACGAGCGTCGCTGCCGCCGCGAGCCAGGGGCCGCCGTAGACGACGAGCTTGGCCGAGATGTCACCGCCGGCGAAGAGGAGCCCTGCCGTCAGGCCGAGTGCCGGCCCGACCGCGAGACCGGATCTCCTCCGGCCGAGCCCGACCGCGGCGGCCAGGAGGAGCCCGAGCCACAAAGCGACCGCGGCGGGGTGGGGAGGATGGTCGGCCTGATGGGTGCCGACGATCGACAGGGAGAGGAGAACGAGGCCGCCGAGGGCCAGAAGCACCGCGAGTCGCTCGTGCGCGGCAAGTCGTCCCGGCCGCCCCTGCACGCTGACCAGCGCCAGGACCGCGATTCCGGAAGCGCAGACCGCCTGGACGAGAGACAGCGGCGCAAGCCGCAAGGCAGCGACGTAGATCAGCCAGCCGATGCTCTCGGTGGCGAACGCTCGCACCCAGAACCGGTCGGCGAGCAGAAGCCGCACGAACTCGACCGGTCGACGCGGCGAGAAGCGCGGCATCTCGGCCGCTGCGTCATGCTCGCGCGCATACGCCCAGTTGACGAGGATGGCGGAGACGAGGGCGAGGGAGAGTCCGACTGCCGTCTGCACGACGCCCTCGCCTCAGCCCGTATCTGCACGTACTTCAGCCATCTTCTTCATGCTCCGCTCCGGGGGCTTCGCCGGCCTCGGGAGTTGGCCGCAGACAGTCAGCGGGTTTCCGCCGAATCGCCGCCGCCCCCGCCGCGGTACAAGAGGGAGAGGACCGCAGTCATGCTCGCAACCCCATCCCTCGTGCCGTCGACGAGCGCCGAGCGCTCTCGCGGGCTCTCCCGGGTCGAGGCAGCGCGGCGGCTGGCCGCGAGCAATCCGCCGTCCGCACGCCGCAGCAGCCGCTCCTACGCGAGCATCGTCCGGGCCAACGTCTTCACCGTCTTCAACCTCATCCTCGGCGTGGCGGGCGCTGCGACGCTCGCCTTCGGGGAATGGCAGGACGCGCTCTTCCTCGGCGTCCTGGTTGCGAACGCGACGATCGGAACGGGACAGGAAGTACGGGCCAAGCGAGCGCTCGACAGGCTCAGCGCCCTCGTCGCCCCGCACGCCACCGTCGTGAGGGACGGGGAGGCGAACCAGATGCCCGTCGAGGAGGTCGTCGTCGGCGATCTCGTGCGCGCGGGACCGGGAGACCAGATCGTCGCCGACGGGTCACTTCAGTGGACGCAGTGGCTCCAACTCGACGAGTCGATCCTCACCGGCGAGTCGCGGCCGGTGCAGAGGACGGCGGGAGACGGCGTGCGCTCGGGCTCGTTCGTGGTCGAAGGCGTGGGGGAGTACGTGGTCAGCGCGGTCGGCCGCGACAGCTATGCGGAGCGATTGACCGGCCAGGCTCGATCGTTCCGCCATCCTCGCTCGCCGCTCGAGCGTGCACTGAACCGCCTCCTCTTCGTCCTCGTCGCGGTGCTCGTCCCCCTCGGTGCCGTCCTCGGATACGCGCTCTGGCACCGTCACGCCGCCGTCGGCACCGCAGTCCCGACCTCCGTCGCCGCCGTCGTCACGCTGATCCCGGAAGGGCTGATCCTCCTCGCGAGCCTGACCTACGCCGTCGCGGCTCTGCGCATGGCTCGGCTCGGCGCTCTCGCCCAACAGCTCAACGCAACCGAGTCGCTCGCCTCGGTGGACGTCGTGTGCCTGGACAAGACGGGAACCCTGACGCAGCCGCGCCTGCGCGTCGTCGAGCTCGTCGGCCCGGGCTCGCTCGCGCAGGAGCTGGGGATGTACGCCGCAGCGGCCGGGACGAGGAACGGAACGCTGGAGGCGATCGCCGCCGCCTATCCCGCGGCTCGGGTCGCCGCCGAAGACGAGCTGCCGTTCTCGTCCCGGCGCCGGTTCGGCGGCCAACGGCTCCACGGTGTCGGCTACGTGCTCGGCGCTCCCGAGCACTTCAGCCTCGGCGAGCTCGCAGCCGATGCGGCGCGCGGAGCAGCCGACGGACGGCGCGTGCTCGCCTTCGGCACGGCTGCGGAGCTCGACGATCCTCACCCGGATGCCCGCGGGCTCGTCCTGCTGAGCGAGGACCTCCGGCCGGAGACGCGCGCAACGGTCTCGTGGCTGCAGAGCCAGGGGGTCGAGCTGAAGGTCCTTTCCGGCGACCGGCCGGAAACGGTCGCCTCGATCGCGCACGACGCGGGGATCGAGGGCGCCGCCGTCGACGCCTCGCAGCTTCCCGGCGACGAAGAGGAGCTACGTCGCCTCGTTCTCCGTACGACGATCTTCGGCCGCATCGCTCCGGAGGAGAAACGACGGGTGGTCGAGGCGCTCCGCGACGCCGGGCGCTACGTGGCGATGGTGGGAGACGGCGTGAACGACGTGCCGGCGCTCAAGGCGGCACGGCTCGCGATCGCCCAGGGCAGCGGCACCCAGATGGCGCGCGCCGTCGCGGACGTCGTCCTCGTCGACAGCGAGTTCTCCGCAGTGCCCGCGATGGTCGCCGAGGGCCGCAAGATCCTGCGGAACGTCCAGCGGGTGGCGAAGCTCTTCGTCACGAAGTCGGCCTTCGCCGCGTTCCTCGTCCTCTCCGTCGGGCTCACGCCGATCGCCTACCCGCTGCTGCCGCGCCACCTCACCCTCGCCGCCTCCCTCACGATCGGGATCCCCGGCTTCTTCCTCGCGCTCGCACCCAGCCGCGGCGGCTACAGCTCGCAGGGTTTCCTCCGGGAGCTGGCCCGTTTCTCGCTTCCGGCCGGCACGGCCGCCGGTCTCGGGGTGCTCTCCAGCTACTTCTTCGCCCTGAACGTCCTCGACCTCGGCGTTCGTGAAGCGCGCACCGTGGCGACGACGACGCTCGTCCTCGTGGGGCTCTATCTGATTCTCGCCCTCGAGGCCGAGGGACGCCGTCGCAGCAGTGCAGTCGCGCTCCTCGTTGCGACGCTGCTGGCCGGCTACGTCGCCGTCTTGCTCACGCCGTTCGCCCGCGAGTTCTTCCTGCTCACGCCACTCTCCGTCGCTGTGGCGTTGCCCGCGGTCGCCGGCGCGGCGCTCGCCGCTCTGGGGCTCGCGGCGCTCGATCCCCGGTTCGTCCCGCATCTGCGCGAGTAGGCGCCGCCCTCGAACCCGTCCCACTGGCTTAGACCGTTCGCGGTTCCATATTCTCTGCGGTGCCAGGGGAACCAGGCGATGAGAAGGGGAGGCGTATGTATCGAGTGAGATTCGCCGTGCTGGCGGCCGCTTTCGCGTCCGTGCTCGCGCTGAGCGCGTCCGCGAGTGGCGGCACAGGCACCGGCTCGGCGACCGTCACGGCGGGGAACGTCGGCGCGACCACGGCCGGCTGTCTCGCGCACATTCCCGGTGGTCTCGACGATGCCAACTTGGCCGAGTACTACACCTCGGGATGTACCGGACACGACGAGCCCGAGCTCGACCCCGTGTCCTCGGCGCCGCGCTCCGCGTGGAACGTCACGTGGCACGTCCAGTTGCCGAAGGACGGGACGGTTCCGGTGTCGGCCGTCGGGCCGACATTCTGGTTCGGCGGGGCGGTCAAGGACTCCAACCCGCACAAGATCGGCCAGGAAGGCTTCCTGGAGCTGCAGTTCTATCCCGACTCGTTCACCAAGAACTGCTTCTCGAACGGCGGCTTCTCCCTCGTGCACGCGCCGGACACCTACACGGCGTGCTCGCCGGTCTGGACGCTCAGGAAGCAGGGACAGGGCATCGCCGAGCCGGCCGCCTTCAACGGGATGCTCACCGACCGCTCCGGCAAGAACCCGTTCGTCATGCACGCCCTCGACGTCGTCGACGTCCACATCTGGGCGCCCTCGGGGGATTCGGCCTACCGGGAGCAGGTCACCGACATCACGACCAACGAGCGCTCGAGCGTGATGGTGCTCATCAGTCCGAGCGACGGGCCGCTGACCCCCGCGTTCAGCACGAACGAGATCGGCAACGCGCTCGACTGGGGCGCCGTCTGGGATACCCCGATGTCGTTCGTCTGGGAGATCGGGCACGCGGACCTCTACGGCGCGCATCCGCTTCAGTTCTGCGTGCCGGGCCAGACGTTCTGCGACTCGTTCAACAACGACAGCTGGGCCGGCTTCACGCCGATCCGGATCTCCGGCGTCACGTTCGGCGACGGCTCGCACCAGGAGAACTGGGCTGCGGTCTCGGACACAGGCGGGATCGCCGAGGTTCTCGGCGACTCGTTCGTCGGGCCCACCGATTGTGCGGGCTACGGCGGGCCGTACTGCATCTATCCGTGGTTCTCGACGAACTCGGGCGGCGCCATCAACTACGGCGTCGACTACCCCGACACCGTCAACGACTACGGCATGGCGACGCAGTTCGACCAGGTCACGGACTGCCCGGAGGACGGCATCTTCTCCGGCGGGACGTACTGCGACACGATCCTCAAGTAGCGAGAGCGTAGGAGGCGGGCGCCGGCCGGCGCCCGCCTCGCCTCGGAAGGCCGGCGCCGGGCCGTGCCGCCGTCGCGCATTTCTTGCTCAGCTCGGGCTGAGCGCGTTGAGCGCGGTCGCGATCAGCGCGTCCTCGACGCTCGACTCCTCGATCCGGCCGCTGCGAACCTCCGCGCTTGCGGCATGTGCGATCGCGCGAACCATCGCGAGATGCCAGGCGACGGGGAGGTCGCTCCGAAAGACGCCCTTCTCCTGGCCGCGTTCGATCAGCGGCACGAACAGGCTCATGACGGGCTCGTGGCGGCGGTGGAGTTCGCTCGCCGGGAGGCGGCTCGTGTTGATCGCCAGCAACGTGTGGAAGTCGCTGAGCTTGTGCCAGGTAGCGCGGAGCACGCGTTCCAGTGCTTCCTCCGGCTCGCCTTGCGTCGGCTCGGCGCCGCTCGTCGCCTCCGCGACCTGCCCGACAGCATGCTCCATGACCGCGTCGAGCAGCGACTCGCGGGTGGGGAAGTGCATGTACACCGTCGCCCGCACCACGCCGGCGCGGCGGGCGATCTCGGCCATGCTCGCGTCCGGGTCGAGCGCAAGCGCTTCGAGGGCGGCGTCGATGATGGAGGCGATGCTGCGCTCGGCGTCCGCTCGGCGTTTCCGGGCGGACGCTCTGGCCGGGCTCTTCGTCTTCGTGTTGCTCATCGATCAGTGGACGGGAATCGCCTGCGGGCTCAGCCGCAGCTTGGGCAGGAAGTGCTGCGCGCGGGGGAGGACGGCAATCGCCACGAGGCTGCCGAGCGTAGCGACGGCGGCGGCGATCAAGAACGCGTGCCCGATCCCGGACGCCGCGTGCGGGCCGAGGATCGCCCCGGTGCCTCCGGCGGCGATCGTCGAGAAGATCGCGATGCCGAGCGTGCCGCCGATCTCGTGACCGGTCGAGTTGAGGCCGGAGATCATGCCGCTCTCCTCCTCACGCGTTCCGACCAGGATCGACATCGAAACGGTCACCGTTGCGACGCCGAGGCCGAGACCTGCGATCAACATGCCGGGGAGCACGCTGCCGGCGTAGCTGCCGGCCTCGCCGACGCGGGAGAGCAGGAACAGTCCGACCGCTGCGAAGGCGAAGGCGCCGGCGAGCGGGCCGCGGACACCGTGCCTGGCGACGATGTGCCCCGAGGCGTGCGCGCCGATTCCGGCGGCGAGCGCGAGTGGGATGAACGCGAGGCCGGCGGTGAGCGGGCCCCACCCGAGCACGTTCTGCAGGTAGAGCGAGCAGAGCAGGAAGAGCCCGAAGATCGAGCCCGCGACGGCCAGCATGAGGACGAGGCCGCCGCCCACTGCCCGGTCGGCCACGCGGCGGACGTTGAGCAGCGGGGTGTCGATGTGGAGCTCGTAGACCGCGAACGCCGCGAGGCCGGCCAGACCGCCGAGACCGCAGAGGTGCGTCTGGATCGACGTCCATCCGGCCGAGTCGGCCTGGGTGATCCCGAAGACGATCGCGCCGAGGCTGGTGGTCGCGAGGGCCGCTCCCGGAAGGTCGAGCCCGCGCCAGCGCGGCTTCGCGGTATCGGCCGGCACGATCCGAAGCGACGCGAAGAGAAGCATCGCTGCGACGGGAAGATTGACGTAGAAGATCGTCCGCCAGTCGGTGAACTGGGTCAGCATGCCGCCGACGAGAACGCCGATCGCCGCGCCCGCTCCGCCGATTGCGCCCCAGGCGGCGAGTGCCTTCGTGCGCCGGGGTCCGTCGAACGAGGACGTGATGATCGAGAGAGCCGCGGGGGAGAGGAGCGCGGCGCCGAGACCCTGGCCGGCGCGGGCGGCGAAGAGCGCCGCCGCGGTGCCGGCCATCGCCGCGGCGAATGACGAGGCGGTGAAGACGGTGAGGCCGGTCACGAACATGCGGCGGCGTCCGAGGAGGTCGGAGGCGCGGCCGCCGAAGAGCAGGAGGCTGCCGAAGATCAGCGAGTAGCTCGTGATCGTCCAGCTGATCCGGGAGCCGCTCAGTTGCAGGTCGGTGGCGATGTGGGGCAGGGCGATGTTCACGGCCGTGATGTCGAGGATGACCATGAGCTGAGCGACGAGGAGCACCGGGAGAAGCCAGCGGCGAGGCTCGTTGGCGCAGTCGTCGGTGCTGCTCGCGATTGCCTGGTGTGAGTGCTTGGACCTGTGATGCATGATCGGCTCCTTAAATCGGGCGTCGGTGTCCGAGGTAATAAATCAGACAACGCTGTCCAATGTCAAGCGACCGGTGGATGTACGAGACGTTCACTCGATCGGGTGACAGGAGAGCCTGCGTCCGCGGTGCACATGTCGACATGATCGTGCGTCGAGCCAATCGGACCGCCGCTGCCGCCCTCGTCGCTGCGCCGCTCGTCGTCGTCCTCGTCCACCTGGCGAAGACGACGCCTTGGCTCGCCCTTGCGTACGGGGCAAGCCTGCTGCTCGTAGTGGCGCTCGCGAACGTCTACAGGCTCCGTCTCCAGCGCGCCCTCGCGGCGGAGCGCTCGCGGTCGCGCGTCGACGCGCTCACGAACGCGCCGAACCGTTACGCGCTTGCCGAGGCCCTCAGCGCCGAGCAGTCGCGGATCAGGCGTGGCGGCCGGACGGCCGCGATCTGCTTCCTCGACCTAGACCGCTTCAAGAAGGTGAACGACACGTACGGCTATCCGGCCGGCGACGCTCTGCTCGTCGACGTCTACGAACGGCTGCGCGGTGAGCTGCGCGCGAGCGACCTGCTGTTCCGCTGGGGTGGGGAGGAGTTCGTGGTGCTCGCGCCGCAGGTGGAAGGAGACGAGCTCGTCGAGTTTGCCGAACGGCTGCGCCTCCTGCTGGCCGGTCGTCCGTTCTGGATCGACGGCCAGCCTCGTACGATCACGGCGTCGGTCGGTGCGGTGTTGCTCGACGGCGGGCGCACTGCGGACGCCGCACTCGAGCGTGCAGGGCGGCTCGTCAAGAGGGCCAAGCTGGCCCGCAACACCGCGGTGGTCGACTCCGAGCGCCCGCAGCCGTCCTCCCCGGCGCGAAGACCGAGGGAGGACGACCGAAGGGTCGAGCGTTATCTGGCCGCTCGGTAGGAGACGTTGATGATCTGAGTGATTCCCGGCGCCGGATGAGCCGCGTAATGGCCGGCCGTCGACGGGATGCCAGAGTCGCCGAGGAAGCCCGGGTCACTGGCCGAGTCGACGATGAAATCGCCGTTCGTCGGGTCGATGTGTGCTGCGTAGACATCGACATTCACCGGCCCGGCCCCGGCGCCACCGCCGCCGGTCGTGTGCCCGCAATCGGCACCCTTGATGTCGCCGGTGATCGAGCCGTCCGCCCAGCGGTCGAGCTCGACCCAGCCCCAGAAGCCGCCCTGTCCCCCGGCGCAGAGGGTGGGGCTGTCGCAGTTGAAGGAAAGGCCGATCTGCCAGGTGTCGTGTGTCGCCCCGCCGCCGTAGGCACCAGCCGATCCGGCAAACGCAGCTGCCAACGCCGCCGCAGCGATGAGCGCGGCCACGAGAACTACCGAACGACGCATGCGAAACTCCCTTCTCTAGTCCCCTGTCGCGGCCAGGGAGTCTGGACTGGCGCCGAAGTGCTGTCAACGGCTCGCATCCGATCACGCGCTGGGAGAAGCCAGCGTCGATTGAATGGTCAGTCAAATTGGTCGAGAATTATCTGGCGCTCTTAGGAACGGCGTCTGAAGATTAGAACTCGGGATTAGGTGGTAATAGGCTCGCTGCAATTTCACGTTCCTCCGAGGGAACGAGAGGGCCGTTGCTGCGGCTACGGCCCTCTCGCTCGGAGGACGCGCACGTCTGAATGGTCACCCCCATGACGGCTCGCTCACCGGCCGGAGCGCGGTCTCCAGGATTCGCAGATGCCGAGGACGTTCGAGCGCGAACACGACGATCTCAGCGACATCCTCCGGGGTCATCATTCCGGCGAGCGCCTCGTGTGGCCGCCCGCGTCCTTCTTCGAGCGCGAAATCGGTTGCGACCCCGCCCGGGCAGACGTTGGTGCACCGGATCCCCTGCTCTCGAAGCTCGTGGTCGAGCGCGCGCGTGAGCCCGACCTGTCCGAACTTCGACGCGCAGTAGACCGCTTCGTAGGGAAGGCCGCGGCGGCCGGCCTCGGAGGCCAGCGTGACGACGTCTCCCTCCCGCCCGAGCATGTGGGAAAGCGCCGCGCGGACGGCGTACACGGTGCCCTTGAGGTTCACATCGAGCATCTCGTCGAGGTGATCACGCGAAAGGTCGAGGAAGGGCCCGTAGGCGCCGACGCCGGCGTTCGGGACGACGATGTCGATGCCGCCGAACCGTTCGGCGGTGGCGTCGCAGAGCTCGACGAGTGCATCGAGGTCGCGGACGTCGCAGGGACGCGCGACGACGCGCTCGAGTCCGAGGTCGCTCCCGCTGCGGGACGCGAGGCCGAGATTGCACCCGCGCTCGTGAAGGCTCCGGGCAACGGCGGCGCCGATGCCCCGGCTTGCTCCCGTGATCACGGCGGTCTTTCCAGTCAGGTCGGTCAAGGCTCCTCCAGGGGTCTGAGGGTGGGGTAGAGCCGGCGGAAGCGCCGGTAACCGCGGCCGTAGTCCCACTCCGGCTCGATTCGACGCCGGGTCCGGACGCAGCGCGAGACGGCCTCGTCGGCGTCCGAGAAGACACCTGCACGGACGCCGGCGAGGAGCGCGGCGCCGAACGCGGACCCCTCCTCGGATTCGGTCGTCTCGAGCGAAAGCTCGAGCACCGAGGCGAGGATCCGAAGCCAGAGCTCGCTCCGCGCGCCCCCGCCCGAGATGCGGCCGCTCTCGGGCCGTGCGCCGAGTTCGCGGAGCAGTTCGAGGGAGTCCCGGAGCCCGTAGGCGACGCCCTCCAGCATCGCTCGCCAGAGCGCACCGCGATCGTGCCGGGCAGAGAGGCCGACGAACGCGCCGCGCGCGTCGGGATCCGGATGCGGCGTGCGCTCGCCTGCGAGGTACGGGGCGAAGAGCAGCCCTTCGCTTTCGGGCGGGAGGCGCTCGGCCTCCTGCTCGAGAACAGCGACGTCTGCGGCGAGCACTTCGCGGAGCCAGGCGGCGGAGCCTGCTGCGCTCAGCATCACGCCCATTGCGTGCCACGTGTCGGGCACCGCGTGGCAGAACGCATGTAGTCGGCCTTGAGGGTCGTGCTCGTAACCGGGGAGGGCGGCGAAGACGACGCCGGAGGTCCCCAGCACCACCGAGACTGGCCCCGGCCGCGAGACGCCGACGCCGAGCGCGGCTGCTGCCTGATCGCCGGCGCCGGCCACTTCTGTCGACTCGCGGGCGGACGGAAGCCACTCGAGCGGGATCTCGAGCGCCGCGCAGACCTCCTCCGACCAGGCGCGTCGGCGGACGTCGAAGAGGAGCGTCCCGGAGGCATCGGCGACGTCGGTCGCGAGCTCGTCGGTCAGCCGCAGGCGGACGTAGTCCTTCGGGAGCAGAACGTGCCGGATCCGTCCGTACAGCTCGGGCTCGTGCCTCCGCATCCACAACAGCTTCGGCGCGGTGAAACCCGGCAGTGCGCGGTTCCCCGTCAGCTCGAGGAGCCGATGCAACCCGATCCGCTCCTCGATCTCCGCGCACTCGGCGGCGGTGCGCTGGTCGTTCCAGAGGATCGCAGGGCGCAGCAGACGGTGCTCGGCGTCGAGGACGACGAGCCCGTGCATCTGACCGGACAGTCCAACCGGCCCCTCGGGCAGCTGACCCAGCACGTCTCTCGCGGCGAACCACCAGTCCTCGGGCTCCTGCTCCGACCAGCCCGGCTGCGGCCGCGAGAGCGGGTACCCCGCGCTCGCCGTGGCGAGCAGGCGCCCTTCTTCGTCGATCGCGACGCCCTTGACCGCGGAGGTGCCGACGTCGAGGCCGACGAGAGGCACTACGCGCCGAGCGCGGCGTACACGAGCTCGTACGCACGGACGGCGTCCTTCGCCTGCTGGGCGCGTCTCAGCTCCGTCTCGTCGATCCTGGCGGCGACCTCGTCGATGAATCTCCACTGAAGCACCGACCGCTTCACGGCCCCGACCGCATCCTCGGTGTACGGATAGAGGTCGAAGCCGAGGCGCTCGCCGTTTTCGCCGTAGCCGGCGCGGCGCAGTTCGAGCGCGAGCTCGAGTGTCTCCATGAAGGCCGTCGCGCCGACCATGTTGTCGTCGTCGAACGTGCCCCAGCCGGAGTTCGCGTGCTGATGGCCGAGCAGCCCTTCGGCGGCCAGAAGCGCCGCATATTCGGCGAGGTTCTCGCCGTTCATGATCAGGTGCTGCCAGTCCATGTTGACCTTGACGTTCGAGATGCCACGGGTGCGCAGGGTGTGGATGACGTGCAGCGTCATGCCGACGTTGCGCATGAGGATCTTCATGGCGGGCTCGGAGTTCTTGTGCTCGAGAAACACCGTGACGCCTCGCTCACGCGCATGCCTGGCGGCCTCTTCGACGCCGTCGACGAAACGCGTCCACGAGTCGGCGTACGGCGTCTGGAAGGGGTAGTTGTAGCCCTCGATCCCCGGCCAGATGATCATTTGCGCGCCGACATCGGCCGCCAGGTCGATCGCGTCCCGGGTGAGGCGCAGAGCCTCCGCGCGCGTCGCGTCGTCCGGCGAGCAGAACCCTCCCTTGCCGAAACGGGGGTCGAGATGGAGGCCGCTCGCGATGCAGTAGATCCCGTGTCCGTCGAGCGCGTCGCGGACTGCCTCGAGGTTGTCGTGCGAGATCTCCTGCGGATAGTGGAATTCGTAATCGTCGATCAGGTCGCCCAGCCCACCGACTGCCGTGCGGACCTTCTCTACCGTCGAGATGCTCGCCAGTTCCGGCTTGTATCCGCCGGGATTGAACCGCGTCGCCATTCCGCCGAAGGCCCAGATGCCGAGACTGGTCTTCACGGGCCGACACTATCTCGGATCCGGTCGGTCGCCGCCTTTGCACCAGTTCAAGAGGGGGCGTAGTATCTGGCCCGCCGATCGACCGGAGCGGGACACGGGTGGGTGAGGGGCGCTTTTCTCGTGTGTGTGACGGGCGGCACAGTCAGGAGACGCCGCACGGCGCTCTCGAAGTGGAAAGCGAGGAGGGCAAGCAGCGTGAAGAAGTTTCGTACGAAGGGTCTGATCCTCGTGCTCGGCATCGGGGTTGTCGCACTGGCAGTCTCCGCGGCCGCCGTCGCGAGCACGAAGAAGACATCGTCCAACGTGCAGGTCTGCGTCCTGCTACCGGACACGAAGTCGTCCGTGCGCTGGGTGCAGTTCGATGCGCCGCTACTCAAGGCCGCGTTCGCCAAGGCCGGCGTCACGGCCTCGATCAACAACGCGCTCAACGATCCGCTGAAGCAGAAGGCGCAGGCGCAGGCCTGCCTCGCAGCGGGCGCCAAGGTCGTGATCGAGACGTCGCTCGACAACGGGTCCGCGTCGTCGATCGAGAAGCTCTTCACGGACAAAGGTGGAAAGGCGATCGACTACGACCGCCAGGTCATCGGCGGCACGGCGTCCGTCTACGACACGTTCGACGGCAAGGCGGTCGGCGCGGCGCAGGCCAACGGCATCATCGCCGCGATGAAGGCGAAGGGGACGTACAAGAAGTCGAGCACCGTCGCCGAGCTCTGGGGCGGACAGACCGACCAGAACGCCTTCTGGTTCAAGAGCGGCAACGACGCTGTCCTCAACCCGCTCTTCAAGAAGCACTCTCTGAAGAAGGGGCCGCAGAAGTTCGTTCCCGACTGGGACGCGACCAACGCCGCGACCATCTTCAACCAGATGCTCGTCAAGACGAACAACAACATCCAGGGCGTCATCGCGGCGAACGACAACATCGCCGGCGCAGTGGTCGCCGACCTGAAGGCGAAGCATCTCAAGCCGATCCCCCTGTCCGGCCAGGACACGACGGCGCAGGGCGTCCAGTACATCCTCGCCGGCTGGCAGTCGGGTACGGTCTACAAGAAGGTGTCGCTCGAGGCGAACGCCGCGGCGGCCGCGGCGATCGCGCTGCTCCATGGGCAGAAGCCGAAGACGAACGGCTTCCGCCTGAACGGCAAGAAGAAGGAGCCCACGCTCACCCTGCCGGTCACCTGGATCACGAAGAAGAACTACAAACAGCTGTTCACGCAGAAGTGGCTGACGAAGAAGGAAGTCTGCATCGGGCAGTACAAGAAGTACTGCAAGTAGCTCGTCCACTCTGAGATGGTGGAGGCGTCCGTGAAGGGCGCCTCCACCACGCTCTTCTCGCCCAGGAGCGACCCTCGATGAGCGATACGCCACTTCTCCATCTGCAAGGCATCACGAAGACGTTCGGCTCGGTGCAGGCGCTGACCGACGTCGACTTCGAGGTCATGGACGGAGAGGTGATGGCCCTGGTGGGCGACAACGGGGCCGGCAAGTCCACGCTCGTCAAATGCATCGCAGGCACGCACTCGGCCGACAGCGGCCGGATCGTGTTCGAGGGCAAAGAGGTGCACATTCACGGGCCGAAGGACGCCGCGCGACTCGGGATCGAGGTCGTCTACCAGGATCTCGCGCTCTGCGACAACCTCGACGTCGTCCAGAACATGTACCTCGGTCGCGAGATAAGTCGCGCTCAGATCCTCTCCGAGGCGCCGATGGAGCAGCACACCTCCGAGACGCTGAAGTCGCTGGCGGTCACGACGATCAAGTCGGTGCGCCAGACGGTGGCGACGCTCTCCGGCGGCCAGCGTCAGTCCGTGGCCGTCGCGCGAGCAGTGATGTGGAACTCGAAACTCGTCGTTCTCGACGAGCCGACCGCCGCGCTCGGCGTGGCGCAGACCGAACAGGTGCTCGAACTGGTTCGGAGGCTCGGAGAGCAGGGGCTCGGCGTGATCCTCATCTCGCACAACCTCCACGACGTCTTCGAGACGGCGGACCGGATCACGGTGCTCCGGCTCGGACGGAACGTCGGCGTGTTCGAGCGCAGAAAGACCACGCAGCAGGCGGTGGTCGAGGCGATCACGGCCGGCAAGCCCACGAAGGTCGCCGGGATTTCCGCATCGCCTGCAGGAGTCGACGCGTGACCTCGGCCGACGTCGTCGGGCCCGATCGCGCGCCGCCGCTCGAGGAGGAGCGCATCTCCGACGGCATCCAGGGTGTGTGGGAGCGCGCATGGCTCAACGTGCGCACCGGCAACCTCGGGCCGGTCCCGATCATCGTCGGCGAGATCGCCGTCGTCATCATCTTCGGCTTCACGGCGACGAACTTCTTCACGTCGGTCAACTTCGTCAACCTGATCACGGAGACCGCCGGCACGGCGATGCTCGCCTACGGCGTCGTCTTCGTTCTCCTCCTCGGCGAGATCGATCTTTCGATCGGCTACCTCGCAGGCATCGGGGCGCTCGTCGTCGCCGAGCTCCAGCTCCCCGGAAGCAGCTGGCAGATGAACGGCATCCTCGCGATGCTGGTGGCCGTCGCCGTGTGCGCGGTGATCGGAGGCGTCCAGGGGTCGATCGTGGCGTTCGTCGGTGTTCCCTCCTTCGTGGTCACGCTCGGCGGCTTCCTGATCTGGCAGGGCGTGATCCTCAACGAGCTCCAGCAGCGCGGCACGATCATCATCCAGGACCGCTGGATCAACTACACCGACGCGTACATCTTCTCTCCCGGGGCTGGTTGGCCGATCGCCGCGATCTTCACGGCGCTCTACCCGGCGAGCGTCCTGTACAAGAAGATCGTCGCGCGAGGCACTCAGATCGGCCAGCAGAGCTGGATCTCGGCCGGCCTGAAGACCATCGGCATCGGGATCGCGGCGTTCGGGTCGGTGGCGATCGCGAACAACGGCAAGATCATCGACACGCCCGAAGGGCTGCCGCTGGCGGGCCTGATCATCGTGTTCTTCTTCGTGCTGCTGACGTTCCTCGCCAAGTGGACGACGTTCGGCCGCCACGTCTATGCGGTCGGAGGCAATGCGGAGGCTGCGCGTCGCTCCGGTATCAGCGTGAAGCGCATCAAGGTCATCGTGTTCATGATCTCGGGCGCCACCGCCGGGATCGGCGGCATCATCTTCGCGGCGCAGGTCAACTCGGTTGCGCTGACGTTTCCGCCGGGAAACTTGCTCCTGAACGCCATCGCCTCCGCGGTGATCGGCGGCGTCAGCCTCTTCGGCGGCCGCGGCGAGGTGCGCGGCGCGTTGCTCGGGGCCGTGCTGATCGGAACGTTGCAGAACGGCCTCAATACGCTGAGCATCTCGAACGGCTGGATCTACATCGTCACTGGGCTCGTGCTCCTCGGAGCGGTGACGCTCGACACGGTCGCCGTCCGTCTGCAGGCCCGCTCCGGCCGCTAGCGGTATGCGCGGAGCTTGCGGAGCACGAGCTCCGCGACGCGCTCGCCGATTTTGCGTCCTGCCGTCACATCCGCTGGGAGATCGATTCCGGCTGCGAGCGGAGCCGCGCTCGCCGCTCGCATCTTCCCTGTGTAGGCGTGTCCCGTGAGTGCGGTCAACACCTTTCCCGCGGCGTAGGCGAATGCGCTGCTCTCGGCGACGCTGCCGGGCGAGGCGGGCGTGGCTGCGGGAGGTGACCACCTTGCGCCCTCGATCCAGTGGCCGTTCGAGAGCACCTGGATCGTGCCGCCGCGCAGCACGACCAGCCCCGGAACGGTCGGCAGGCCGTCGGCGCTCCAGTGCGCCTCGTCGGGGTGGCTGGACTGGCCCTGGAACGCGAGATAGCGGATCATCGAGATCGGCCTCGGTCCGTCGTAGATCCGTTTCGCTCCCCACGTGGCTACGGCAGCGTCGTTCAGTGCCGCGTCGAGGCCGAGGTAGAGACGAACGTCTCGGGCGAGATCGCCGGACGCGTCGCGCGTAGCGAGTGAGTTCCAGTCGAGCGGAGTCCACGACCGCGGTCCCGCGCCTCGCCCGGACGTCGCCCGAAGTACGGCAAGGGCGGCTTGCTTGTACCCGGGGCCGGAAGGATCGCCGAGCGGCAGCACACCGGGGCCCAGGGGAAGCCCGCGTTTCGAGTGGGGGAGCGCGAAGCTGCGGACATGACCCCACTGCGCACCGACGAACGCCTGAACCTTCGACGGAGTGGCGGTCAGGCTGTGCGGCTGGACTGTGCCGAGCGCGAGGGGCTGCCAGAACGTCGCGTCATGGACCGTAGAGCCGGCTGCGGGGACGATCAGCGGTTGGTTGCGCGGCGTGAAAGTCGGATCGGCGTAGTGGAGCGCCTCGTTCGAGCCGTCGTGTGCGCCCGCCGCGATCGCGGCGGCTGCGATCCGGTTGCCCAGCGCGGCGGGCGAGCTTCCTCCCGTGGCGGTGAAGTCCGGCGAATAGCAGAGGGCGCGCATCTCGTTCGTGAGCAGCGCGAACGTCCTGCTCAGGTTCGAATTGAACGACGCCTGCCAGAGAAGCAGGCGATACGCGGCATAGCTGATCGCAGCAGAGGCGGTCTTTGGCCCGGTCGCGTTCCAGGCCTTCCACATCGCGCTGGACAGGTCGAAGAGATCGCGCGCCTGAACCGGCTCGCTCGCCGCTCCCGAGCGGAGCATCTCGACCGCTGTCCTGTCCCAGATTGTCGCGACCGTGCCATGGGCGGTCGGCCGACGGCACAGACGGGAGGGGGGCGTGGCGTGCCGAGCACGAAACGGCGGAACCGCCACTTCGACGATCCGGTCGGCGTGGACGTCGTGCAGGACGCTCCAAGCGCCCCACGGATAGCGCACCGTCAGGCGCGAGACCCTCGCGTCGACGCCCAGTCCGAAATGCACGCGCTCGTCCTCGGACGAGAGGTAGCTGCTCCCGGCGCGAACCTCCTGCGAAAGCCGCTTCCTGCCCACATCGACCGTCACCGTCGCCCCCGGAGTGAAGCGCGAGAGCTCCACGTCGAGCCAGTGGCCGCTCGGCCCGGCCGCCTTCAGGAGGAGGAGCTTCCCGCCGATCGAGTTGACCGCGATCTCCATGCGGCCGTCGTTGTCGACATCGGCAGCCGCGAGACCGCGCCCGTTGACGCGCAGGCCACCTGGTGCGATGCCCCGCGCGAGGCCGTAGTCGGTGCCGCGCCGGTCGGAGAGCGGGGCGACGACCTTCACCGGCCCTGCGTCCGTCTGCAGGCTCGTCACGGGGATGCCGCCCGTCGCGACCACGAGGTCGGATCGCCCCGAGTTGGCGAGGTCTACGAAGGAGTCGCCCCAGCCGGCGAAAGTCGCTCCGAGCGCCGGGTCGAAGTCCGGTCGCGCGTTCGAGAACGAGGACGAGATCGTCTTGCTGAACGCCGCCGATGGCTCGTTCCGGGAGTTCGTGACGAACAGTCGTTGCGAGTCCGCGGCGCCGTCGACGGCGACGCCCATGCCGGCATAGGGATCGGCCACTCCCGAAATCGCGGCGCGGTTCTCGAAGCGGAACCCGAGACCCGCCGGGTCGGCCTTCGCCCCGCCCGGCCAGGGAACGTTGACGTAAAGCTGGTTCGGATCCTCGTCGTTCGCGACGTAGAGGTCGGGACGACCGTCGCCGTTCACGTCGAGGAAGGTTGCGCCGAGACCGTGCGAGAACCCGGATGCCTCGAGACCGGCCTGCACTCCCACTTCACGGAAGCGGGCGCGGCCGTTCGGGCCGTTCCCCTCGTTCAGGTAGAGGAGGTCGCGAACCCCGACGAGGTTCGTAGGGAAACCGGCGAGCGAGTTCGGCACCGAGTCGTACGGGCGCGCATAGCCGGCGACGAAGACGTCCGGGCGACCGTCGCCGTTGACGTCCGCCACCGCGACTCCGGTGTACCAGCCCGCTGCGACCAGGCCGGCCCGCCGGGCGCCCTCGGTGAAGGTGTCGTTGCCGTCGTTCCAGAGCAGCTTGATCCCGGTCGTCGTCGTCACGATCAGCTCCGGCCGGCCGTCGCCATCGAGATCGGCCGCGGCGCAGCCGTCGCCCTGTGCCTGCAGACCGGCATGGGCTCTCGCGGTGACGTCGCGAAAGTGCCCGTGCACGTTCTCGAACAGCTGTGAGCGCGGGAGGCCGCCGTGCCCTTTCCACCGTGCCGCGTCGGCACTCGCGTACGAGTTGACGGCGAACAGGTCCTCCCAGCCGTCGCCGTTGTAGTCCAGCCAGCAGACTCCGCCGCCCATCATTGCCGTGTACTCGTTCGAGACCCCGTAGCGGAACGAGTCCTGCCGGAAGTCCAGACCGACGGCCGGTGCCACGTCGGTCAGGTGCGTGCCGCGTAGCGCCGTGCTCAACGGCGTCGGCCGGAGGGCGATCGTGGGTGTCGCCGAGGGGAGCGCCCAGTGCCCGTCCGGGATCTGGTGAAGGTGATACGAGAGCCCCGCCCGCTGCACTGTTGCGGTCGGCGGGCCCTGCTCCGCGCCCTGGACGAGCCAGATCCGGAGCGCTCCGGAGCCCGCGGAAGGGCTCGCTGCGATCAGGTCTTGGACGATGAGTTGCGCCGTGCCGAGATCCAGCTTCGTCTGGACGCCCTGCCCCGGGAGGATCGTGATCGGCGGGAGACGCCCTGAGTGCAGCGTGGGTGAGGCAGTCGCGACGGCCGGCGCGTTGCCGATCACGATCGCCGCCGCGGCCACTGCGACGGCAGCCGAGGCGAGGCCGACAACGAGCCGCCGCTCGAGCGGAACCGGGATCAGCCGCAGCAGCGGCAGCGCGAGGCAGACGAGAGCCAGCGCTCCGAGGAGGGCTACCTTGGCGGCGAACTCGGACGTCGTAGGCGCGATCAGCACACCGGCTAGCAGCCCGAGCGAGATCGCATAGGCGAGCCGGCCGGTCGAGGAGCGCGGTGCGGTCTTCGGGTCGGTGATCATGAAGAAGAGGAACACGAGAACCTCGGGCGAGCTCACAAGCACCCACCACAGGTGGAAGCCGGAGATCGGGCCGAGGTGCCAGCGCGCGGTCATCGTGTGTCCGGCGAGCGCGAGCACTCCGATCGCGGCGGCGAACGAGACCCAGAAGCCGACCGCCACTCGCAGGAGCTTCAGCCGCCCGAGGATGGCGAAGCCGCCCGTAACGATGACCGCGAGCGCGAGCGCGAGCCAGACCGACGTCGGACCCCACCAGAAGTCGAGCGGCGCCGCGCGGTTCCGGCCGAGCGCGAGAAAGCAGATGACGAGCCCGATGTTCGACGGGTTGAAGACGTGCTCACCGCGCCGGCGGATGACGTACTTCGAGAGCAACGCGGCTGCGGCCGTTCCGACGAAGATCCACCAGCCCTTGAGGCTCCACCAGTCGCCATGCGCAGTTCCGGGGACGCGCAGCACGAACGCGACGCCGTTCCCCGTCAGCATCGCGCTGGCCGGCCAAAGGATGACGCGCTGGGCGCGCATCGCGATGGCGACCTCGAGGAGGGCGCAGGTGCCGAGTGCCAGCAGGATCTGAGCGATCGAGACCTCGAAGTTGAAGCCGACCTGCCCGATCGCCTGAAGAGAGATGATGGTCGCGGCCAGATGGAGCCGCGGGTCGCGAAGGCTCGGAAGCAGCACCGGGTACGGCGTGCCGCGGATCGTGAAGGTGAGGCCTGAAGGCGCCGGTGCGGCATGCGCGCTCATTCGCCCGCCCCATGGTATTGCCCTCGAGACGGATTGAAAATGTGGTTCAGAGATCGACCGCGGCGCTGGTTGTCGCCGAGCGATGCAGCGCTTCGAGCGTTCTCGCCTGCGCGGTGGCGTCGTCTCGTCCGAGCAGCAGCTCGGCCTCGCCACGGATCCCGTCGCTCAGGTTCTCGAGCTCGAGTCGGTAGGAGTCGACGGGCGCGAGCTCGATCCGCTCCACGCCGTCGCCGCGGCGGTGCTCGATGACGGGGACGTCGCAATGCCACGGGTCGTCGAGGAAGAGAGAGCCCTCGCTGCCGATCGCCTCTAGCTCGTCGCGCTCGGTGAGGGCCGTCCCACAGTCGAAGGTGGCGAGCACGTCGCCGGGGAAGCGCAGCGTCCCCGTGAAGACCCAGTCCGTTCCGGACGGCCCGTACCACGCATCGCCCCAGACCCGTTCCGCCTCTCCTCCGAGCAACCGCGAGCCGGAGACGTTGTAACAGCCGACGTCCATCAGAGCGCCGCCCTCGACGTCGGTGCGAAGACGGATGTTCTCCTCGTCGTACAGTCCGTACGAGAAGGCGGAGCGGATCAAACGGAGCTCGCCGATCGTGCCGAGCCCCAGGAGCTCGACGAGCTTCGCCGTCTGCGGGTTGTGGCGGTACATGAAAGCCTCGCTCAGCAGCCGGTCGTTTCGCTCGGCCGCGTCGAAGGCCGCCTCGACCTCCTCTGGATGGCGCGTGAACGGCTTCTCGCAGAGGACGTGCTTGCCCGCATCGAGCGCCTTGATCGACCACTCGGCATGCAGCGTGTTCGGCAGCGAGATGTAGACCGCCTCGATCTCCGGGTCGGCGAGCAGGTCCTCGTAGGAGCCGTACGCGCGTGGGATCTCCCACTCACGCGCGTAGGCCTCGGCCCGCGCCTGGTCGCGACTGGCGACCGCGACGAGCTCGACCTTGTCCGACGCGTGCGCGCCGGGGATCACCTTCCGGTTGATGTCGGCGGTGGAGACGATGCCCCATTTCACCGGAAGAGCCACGCCCCTACTATCTCGCACGTGGCGACGATCGGTGTGGGGATGCTCGGCTACGCCTTCATGGGCAAGGCCCACTCGAACGCGTTCCGGAAGATCTCCTACATCACCTGGCCGCCGCCGCTCGAGCCCGAGCTGATCGGCATCGCAGGCCGGAACGAAGAGGCCGTCGGCGAGGCCGCGCGCCGCTACGGGTGGGAGTACGCGACCACCGACTGGCGAGATCTGATCGCGGACGACCGCATCGGCCTGTTCGACAACGGCGGCCCGAACTCGCTGCACGCGGAGCCGACGATCGCCGCGGCGCGAGCGGGCAAGCACGTCGTCTGCGAGAAACCGCTCGGCCGCGACGCGGACGAAAGCTACGAGATCTGGCAGGCGGTGGCGGCGACCGGCGTCCGGCACATGTGCGCCTTCAACTACCGGTTCGTCCCGGCGGTGCGGCTCGCGCGAGAGATGATTGACGCGGGCGAGCTCGGGGAGGTGCGCCACTTCCGCGGCCGCTACCTGCAGGACTGGGGCGACGATCCCTCGCTCGACACCTGGCGCTTCGACGCGAACGCCGCCGGCAGCGGGGCCCTCGGCGACCTGATGACGCACGTGGTCGACCTCGCGCGTTACCTCAACGGGGAGATCGAGACTGTCGCCGGCTTCGCACATACCTTCCTGCCCGACCGGGAGGTCGACGACGCGGTCGAGGCGGCGGTCGGGTTCGCGAACGGGTCGGTCGGAACGCTCGAGGCGACGCGCTTCGCGCACGGACGCCGCAACGCGTTCCAGTGGGAGATCAACGGCACGAAGGGCTCGCTCGCGTTCGACATGGAACGGCTGAACGAGTTACACGTCTTCCGCAGCGACGGCGACCGCGCGCGCGGCTTCAAAACTGTGCTCGTGTCCGAAGGAGACCATCCGTTCTGGGAGCACTGGTGGCCGCCGGGCCACATCATCGGTTGGGGCGACACGTTCGTCCACGAGCTCCACCACTTCCTGGAGGCGGTCGCCGGGGAGCACGATGTGGCGCCGTACGGCGCCGACTTCGAGGACGGCTACCGCGCAGCGGAGGTCTCCGACGCGATCGTCCGCTCCGGCGTGACGGGTCGGCGCGAGACGGTCTCCTACCGCGTCTAGCATCGGGCGCATGGCCGATCCCCTGACAGAGCTGAAAGACGTCGTCGCGGCGACCTCGCCCGCTTCGCCAAAGATGGCCTCGTACCTGGAGAAGGTACGCGACCGGGCGTACGCGGTCGTCGACCGGGACATCGAGGAACTGGAGGAGGCCGGATTCGCCCAGGACGTGATCTTCGAGCAGACGGTCGCGGTGGCGATCAGCGAGGGCCTGCGGAGACTCGACCGCGCCAACGAGGTGATCGGATGAGGCTTACGGTCGTCGACGACGGTCATGCGCCCCCGGAGGCCGCGATGCTCGCAGCCATCCGGGAAGGCACCGGCGCCGAGCCGCTCGGCGTGATCAAGACGCTGCTCTACCGGCCGGAGCTCTTCGGCGAACCGTTCTCGGAGGCCCTGGACCACGCGATGCGCGGGCCCTCCGAGTGGAGCCCCGGGGAGCGCGAGCTGTTCGCGGGCTTCACGTCGCTGCTCCGGCAGTGTCCGTTCTGAGCCGGGTCCCACGGCGCGGTCGCGTCGTATGCACTCGGAAAGGAGGTCTGGGACGCGGTCGTCGAGGACTGGCGGACGGCACCCCTACGGCCCGAGCTGCGCGCCGCGCTCGCCTTCATCGAGGTGTTGACGCTGCGTCCCGACGAGCTGACCGAGGCGGATGCCGAGGTCGCGTATGCCGCAGGTGTCTCGAAAGAGGCACTGCGCGACGCGACGACCGTCTGCGCTTTGTTCAACATGATCACGCGGCTGGCGGACTCGCTGGGCTGGGAGATCCCGAGCCCGGACAGGCTCGCAGCCCGCGCGCCCGCGATGCTCGAAGGCGGCTACTCCTTCGCGGCGATGCGGCGGCGCTAGAGCGACCCGGGCCGATCGCTGGCACCATGGGCGGCGGATGAAGATTGCCGCAGTCGTCGTCCTCACCGCCGCCTTCGCCGTCAGCGCGGCGACCGCTCGCGCGACCCCGCAGACCGGCGTCGCGCGGCTCACGCACGCCCAACAGCGGGCGATCGTCGCGGCGCGGGAATGGCATCGCGGCTGCCCCGTCTGGATGTCGCAGCTCCGCGTAGTCGGCTACCGCTACCACGGCTTCGACGGGAAGACGCACTTCGGCCAGATCGTCGTGAATCAGAAGGTCGCGTATGCGGTCGAGAAGGTCTTCGCCAAGCTCTACCGTATGCGGTTCCCGATCCGGGACGGGGCGTTCTCCTCCGCGTACGGCCCGCACCCGTGGAAGAGCGGTGACGTCACGGCCTCCTTCGAGTGCCGGAACGCGGGGGCTTCTCCGTGCAGCAGCTCCACGACGACGCATCACTGGTCGAATCACGCGTTCGGCGAGGCGATCGACCTCGACCCGCGTGAGAACCCGTACGTCGGGTGCGGCATGACCCGCGACAAGACCGCGGTCTCGTACATGAAGCGCTCGTGGCACCGACCGGGGATGGTGACGTCCGCCGTCCGCAGCGCATTCGCCGCGGTCGGCTGGGGCTGGGGAGGCTCCTGGTTCGGCTCCACGAAGGACTACATGCACTTCTCTGTCAATGGTCACTAGGACGCTCCGGACTGCTCTGCTCAGCGCGACGCTCGCCGCCGCGATCCTCGTGCCGGCCGCGTTGGCGAGTAGCCCGCACCGCATCGAGCTTCCGCTCGTGCCGCTGCCGAAGTCCGCTCTCGGCGGGGCCGGCAAGTCGCTGGCGCTCACGCACGACTCGGGCGTGGTCTCGAACGCGGCCGCGGCGAGCAACTCGACCTCGGGGACGACGGCCACGTTCAAGAACCTCGGACGCGTCACGGGCTACGACCTCACGTTCGGCGATCCGTTCACAGGGGGCGCCGGCGTCACGCAGATCGCGAGCGGCGTCGAGCAGTACAAGACCTCGGCGGCCGCGAAGAAGGGGCTCGCCTTCTGGCGCAAGGACGACGCCGCGCAGGTCAGGTCGCTCCATCAGTACGGAGTCGGAGTGACGCTTAAGGTGGTAAAGGTGCCGGCGATCGGGACGGGCCGGTTCGGGTACGGGACGACTTTCACCTTCCCGAACCTTGCGCCAATGGTCGGCGTGGACGAGCAGGCCGTCGACGGCAGGTACGTACTCGATGTGAGTGTGTCCGGAGGTTCCCTCTCCGCCGCGTCGCACCTGGCCTCGAAGCTGTTGCGGACGCTCGACCGACGCTTGCAGCTCGCGGGGAAGGGACGTTTGCGCGGCAAGCCCGTCAAGCTGCTCCCGCCGCTGAAAGCGGGCCCTCCGGCCGGCGGGCCCGATTTGTCGACCCTCACGCTCACCACCTCCGACCTGACCGGCACCGCGACCGTCCTCGATCAGACCTACCTCGTCGATTCGGCGGCTCTTTCCGCGTACGTGCTGGACATGAAGCCCGCGGGCCAGTTCGAGGACCTGACCCAGGAGATCGCGTGGTATGCCACTGCGAACGAGGCGATGGTCATCACCTCGTTGGACGAGGCGATCGTGGGAAGTGAGCTGGGAGCCCTTCTGGGCGTCACGCCCACCATGACGCCGGTCGACGTGAGCAGCATCGGCGACAACGCGACGGGCGAGATCCTCCAGTTCTCCGCGAATGCGCAGTCGGTCTATGTCGGGATGGTCGGTCTCGCGCGGGGCCAGGCGAGCGACTTCGCCCTCTTCACGAGCACGTCGCCGTTGCAGGCGTCGGACGTGCAGAGCCTTGCCCAGGCGGCGGCGACGCACCTGGACGCCGGCGTCGCCGGCTGAGGAGCTACGTCCCGACGACCTGGACGAGCCAGCGCCGGTCGCGCTCGCGGTCGAGCTCGATGAAGAGCACGCGCTGCCAGGTCCCGAGCTGAAGCTCGCCGTCGCGCACGGGCACCGACTCGCCGGCGGTGCCGAGCAGCATCGCCATGCAGTGCGAGTGGCCGTTCCCCTGATCCATGTCCTCGGGGCAGATGTTCTCGGTGCGCCGGTCGAAGTCGTCGTGCGCGTAGTAGCTGTCGCTCGGCACGAGCCGGCGGAGGAGGTCGCAGAAGTCCTCGAGGAACCCTGTCTCCATCTCGTTCACGCGCACGCAACAGGTCGTGTGCGGGGAGTAGATGCAGGCGATCCCGTCGGTGACGCCGCTTTCGCGAACCGCGTTCTGGACGGCCTCGGTGATGTCCTCGACGGCAAGGCCCCCCGCGGTGCGCAGGCGCGTTTCGTGCTGGAAGACCTTCATCGCCGTCGCCATTGTGCGGGAATCCCTACCCGATGCGGCACGTGAATCACAACAGCCTCAGTGGATCCTGCAGGACACGGCGTTCCCTACGATCGTGGCGATGGCGACCCTGAGGCTGATCGCGGCGCTCGCCGCCGCATCTGCTCTGTCGGTGGCCGCTCTTCTCGTGGAGATCCACGAGACGGGCAGTTCCTTCTACCGTTTTCTCGTCTGGAATCTCTTCCTCGCGTGGGTGCCTCTCGCCGCGGCGCTCGCCTGCCACGCACTGGCCCGCCGCCGGGGCTACGCGTTCGCCGTGGGAGCGGGGGTGATCTGGCTTCTGTTCTTCCCGAATGCCCCGTACATGCTGACCGACTACATCCACCTCGGTGAGGCGCCGAGCCCGCTGTGGTGGGACGCCCTGATGCTCTCGTCGTTCGTCTGGACGTCGCTCATGCTCGGCTTCTTCTCGCTCTATCTCATGCAGGACGTCTGGAGAGCCCATTTCGGCCGGTCCGTCTCCTGGCTCCTCGCCACCCTCGCCCTAGCACTGGGGAGCTTCGGTGTCTATCTCGGCCGTTTCGTGCGCCTGAACAGCTGGGATGCGCTGCTCCATCCGCGCAGCGTGGCGCACATCATCGCGACCCAGCTCGAGAATCCGTTTCACGAGCCGCGCCTGATCGGCGTTCTGGGACTGCTGACCGCGTTCATGTCGATCAGCTACGCGGTCGTCTGCAGCTTCGCCGCGTTCCAGGATCGGATCGCGACGGCCAGGAGGGACGGCTCGCAGCCTAGGCGGCTCTGAAAGGGCTGTCCGGCGCTTGCCAGAGAGCAGGCAACGGGAGGTCTTCCGCGTAGCCGTCCTCCCTGAGCCGAGCGCGCTCGTCCGCGAGCGCCTCGCGAACCTCCGCGTTGAGATCTCCCAAGACCTCAAGGAGCGCAGGGCCGATCGGCCAATTCTGAACGCGCGCCCGGCTCTTGGCATCCTTCCCAACCCAATAGACGTGCGCCCGTGCCGCAGTACCACCCATGTACCGATACGTAGGTCGATCCCGCCCGGTGACCCACACCCGATCGGTTAGCTCGGAGCCACCGGAGGTATCAGGCTGCGGGATCATGTGCCGGCGGGTTCGGAAGCCCATTTGCCGGCTACCGGACAGGAACCCGCCTGGAGAAATCGGGGCGAACCTCGGGGAAGGGGGTCACCGCAGGGTCCGCCCCTCCCCTCGAATTCGAGAAAGTTCCCTCGATGCCTCTTCGAGCCGCTACAGGGATCCCACATCGATTCCGATTAAGAGGTGGAGCCCGTCCGGGATCTCAGAAGGGGGTCGGACGGGCTCATCTGACCAGGTTCGGCGCTTGGATCCCCGAGCGGGGTTACCCCCAGGGCCAACAGGCCCTTCCACAAGAGATTTGCGGAGGAAGTGCCTCCAAATCTCGTAGATGACATGGGCCCGCCTGGATTCGAACCAGGGACCAACGGATTATGAGTCCGCTGCTCTAACCAGCTGAGCTACGGGCCCCGCCTTGTTCAGGCCGAGCGTATCGCCCGCCGCAGCGAAAGCCAGAGTACGAGCAGAACGGCGAGCGGCAGCAGCCACCAGGCCGTCACGCCCGAGTGGGCGAACGCCGCCGTCGCTCCGATCGCCGCGGCGACGAGAACCGCGACGAGCCAGTCGTCGCCGATCACGAAATCCCACCAGAACCGGCCGAAGGCTGCGAGGCGGCTCATGCCCGCAGCTCGGCGGTGCGGAGCTGTGTCCGCCGCTCGCGCCGCAGGAGGCGCACGAGGATGAACGACGCGAGGACGACGAAGCCGAGCACACCGGCGATCGAGGCGTCCGAGCCCGGCCAGTGCGCCCCCGCGCCCTCGGCCGCCCAGAAGATCCCGAATGTGGTCAGCATCACGCCGACCGCAAACTTCAACGTGTTCTCGGGAACGCGGGCGAGCGGCGCACGCACTGCGATGCCGACCGCCGCGACGAGCACTACCGCTCCGGCGGCGCCGGCCGCGGCGAGCGAGATCGAGCCCTGGGCGCTGCCGAACGTGAGGACGATGAACACGACCTCGAGCCCCTCGAGCAGGACGCCCTTGAAGGCGAGCGTGAAGCCGTACCAGTCGAGGCCCGCGTGCTCGATCCGCGCCGCGCCGCGCGCTTCCGCGAGCTCCCGCGTGAAGATCGCGTCCTCGTCGTGGAGTGACCTGTAACCGCTCGCGCGGAGGATCGCCTTCCGCAGCCATTGCAGGCCGAAGACGAGCAGGAGCGCGCCGACGACCAGACGCAGCGCGTCGATCGGGATCACGGTGAGCGCCGGCCCGAGGGCCGCGACGGCGACCGCGAGCGCGAGCGCTGCCGCGCCGAGGCCCGCGAGCGCGGAGCGCCAGCCGCGGGCGACACCGGCGGCGAGGACGATCGTGAGCGCCTCCACCATCTCGACCGCGCTGGCGAGGAACGCGGAGAGGACGAGAAATGTGTTGCCGGTGTTCAGCGGAGATCCCGCGACCGAGGGTAGCCGGGCATGTCGCCGCTCGCGGCCGCGGCGGCGACGTCGGCGGGATACGTCCGCAGGCCCTTGAACAGGAGCCAGGCGCTGGCGCCGAGCGGCAGGATCATGACGGCGAACGTCCACTGCAGGCCCGTACGTCCTCCGCCGAAGACGTGATCCGAGACGGCTCCGAAGAGGACGGGTGCCAGCGCAACGGCGAGCGACCGCAGCAGCGTCCGCACCGCCTCGGCGCGGCCCCAGAGGAGCGGCGGCATGATGTCGAGCCGCGCGGCGTCGAGCGGCGGGTTCTGGGCGCCGAGGAAGAACGCCGCCGCCGTGAGGTACGGCACCGCGGTGACCGCGTCGCGCGTGAAGATCGCGGGGACGAACAGGATCGTCGTGAGCACGGCCGCGACGGCCGGAGTCAACACGCGCGAGTTCAGGTGCCCCCGCTTCAGCAGCCAGTCACCGACCGCGCCGCCGAAGAGGACACCCGTCAGCGCTCCGGCGCCGACCACGAGCAGCAGCGTGCTGGCCAGGGCCTGGCTGATCCCGTACTGATCCTTGGAGAACTCCAGGCCGAACGTCTGCAGGCCGGCAAGGAAGTAGTAGCCGCAGGCGCTGGCGGCGATGAGCACGACGTTCGTGCGGACTCGCAGGACGTAGCGAGTGGCGTCGATGAGGCTCATGCGCCGGGCCCGGCGGGGGTCGACGACTAGCTCGGGATCCACCTCGAGGCCCCGCTCTCGCGCCAGCCGCTGCGCGTCCGTCTCCTGGGCCCCTGCATCTTCCTCCGTCACCTCGGGGGGAGGCCCGTGATCCGAGGCGAGCACGCCCTTGCCTCCGCGTTCGGGCTCGCGGAGTCGCCAGACGACGGCTGCCAGAGCGAAGGCCGGCAGCGCGAGGATGACGAACGCCGCGCGCCACGAGAGCGCCGAGATGTTCCCGGTCACGCCGAAGCCGACGCCGGCGCCGAGATACTCCCCCGCCAGGATGACGCCGTAGATCCGGCCACGCTCCCAGCTCCCGAACCAGTCGCCGACGAGTGACGCGACCATCGGCCCGGCCGAGGCCGTGACGGCGCCGAGGAAGAGCCGCGTCCAGAGGAGCTCGGTGAAGTTCGTGGCGGTGGCGCTCCAGAGCATCGCAGCACCCCAGAGGACGATCGTTCCCCCGAGCACGCGCGTGCGGCGCACGCGGTCGGCCAGGACTCCGAACGGCAGCGTCGCCAGTGCGCCGACGAGGGAGCTCACCGCGACGAGGAGGCCGATGTCCGTGTTCGAGATGTGCAGGCTGTGACGCAGCTCCGAAGCCGACGCGCCGACCGTCGCGGCGTCGGCCCCACTCAGCCCGAGGATCGCCGCGAGGATGACGATGACCCGCGTGCGTTCCTCGCCGCCGAGAGCGACCGTCAGCCGGCGAGCGAACGCGCCCGCCGCGGCGGACCCGAGCGCCGCGGCGTCGGTGAGGACGCGCGCGGTCCGCGACTCTTCGCTGCTCACGGCCCCCATGGTCGCAGCAGCGGCCGCTTGCGTCGCGGGCGGGTCCGCCCTAGACGTCGCGACGGACGAGCAGCACGGCCGCGATTGCGAGCGCGAGGGCGCAGTACCCGGCGAAGAGCAGTCCACCGGTGAGCGGCCGGAGCGTGTGCGCTGCATGGTGCAGCGCGAAGACCTGCCGTCCCGCCTCGCTCGGAAGGTACTGGCTGATCGCGTTGTTCCAGCTCTGCGGGAGCACGAACATCAGAGGTGGGAGCACGAAGAAGATCGCGGCGAAGGCGGCGATACCGCCTGCGGTGTTCCGCACGATCGCGCCGATTGCGAGCGCGAAGGTCCCGACGAGCATCACGTACAGCGCGCCGCCGAGCACCGACCGCGCGACTCCCGATTGCGTGAACGAGATGTGCAGCGGGTGAATGGTGTGGAGGATCGCCTGGCTCGCGAAGAAGCTCACGAGCACGGCCGGAACGATGAGGACGAGCGAGACGACCGCGTAGTCGAGGACCTTCGCCCAGAGCACGGGCAGGCGCTTGGGCGCGGCGGTGAAGGTCGAGCGGATCGAACCGGTCGAGTACTCCGCGCTGACCAGAAGGACACCGAGGACGGCGATGGCGAGCTGCGCGACGTTGACGCCGGCGAGGGCGATGTCGAGTGGATGGCGACCGGAGCGCTCCCGCGCCGACATCGAGTGCCAGTGAGACCGCGTGACGAGGGAGAAGATGACGGGGAACGCGATCGTGAGCAGGAAGCCGACGACGAGCGACCACTTCGTCGATCGCACCGACCGGAGCTTCGTCCACTCCGACAGCAGGATGCGATGGAAGGCAACTCGTCCGGTGACGTCGAGGTGCGGGATCCGGACCGGGGGAGCGAGGGAGCTCACGCGACCGCCTTCTCCGTCTCGGTTGCGAACTCGAGCTCGTCTCGAGTGAGGTTCATGAACGCCTCCTCGAGCGACGCCTGCTGCGGCGTCAGCCCGTGGAGCACGATCGAGGCGTCGGCCGCCGCTTCGCCGACCTGCTCGACGGTGAGGCCGTGCACCTCGAGGGCGTCGCGCTCGGCCGGGGCGAACGAAACGCCCGGCCCTTCGAGCGTCGCCCGCAACCGCTCGAGCTCGGGTGAGCGGACGAGCACGACCTTCTGAGAGGCCCGGGCGACGAAGTCGTCGACGCTCGTGTCCGCGATCAGCTTCCCCTTGCCGATCACGATCAGATGATCGGCAGTGAGAGCCATCTCGGTCATGAGGTGGGACGAGACGAACACGGTTCGCCCCTCGGCCGCGAGGCCCCTGAGCAGGTTGCGCACCCAGTGGATTCCCTCCGGATCGAGACCGTTGACGGGCTCGTCCAGCATCACCGTCTTCGGGTCGCCGAGGAGCGCTTGCGCGATGCCGAGCCGCTGCCCCATGCCGAGCGAGAACCCGCCGGTCCGTTTGCTGGCCACCTCGTGCAGGCCGACGAGGTCGATGAGCTCCGAGACCCGGCGTTTCGGGATCCCGTGCGTCTGCGCGAGCGCGAGCAGATGGTTGTACGCCGACCGGCCGGTGTGGACGGAGCGAGCCTCCAGCAGGGCACCGACCTCGTGCAACGGCGAGGGGTGGTCGCGGTACCGGCGTTCGTTCACCGTCACGTCGCCGCGCGTCGGGGCGTCGAGACCGAGGATCAGGCGCATCGTCGTCGATTTGCCGGATCCATTCGGGCCGAGGAATCCCGTCACGATGCCGGGCTGCACCGTGAAGCTGAGCCCGTCCACCGCGCGCTTCGATCCGTAGTCCTTCGTGAGATCCTGGGCCCGGATCATCTGTCGAACGTAGTGGCCGTGCGTAAGTCTGCGGTGAGGATTGCCCCCTACGTAAGCTGGGGTCATGTTCCTTTTCACGAAGAACGTCGAGATGGTGACGCCCGAGAACGCGCTTCCCGGGCGTGACACAGCGATGCAGGTGCCCGGGCGGCACGACGTGCTCGGGACTCCGCTCCAGGCTCCGTTCCCGGACGGGATGGAGCAGCTCGTCGTCGGCCTGGGCTGCTTCTGGGGCGCCGAGCGCGTCTTCTGGCAGGCGGACGGCGTCTACACGACGGCGGTCGGCTACGCGGGCGGCTACACGCCGAACCCGACCTACGAGGAAGTCTGCAGCGGCCGCACCGGCCACACCGAAGCCGTGCTCGTCGTCTTCGACCCAGCCGTGATCACGCTCGACGGCATCCTCCGCCTCTTCTGGGAAGGCCACGACCCCACGCAGGGGATGCGGCAGGGCAACGATCGCGGCACGCAGTACCGCTCCGCGATCTACTGGACGGGCGATGTGCAGCGCGCGGCGGTGGAAGCGTCACGCGCCATGTACCAGGGCGAGCTCGCGCGTGAGGGCTACGGCGAGATCACGACGGAGATCGCGGAAGCCGGGCCGTTCTACTACGCGGAGCCGTACCACCAGCAATACCTCGCGAAGAACCCGAACGGCTACTGCGGCCTCGGCGGCACGGGCGTTGCCTGTCCCGTCGGGATCAAGACCGCGTAGCGATCGCGAGACGGGCCTCTGCGCTAGTGGCTCGAGTCGCGAGCCCGGCTCAGCAGGCTGCCGGCAAGGCCCGCAGCGCGGCGAAGAAGAAGACGCGCTAGTCCTGGTCGAGCGACTTGCTCATGGCGACGGCGTTCTCTTCGTAGCCGAGCGACTGGTACAGGCGGCGCGCGACCGTGTTTCGCCCGAAGACGTTGAGCGCCAGGCGACCGATGCCGCGCCGCCGCGCCTCTTCCTCGGCGAGTAGCATCGCCGCCTTCGCATAGCCGCGGCCGCGCTGTGCTTCGTCCATGTGGATGTCGTAGATGAAGAGCGTGCGCCGGCCGAAGTCGTCGCGCTCGGCCAGCCATAGCTCTCCGACCGGTTCTCCGTCGGCCTCGACGACGAAGACGAGCTGGTCGGACGACGGTTGGAGCCCGGGAAAGAGCTGCTCGGTGTCGGCCGCCGCTTTGGCCTCCGCGCCTTCGGGCGTGACGCCGGCGTCGTCGACCATCGCCTGCCCGTAGTCCTCGCGCATCTTCGGCAGCCACGCGGTGAACTCGTCGTCCCGCATCGGCCGGATCGCGACGCTCATTCGACCAGCCTAACCGCGTCGCCGGGAGGCGGCCGGTCTGGGCCGCCCTCCCGGCTGGTTCAGGCCGCGATCTCCTCCGGCTTCGTGTGGAGCCGGTAGAGGTCGGGCTCGCAGGCCTCGAAGCCGTCGACGACGTCCGGGTCGAACTGGCTGCCCGCACAGCGGTGGATCTCCGCGGTGGCCTCGTCCCAGCTGATCGGCTCGCGGTACGGACGCTTGTCGGTCATGGCGTCGAGCGAGTCGACGACGGCGAAGATACGCGCGCCCAACGGGATGCTCTCCTCGGAGAGCCTGTCTGGGTACCCGTTGCCGTCCCACCGTTCGTGATGGGAGCGGACGACGCGCGCGCCCTCCTTGTTCAGGAGGGGGATATGGGCGAGCAGGCGCTCGCCGAGCTCGGCGTGCTTCTCCATCCGACAGCGCTCACGTGCCGTGAGCGGGCCGGTCTTGAGCAGGATCTCGTCGGGGACGCCGATCTTGCCGACGTCGTGCAGCAGGAAACCCCACTCCAGGCTCGGGTCGTCGAGGAGCGAAGGCGCGACCTCGAGCGTGAGCCGGGTCGCGTAGGCCGTCACCCGGCGCGAGTGCCGGCTCGTGCCGAAGTCTCGAGACTCGAGCGCCGAGGCGAGCACGGCGACCGTCTGCGTGTACGCCTCCGTCAGGAGCTCGTGTTGGCGGCGGCCGATCTCGATCAGCCTGTTCAGGTCGGCGACGTCGACGACGCCGCTCCCCTCGTCCGCCTCGGGAACGACCCGTTTCACCATCGGCGCAACCAGCCCGAGCAGCTCGAGCGGGCTGAACGGCTTGCGCAGGAACGCCTGGGCCCCCGCGGCAGACGCCGCGCGGCCGGCCTCCTCCGAGCCGCTGATCGCGACGATCGGGATCTTGCTCGTGTGCGGCGTCTCGCGCAGCCGCTCGAGATAGAACACCCCGTCGATTCCCGGCAGCCCGATGTCGAGCAGAATCGCATCGGGCCGCGTCTTCGTGAGTGCACGCTCCGCCTCGATCACGTCGCGCGCGGTGGCGACCTCGAACCCCTCCAGCTCGAAGGTCGTCCGGATGAGCTCGCACAGGAGCTCGTCGTCGTCGATTACGAGCACACGACGTGTTCGACCCATCTCGTTCAGACCCCCTCGGGCTCGCTGACTCATTGCTGAGGTCTCTCGGCAGGAACCGGAAACGGCGTGAAAGAGCCGACCGACGGGAACCGGGAGGGAGGACGAGGCCTTTCTCTCGAAACCTGCCGCAAGCTCCCGGGGCAAGTTCACCCGTTGGGGTGACCGCGGGCCCGGTCAGGTGCAGTAGAGGCGCCACGCGAGCTCGCCGGCGGCGTCGAAGAACGACTCCTCTGCAGCCTCGCTCGCCGGCTGGCCGTTCGCGCAGATCACGACCTGCCGTTCGCCGTCCTCGCTCGAGAGTGCGACCGCGACATAGCCGAGCGAGAAGCCGAGATGGCCCCAGGCGGCTCCGCAGGTCGACCGCTTCCGTCCCATCAGCGCAGTGATCTCGCCGATCCCGAGCCCGTAGCGGTCGGTTTCGGCCCAGTCCGAATCGACCGCGTCGAGCATCTCCGCGCGCAGACGGTCGGAGAGCAGGTCGCCTCCGAGCAGCGCACGCAGCAGTGCCGCGACGTCGCCGGCGGTCGAGACGATCCCGCCTCCGGCGCGGTAGAAGGGGAGGTCCAGCTCGGTCACGTCGATGGGGCCGGGCCCGCCCGGCAGGATCGGGTTGTCCGGCGGGAGATAGCCGCGCGCGCAGTCGCCAAGGAGCGGTTCCTCGACGAGATCGGTCCGGTCGAGGCCGAGCGGACCCAGGATGCGTTCTCGCAGCGCGTCGCGGAGGGACGTGCCCGTCGCCTCCTCGACGAGGAGGCGGAGGACGAGGTAGTTGCTGCCGTGATACGCCCAGCCTTCTCCGGGCGGGTGAAGGCGCGGCTTCGCCAGCACGAGCTCCAGCTCGTCTTGCGCAGCGAGCTCCCACCGGCGGCCGGGGTCGCGGCGATACGGCTCGAAGAACGCGATCGGATCTCCCATGAAGTCGTCCAGGCCGCTCGTGTGATTCAAGAGC
>JAICME010000061.1 GCA_025929425.1 Thermoleophilia bacterium | reverse complement strand
GCGGCGCCTCGAGACTCGAGCACCCGTCCAGCCGGCGGCGACGTCGAGCCGTGGGTTAGCGATACGCTCGCCCCGTGCGCCTCGACGGCATCCATCACGTGACGTGCATCACGGGAGACGCGCCGGGCAACGTCGACTTCTACACCCGCGTCCTCGGCCTGCGCCTCGTGAAGAAGTCGGTCAACCAGGACGATCCGACCGTCTACCACCTCTTCTACGCCGACGAGGAGGGGCGGGCAGGCTCGGACATCACGTTCTTCGAGTACCCGAACGCGCGGCCGGGACAGGCGGGGGACGGGATGATCCACACCGTCGTGTGGCGTGTCGGCTCGACGGACGCCCTCGAGTTCTGGGCCGAGCGTCTGAGCGCGGAGGGACACGAGGTCGAGCCCGACGGAGAGTCCCTGCGCTTCTCGAATCCGGAGGGGCTCGCGCACGAGTTCGTCGTCTCCCACGTGGCAGACGAGCCGCTCGTGGCGCGGCATCCGGAGATCCCGCAGGAGCTGGCGCTCCAGGGCTTCGAGGGGGTTCGCGCCTATGGGCAAACGAGCGCCGACTTCTTGACCGCGCTGGGCTTCGAGCAGCAGGACGACCGCTGGGACACGCGCGCCGACACGCGCGGCGGCTGGATCGAGTACGCGGAAGCGCCGGATGCGCCGGGCATCGGCGGGGCCGGCACCGTGCACCATGTCGCCTGGGCCTCGCAGATGGACGACCAGCAGGCTTGGCACGACCGAGTCGCCGAGGCCGGCGGTCACCCGACGCAGATCATCGACCGCTTCTGGTTCCGCTCGATCTACTTCCGCGAGCCCGGCGGCGTGCTGTTCGAGATCGCAACCCTCGGCCCCGGTTTCGCGACCGACGAGGATCCGGCGCACCTCGGAGAGAAGCTGATCCTGCCGCCTGCGTTCGAGCACCTCCGCGACCGCGTCGAGCCGGTGCTCACCCCGCTGCCGGACCCGCGGGCGGACTGGTCCCGAACTTGACGCTGCAGGTGCGCGAGCGTCCGGCCGTGGGTGAGGCGGCCGGTGCACTCGTCCTCCTGCACGGCCGCGGCGCCGACGAGAACGATCTCTTTCCGCTCCTCGACGAGCTCGATCCGGAGCGCCGCCTGCACGGGTACACGCCGCGCGGGCCGCTTTCGCTACCGCCGGGCGGTGCGCACTGGTACGTGCTCGGCGGGATCGGCACGCCCGAGCGCGAAACGTTCTCGACGAGCTTCGCGGCGCTCGCCGAGCTCCTCGACGGGCTGCCGTACGACCGGCTCGTTCTCGGCGGCTTCTCGCAGGGCTGCGCCATGGCGTATGCGCTCGCGCTCTACCAGGGCCGGCCGCGACCGGACGCACTGCTTGCGATGAGCGGCTTCATCCCGACTGTCGAGGGCTACGAGCTCGACCTCGCGATGCCGTTCCCGCGCATCGCGATCGCGCACGGCGTCTTCGACCCGGTGATCCCCGTGCAGTGGGGGAGGGCCGCTCGAGACACGCTGGAAGCCGCAGGCGCCGACGTCCTCTACCGCGAGTCGCCGATCGAGCACTGGATCGACCCCGACGTGATCCCGTTGCTACGGGAGATCGTCGCCGGCTAGTGCGGCTGCGGAAGCGACGAGGTGTCGACGACCTCGAAGTCGGCGCCCGTGAGCCGGCCGAGCGAGTGGAGATCGTCGTTCGACCAGTGCCTGTTCGGCGCGCCCGAGACGTACCAGGGCGAGCCGTTGTCGGCGAGGATCATCCCGTAGCGCTGCAGCGCGCGGAGCACGACCCGTGCCTGCCGCGGGAACGACGCCACGTTCACGCCCGCCTTCAGCCGGACACGCAACCCCATCGGCGGCAGCGACGGGTCGGTCGAGCTCGAGGCGTAGTGGCGAGCGGGATAGACGTACTCGCGTCGGGTTCGCGGCGCGGTGAAACGGAGAGCGTGGTCGATCACGCCGCGTGCCACCTCGTCCCAGCGCGCGAGGCCGGGGAAGATCGGCAATCCTGCGGCGTCGGCCGACGTCCAGCCGGCCGGCCGGAGATGGTTCGAGCGGAGGCTCCAGACGGCGCCGGAGCCGGCAGTCCAGCCGTGACCGGACCGGCGCAGGTCGTACAGCTCGTAGAGCCTGCACGCACTCTTGTCGACGAGGATGGCGTGCCGGTCGCGGGTCGCGTGCGGGCCGCCCTCGATATGGACGTGCCGCGGGATCGGGTAGCGCACGCGGTCCGACTCGTCGGCGTAGGCGAACGAGACGCGAGCGCGCGGCGTCGCGCGTGACACGACGTCGAACGGAATCCCGATCGGCCCGCCGTCCCACGTGCCCGAGCCGAAGTCTGCGTGAACCGGCGAGTCGAGCCCGATCGAGGCGATCAGCTGTGCCGAATCGGCCGCCACGGGGAGCTTGTCGACGCGCTGGTTCCACGCGTTGCTCGCAGGAAAGACGACGCAACGGGGCGCCGCCGGAACTCGCAATGCGTGCGCAGAGGAGCCTGTGAGCAGCAGCACGGCGAGGGCCGCTGCGATGGTCAAACGCTGCATCTCTCCCGTATCGACCGACGCATGGACGATACTGACCCCACTAATGGGGAAGGCACCTGTGCGGGGGGTGCTTGTCGTTGACGACGACGCTGACATCCGCTTGCTGCTCGAGGAGCTTTTGCGGGGAGTCGGCTACGCCGTGACTACGGCACAAAACGGGCGCGAGGCGTTGCGCACGTTCCACGAGAACCCGACCGATCTCGTCGTCCTCGACCTCTCCATGCCGGAGCTCGACGGCTTCGAGACGCTCGAGCGCCTTCGCGACCTGAGCGACGTTCCGGTGATCCTCCTTACCGCGCGCAGCGGTGAGATCGACAAGGTGCGAGGGTTCCGTGCCGGCGCCGACGACTACGTCGTCAAGCCCTTCGGGCGCCAGGAGCTGCTCGCGCGGATCGAGGCGTTGCTGCGCCGCGCGCCGCACGCAACGCACGCTCAGCACTACGAGGACGGAGCGCTTTCGATCGACTACGGACGTCGTCTCGTTCTCTCGCGCGGTCTCCCCGTCCGGCTCACGCCCCTCGAGTTCCGTCTGCTCGCCGCTCTCGTCGAGCACGCGGGCAACGTCCTTTCCCCGGACCAGCTCGTCGAGCACGTGTGGGGGCATGCGGCCGGCGTGTCGCGGGACCAGGTCAAGCTCTACGTCTCGTACGTGCGCAGGAAGCTCGGACAGGTGGGGGACGGCTTCGAGCCGATCGAGACGGTGCGCGGCTTCGGCTACCGCTATGTGCCGCCGGCGAGCGAGCCGGCGACCTGACGGATCGGGAGCGTGACGCTGACGCGCGTTCCCTCGTTCTCGCTCGACTCGAGCGAGATGGTGCCGCCGTGGGCCTCGACGATGGCGCGCGCGATCACGAGCCCGAGGCCGGTTCCCGGGATCGCGCGACGGGTCGCGGTCGACGCGCGGTAGAAGCGCGAGAAGAGCTGTCCGACCTCGTCGCGGGGGATGCCGATGCCCGTGTCGGAGACCTCGACGTGCACCCGGTCTCCGCCGTTCGAGGCCGACATCGTCACCGAGCCGCCGTCGGGCGTGAACTTGACCGCGTTCGAGACGAGGTTGTCGAGCACCTGCCGGAGCCGTCCGGCGTCGGCCTCGACCGGCAAGGTGCCCTTCGCGTCGAGCCGCAGCCGAACTCCGTTTGCCTCGGCAACAGGAAGCGCCGCCGCGACAGCCTCGGCAGCCAGCTCGGCCAGATCGGCGGGCACCGGTTCGAGCTCGAGCCGGTTCGCTTCGATCTGCGCGACGAGGAGGAGGTCTTCGACGATGCTCTGCAGTCGGCCTGTGCTGCGCTGGAGCACCTCGAGGTAGGTGCGGCCCGAGTGGCTGAGGCCGCTCTCCTCGTCGCCGAGCATCTCGAGAAAGCCCGAGATCGACGTGAGCGGCGTGCGCAGCTCGTGCGAGACCGCCCCGACGAACGCGTCGCGGAGGCGCTCCAGATGGCGGTCGGCCGTGACCTCCCGTAGCGTCCAGATCCGGGCGACGACCGTGCCGTCAGGACGGACGACCGGCGCGGTCTGCCCACGGAAGACTCGCCGGCTCTCGGTGAGCTCGAACTCGTCTTCGCTCGCCACGAGCTCGTTGCCGAGGATCTCCATGCGCTCGCGGAAGCGAGTCGGCTCGGTCGTCCGGTCGGCGAGCGAGAGCAGCCTCTCGGCGACGGTGCCGCGCTCGGGGAGCCCGAGTTCGGCCGCAAAGCGCTCCAGCGGAGCGTTCGCGAGGACGAGGTTCCCGGCAGCGTCGGTGAGGCAGATGCCGTCCACCGTCGAGTCGAGCAGCGTTCGCTGGAGTGCGTTCGTTGCCTGCAGCTCGAGTGCGTCCGACGTGATTCGGCGTGAAGAAAGACCGGCTGCGACTCCAACTCCGACGAGCGGGGCGAGACGCAACGCCAGCGACGTCGGGTCGTGCGGGAGATCGAGCTCCTGGGCTGCCGCAAAGTAGAGGGCCGTGGCCAGGACTCCGGCGAGGGCGCCGATCGCCGGACCGAGCTGGCTTGCGAGGAGCGCGATCCACGGCACGTACATCACCGTCCCGATCGGCCCCGAGTGTCCGGTCGTGAGCATGCCGATGAAGGTTGCGACCAGCCCGACGGTGGCGACGCCGACGAGGAGCGTCTGGTTCCGGATCAGTCCCATCAGTGCTGCTCCTCGACAGCAGCCGGGGTGTCGCCGTCGTCGGTCTCGCGGTCGTCGGCGAACGCGATCAGGAAGAACCCTGCGACCCCGGCGAACAGGCCGAGCATGAGCGGCATGTGGAGGAGCCGGAGGAGGAACCAGGCATGCGGGATCCGCAGCAACTTGCTGCCGATGACGTCGTGGTCGGTCGGATACCAGAGATCCGGCGCTGTGCGGTTGTCGCCCTTCATCCTCCAGCCGGTCCGGCCGTTCCCGCCGATGATCCGGTGGATCACGACGTAGCCGGCGCCGACCTCGCCCTTCGGCACGCGGTAGGCGACGACCTCGCCGACGTGGTAGCTCGACTGACGCTCGACGAGTACGAGGTCGCCGGTGTGGAGACGAGGCAGCATGCTCGTGCCGCTCACCATCACCCAGGCGGCCCGACCGCCGAGAGTCTGGGGCAGGCAGAACCAGAGCAGGACCGCGACGAGCGCGATCTGGGTCCCGACCTTGGCGACGGCCGCCGCCTGTGGAAGCCGCAGCCCCGGCGCGACGGGCCGGACGAGAGTGTCGGTTCTACTTCTCAAAGTTCAGCGCGATCGAGGGAGGCTTGGTCGAGCTGTGGCCGGCGAGCGTGGTCGTCGCGTTGTTGGCACCAGTCGTGTCGACGAGCATCCAGCCGTAGAAGGCGCCGCTCTTGATGCCGGCGTCGATCGGAGCGGTCACCGTGCGGACCGTCGTGCCGGTGCCCGAGAAGCTGAAGTCCGGCGTCGAGGCGTAGGTCGGCATGGTGTTCCAGGTGACGGTCGATGCGCTCCAGGGGGAGGTGATCGGGTAGGCCGAGATCGTGTCGGGCCCTTTGAACGTCCCCGTGACGACGATCGTCAGCGTGGCCGAGTCGGCGCCGCCGGTCGGCGGCAGCGAGCAGGGCGTGCCGGCGAGGTCGAACCCGATGAGCACGTAGGAGTTGCCGCCGTTCTTGCTCTGGACCGTCTCCGAGGACTGGTTCCCGAAGCTCGTGTTCGGGTTGCTCGCGTCGATTTCTGCGTCGGATTCCGCCGGAGCGCACGATCCCTTGGTCAGCGGCTGGCTCCAGGCGTAGAGGTGGCTCGAAGCAAGACCGAAGCTCGCGGCGTAGGCGAGACCCGCCGACGAGCAGACCGCCAGCGCGATCGCAACGGCCAGACGGAGAGGCGTGAGGAGGCGGCGGATCACGGTCAGCCGCCCGTGAGGGAGAACGCGTAGCTACGCACGCTCGCCGCCGGCGTCGCGCCGAAGCCGGTGATGGTGACGGTGCAGCCGCCGCTGCATGTGCCGACGGGCGCACTCGACGTGGCCATGCCGCCGCCGCCGAGAGCCACCAGCGTGACCGAGAGCGTCTCGCCGGCGCAGGCCTGGGGGACGCTCAGGACGTTGACCTGGGTCACCGTGCCGCCGTTGTCGACGTTGCGGATTGCGAGGAGCGGCGAGGACGTGCAAGCCGTGACCGACGCGCTGCCCGCGGACAGCTGCCCCGAGGTGAGACCGAGGCTCGCCGCTGCCGCGACTCCGGCCGACAGGAGCGCCGCGGTCAGGACGATCCCGAATATGTTGCTCAGCCTCTTCACGCTCTACCTCCCGGAACGGGGTGAGCGGGGCGCCGCGAACCCCGCTCGTGTCCCTCCGGTACGCCAGCGGGTGTTACGAGAAGACGACCGAGACGCCGGTGACGAGGCTCGCGTCGGGGTTTCCCGACGTGGCGATCGTCGCGGTGGTGCCCGAGGCGGGCAGCATGCCGGACATCGCGGAACCGACCGTTGCGCCGGCTGCGCCGGTGAGCTGGATGTTGTACGACTTGCTCAGGCAGGCGGCGGGGATGCTCGCCAGGTTCACCTGGCTGACCGAATAGCCCGAGATCGCAGCGGTGTACGTCGTCGAGTAGGACACGGTCGTTCCCGTGCCGCACGCGGCGACGACGGCGCTTCCGGCACCGAGGCCTGACGATGTGATGCCGAGCGAGGCGGCGAAACCGTAGACGCCTCCGAAGGCGATAAAAGCTACCGCGGTGGCGACGACGAGCTTCGTCGCCGATGTTGCCGTCCGAAGCTTGCGGATCATGTGAGTGCTCCTTGATCTGGTCTGTACCGGCCGGGCCCGTTGCCCGCTGGTCACACAGTCGGCGGAGCGCCTATGAATCCGGGTGGGGCGGAGGTATGTGCTTCGTATCAGCCGGAATCCCCCGGACGGGTGAGGGCTCGGCAGGAATCTGGACGGCCGGATAGCGAGCCCGGACCTCGTCGATGAAAGCGGCGAGACGCTCGGCGATCTGCGGGTCGTGGAGCTCGAGCACGTTCTCGGCGTTCATCTCGCCGGAATGCGAGAGATTGAAGCTGCCGACGAAGACGACGTCGTCGGCGACGGTCACCTTCGCGTGCATGTAGTCGTGCACCGATTCGGGCGTGTACGGCGTCGACAGCTTCCCCGAGAACGGCGCGCGGGTGAGGGCCGTGCGCAGCAGCGGCGACTTCCACTCCACGTTGCCGTTCTCACGCCATTGCTCGAACACCTCTTCCACCTGGGTCGCGTCGACGACGCCGGCGAGGTCGACCTTTCCGTCGCAGGCGACCTGCGCGAGCGTGGCGAGGATCGGCGCGGAGCTGATGACCGGCGAGGCGATGCGGACGCGGCGCCGCGCCGAGCCGATCGCCTTCGCGATCCGGTGCGCCAGCTTCTCGCCGCGTCCCGGGCAGAACCACGCGCGCATACCGTCGACGGGAGCCGTCTCGACCTTGCCCGTGCGAGAGACCTCGCGCGTCGTCCAGAGCTGCTCGAAGTCCGCGAGGTAGCGCGCAGCGAGGCCGGGCGAATCGACGGTGATCGCGACGTTCTCCTCTCGCGTCCAGGAGTCGGCCGTCCAGTTCACCGAGCCGGTCCAGACGGAGGCCTTGTCACGGACGACGTACTTGTGATGCATGAGGTCCGGCACGCCCGGGATCGCGGCGGTGGGGAAGGGGTCCGCCTCCAGCAAGTCGGGATTCGTGCTCGGAGGCGGCGGGACCGGGACGGCCTTGGCGTGGTCGAGGTTGTACGCGAGGCGGATCCCGACGCCGCGTTCATGCGCGTCGAGGAGCGCGCCGCGAACGATCTCGTCGAGGTCCGGCGGCAGCTTGAAGTCGTAGACCGCGATCTCGAGCGTCTGCTTGGCGGCGGCGAAGAACTCGGCGAGCGCATGTGCCGTCTGCTCGGCCGGTTGACCGCCGTCGGTCAGCGTGCGGACTTCGACGCCTGCCACTCCGCCTTGTGCGCTTTCTTCGCCGCTTGGTAGTCGGTGAGGGCCTGAGCCGAGTCGACGTCGCCGAGCGTCGGATGACCCGGCACGAGATCCTGAGCCACGGCCAGACCGAAGCGCTTCGCCAGCACTGCGCCGAGCGACTTGATCTTCATCTCGCCGAAGCCGGGCAGCGCCGAGATGCGCTTGCGGAGGTCGGCGCCGTCGGCGGCCTCCGTCCAGAGACGGGACGCGTCGCCGCCGTAGTCGTCGGTGACTGTCGCCGCGAGCTCGCGCACGCGCTCGGCCATCGAGCCGGGGAAGCGGTGGATCGCGGGCTTCTGGCGGAAGATCGGGTCGAGGTCGGCCTTCGCAACCGCAGCGGGCTCGAGCGTGCCCAGCCGCTCCTTCAGCCGAAGCGGGCCGAGGAACGCCTGCTGCACGGTGACCTGCTGGTCGAGCGCGAAGCCCACGAGGAGCGCGAACGGATCCTCCGCGAGCAGACGGTTCGCTTCGTCGTCCTCCGTGAACCAGAGCGCGTCGGGCATATCGCGATCCTACGCAGACGCTTGCAGCAGAGCGCGGCACCGCTGGACGTACGGCGTCGCTTGCTGCTCCTCGAAATACGCGAGCGCGGCATCGAGGCGGGACGTGTCGCCGCGCTCGGCCGCGAGCAGGCCGGCCCATGCCTCGGGGAGGCGGGCGCCGAACGAGCCGTAGATCTCCGCTGCGCGCACGAGCTCGCCGGCTGCAGCAGCTCGTCCTGCTTCCAGCCAGACCCGGGCAGGCAGCCCCTCCGTCAGCGTGAGGTACTCGTCGCCGCGGCCCAGCTCGACGAGGTGGAGCGGCAGGTCGAACAACATCGGGTCGGCGCGGTCCGCCAGCGCCTCGGCGACCAGTGCCTCGGCCTCCTGCTCGCGGCCGGCGGCACTGAAGCTGCGGGCCGCGGCCGTGAGTATCAGTGGCGAGATCTGGGCATCGGCCCCGCTTGCACGGAAGCTGGCAAGCGCGAGTTCGGCGTCTGCCACCGCCTCGGCGGTTCTCCCGCGGGCGAGAAGCGCGATCGCGCGCGTGGCGAGGACCGGACGCCGCTGGTAGCCGAACTGGCCCGTTTTGCCCGCGAGGTACGCATCCGCAGCAGTGAGCACGTCCTCGATGTCGCCGCGGTAGGCCGCGTCGTACACGAGCTCGGCGTCGTTCCAGGACAGAGCACTCCCGAACCCGTACCGCTCGCACACGGCCCGCGCCTCGTGGATCCGGGCCGAGCCTTCGTCGAGCCGGCCTACGCTCCACAGCCCGTTCGCGAGATTGTTGAGCGCGCTGTGGTAGTGGAAGACGGATCCGGAGCGCTCGGCACGCTCGACGCTCCTTTCGAGGTCATCGATCCCGCCCTCGTCGCCGGTGTACGTGCGCGCCATCCCGATCGTGTTGAGTGCGATCGCCGCGGTCTCATCGTCGTCGATCTCCTCGGCGAGCCCCAGCGCCTCTCGGGCCAACTCGAGTGCGTCTGCGTCTCTGCGATCGATGACGTGAAACGACCTCGAAACCGCCGCCAGGGCGCGCGCGGTCGACCTCGACGGCGGGGCTGCGCGCGCGAGCTCGAGAGCCCTCGTCCTCGCGGAGCGCGTGTTCTCTATCTCGCCACGGTAGAAGTACAGGCTTCCTAGGAGGGTGGCAGCCTCGGCGGCACGCCCTAGGTCGCCTTGCGCGACGAAGCCGTCGATCGCGGGCTCCAGAAGCTCTCGCTCGTCGGTACCTCCGGCCAGCCGACTCCCATAGCCCGCGAGCATCTGGATCGCCGGCCTCTGCGGGTCGTCTTCTCCCGTGAGCGCCAGAGCGCGGAGAGCGAGCTCGTGGGTCGACTTGCCGGCTCCGAGCGAGAGGGCGCGCTGCGCTCCGTCGGCGAATGCCTGCCGCGCGGGCTCCCGCAGCGCCGTCGTGTCGAGCCCGGCAGCCTCCGAGAGGGTCAGAGCCTCGTGGTAGTGGTTGGCGAGCATCTCGGCGTGATCCTCGGCCCGGTCACCCGCGAGGGACGAGAGCCATTCCGCGGCGCGGCGATGCTTCTCGGCTCGTTCCGCGCGCGGGATCTGCCCGTAGGCGACGTCGCGGACGAGCGCGTGCAGGAAGGCGTACTGCGTCTCGCCGGCGATCGAGGAGCGGCGGTCGCGACGGACGAACTCCTTTCGTTCGAGCGCATGGAGGGCGGTCGCGTCGGCGCCGGACAGCGCGCCTGGCCAGAAGACCTTGCCCACGACCGACGCGTCCTGAAGCAGCGCCTTCTCGGCAGGCGCGAGCGCGTCGATCCGGGCCGCGATCAGGCCCTGCACGGTCTCCGGCAGCGGGAGATCACCGCCCTTGTGTTCGGCGAGCATCCGCGCGTACTCCTCGGCGTAGAGGGGGTTGCCCTCGGCCCGCTGCAGCACCGCCTGCTGCGCCTCGGCGTCGAGCACGGCGCGGTCGAGCAGCCGCTGAAGCAGGACGGCGGTCTCCTCGTCCGACAGCGCGCCGATCGAGAGCGTGAGGGCGTTCCGCTTGCCGCCACCCCAGCCGGGCCGACGGTCGAGGAGCTCGGGACGGGCCGTCCCGACGATGAGCAGCGGAACGGTCGTCGCCCAGTCGGCGAGGTGGTCGACGAAGTCGAGCAGCCCGTCGTCGGCCCAGTGGAGGTCCTCGAACACCAGGATGAGCGGCCGTTGCTCCGCGGCTGCCTCGAGCAGGCGGCGCCAGGCCGCGAAGGCCTCCTCGCGCTCGGTGCGTTCCGCCCCTTCGAGGCCGACGAGAGGACGCGCGAGACGCGAGAGCCATTCCCGTTCCTTTTCGTCCTCCACGAGATCGACGACCATCGCGGCGAGCTTCTCCTCCGCCTCCGCCGTATCGTCGGATTCGAGGATCCCGGCGTGCGCCTTCACGATCTCGCCGAGCGCCCAGAAGCTCACGTGCTCGCCGTAGGGAAGAGAGCGGCCCTGGCGCCAGGAGATCAGGTCGGGGTCGGCTTCCGTGATCTGGAACAGCTCCGCGACCAGCCGGCTCTTCCCGATCCCCGGGACGCCGACGAGAGTCACGAGTTGCGCCGACTGCTCGGTGCGCGCGTGCGCAAGGGCGTCGGCGAGGAGGTTCCGTTCGCGCTCGCGCCCGACGAGCGGCGTCCGCAGCTTCTGCTCGACGTCGCTACCGAAGCGCGACCGTGCGGAGACCGCCTCCCAGACCTTGACCGGCTCGGGCTTGCCCTTCGCCTCGACCGCCGGCGCGTCCCGGTACTCGATCGCGTGACGCGTCGCTCGGTAGGTGCCTTCTCCGACGAGGATCCCGTTGACGGGCGCCGCGCTCTGCAGGCGCGCGGCCGTGTTGACGACGTCACCGGAGACCATGCCCTCGCCCTCGACCGCGCGGGCACCGAGCGCTACGAGTGCCTCGCCGGTGTGGACGGCGGTGCGGAGCTCGAGCTCCTCGCCGACCGAGTCGCGAATCGCAAGCGCCGCCCGCACGGCGCGCTCGGGATCGTCCTCGTGCGCGACCGGTGCGCCGAAGACGGCCATCACGGCGTCGCCGATGAACTTCTCCACGGTGCCGCCGTGCCGCTCGAGCTCCGCACGGAGCTGTGCGTAGTACGCGGACAGCGTCGCGCGAACGTCCTCGGGGTCGAGCCCCTCCGCGCGGGCGGTCGAGCCGACGAGATCGGTGAAGAGGATCGTGACGACCTTCCGCTCCTCCCGCCCCGGCGCGGCCGCCGGCGTGAGCGCGGCACCGCACATCCCGCAGAGCCGGAAGCCCTCGGGGTTCTCCTGGCCGCAGGAGGGACACGTGACCATGCCGGTACCGTAATCCGCTCAGCCGAGACGGTCGAGGACCGCCTGCGGCAGGTGGCCGAGGCGGACATGGCGCTCGAACGTCTCGCGCCAGCGGGGGTCGGCGTCCGCGATCGGCTTGAGCAGTGCCGCCGCCGTGTCGACGTCGTCTCTCTTCAGCGCGACGAGCGCCGCCGTGAGCGCGACCTCATCGGGCGGCAGGCCGGCCGCGCGGGCGATCTCGACTTCCTCCTCCAGATTGCTTCGCTCGTCGAAGCTGCGTCGCCGGCGGTAGGCGGCCGTGAGACCGTGGAGGCGGCGGAGCTCGCGAAGCGGCTCGTCGTGGTTGTCGACGCGAAGGTCGACGGTCCGCTGCCACGGCTTCTCGTCCCGATCGCCGGAGACGACGAGGAGCGTGGCGCTCTCGCGTCCACGGAAGTCGCCGCCTGCCTCTTCCGCGGCGTCGAGCGCGGCGAGCAGTCGCTCGGCGAGCGAGCCCTCCGTGGTCTCCAACGTGTCGGCCGCGGCGGGCCAGACCGCCGGCGACGCGAGCATGTTCCCCTGCGCGGAGACGTTGGGGCGCGCGGTGTCGCCGCAGTCGGGGATGCACGCCGCTCCCGTATGCGCGGCAGTGCTCCCGTCGGCAGCGAGGAAGGCGACCTGGCGGAAGTCGCGCTGCTCGTCCGCTTCGACGAGCTGCGCGAGAGCGTCGACAGCGGATTCGCCCGCTGCGAGGAGGTCGAGCCCGCGCGGCCCGTAGCCGCGCTCGGTGAACGACTGCGTCGCGACCGCGCCGACGCCCGGGCGCGCCCAGGCGCATATGCCGACCCCGAAGGCTCGCGACTGCACGGCGACGCCGAGCTCACCGCTCGTCTCGTCCCGCGCGACGATCGAGTAGGTCATGCCGGCGAGCCTATCCGGCGCTCGTTCTACGTACTCGCGATCCGGGCTGTCACCGATGCCGCTCGCCGGTTCCGGAGCGACCCTCAGCTCATGAGGAACCCATTCCGCAGCGAGAACAGCGCTTTCCACTTCCTCCTCCTCACCGTCGCCGCCTTCGGCATCGTCGCCGCGGCATCGGCCACGGGCGGGACGGTGGCTGCGATCGTCGCCTGGGCCGTCGTCTCGGCCGCTGCGGCGGTGCTCTACGCGCACGGTCGGGAACGCCGCGAGCCGGAGCCCGTCCGGCACGTCGGGCCTCCGGACGAGCGTAGGATCGTCGTCGTCGCCCCGCTGATGGCCTCGCCGCTTCACCGGCTCGCGAACGACGTCGACGCGGAGCAGGCCGAGGCGAAGCTGCAGGCCGCCGCGGTCGCGGACTGGATCGGCGCTCCGCATGTCCGGGTCTCGAGTGCGGTGGGAGAGGACCCGGTCGCGGCGGTCGACGACGCGCTGCACATGTTCGGCGGAGACGAGATCGTCGTCCTCCCTGGAGACGACTCGCTCGTCGAACGGCTTCGTGAGCGCTACGCGCTCCCCGTCACGCAGATCGACACCACCTGCTGAATAGGGCGGCGCCCCAATGGGGCAGCGGTAGGCTGAAAACCATGCCCGCGCTCGACTCCTTCAGGCCCGAAACGCGCGCGTGGTTCGAGCGGAACTTCGCCGCGCCGACCCCTGCGCAGGCGAAGGGCTGGCCCGCGATCGCCGGCGGTGGCCATGTGCTCATCCAGGCTCCGACAGGCTCGGGGAAGACGCTCGCGGCCTTCCTCTCCGCGATCGACCGGCTGTCGGCTGGAAGCACCGACGCCGCCTCCGTCGGCGTCCCGGCGGCGCAACCGGGGCACTGCCTCCGCGTCCTCTACGTCTCGCCGCTCAAGGCGCTCAACTACGACGTCGAGCGGAATCTGCGGGGACCCCTGGCCGGGCTCCAGTCCGACCTCCGCGTCGCCGTGCGCACCGGCGACACGCCGCAGAAAGAGCGCGCGGCGATGCTCCGCGAGCCGCCGGACATCCTGATCACCACACCGGAGTCGCTCTTCCTCCTGCTCACCTCGCGGGCGCGCGAGTTGCTGCGGAGCGTGGACACGCTGATCCTCGACGAGGTCCACGCGGTCGCCGGGACGAAGCGCGGCGCTCATCTGGCGCTCTCGGTCGAGCGGCTCGAGGTGCTCGCCACACAACCGGTGCAGCGGATCGGCCTCTCGGCGACCCAGCGCCCGCTGGAGGAGATCGGGAGGTTCGTCTCGGGCGGCCGTCAGATCGAGCTCGTCGACGCGGGCGTCGCGAAGGAGCTCGACCTCGAGGTCGTCGTCCCGGTCGAGGACATGCGAGAGCCTAGGCTGGAAGCGTCGGCGGCAAAGCCGCCGCCGCCCGGCGGTAAGACCGAGCGCCTCACGGCGCTCCCGGGCGGCGAGAGCAGGGAGGAGGGCTGGGAACCGCGCTCGATCTGGCCGTCGATCTACCCGGCGCTCGTCGACCTTGTCCGCGCGCACCGCTCCACGATCGTGTTCGTCAACAACCGCCGGCTCGCCGAACGGCTCGCGCTGCGCCTCAACGAAGCCGCGGAAGAGGCGATCGCCCGCGCGCATCACGGCTCGCTGGCGCGCGAACAGCGCACGCAGATCGAGGAAGACCTGAAGGCGGGAAGGATCCCGTGTCTCGTCGCGACCTCGTCGCTCGAGCTCGGGATCGACATGGGCGCGGTCGACCTCGTGATCCAGGTCGAGTCGCCGAAATCGGTGGCGCGCGGACTCCAGCGAATCGGCCGGTCGGGCCATTCGCTCGGCGAGATCTCGCGTGGCCGGATCTTTCCGAAGTTCCGTGCCGACCTGCTCGAGTCGGCGGTCGTCGCGCAGCGGATGCGCGAGGGGCTGATCGAGGAGACGCAGATTCCGCGCAACCCGCTCGACGTGCTCGCGCAGCACATCGTCGCGATCTGCGCCGACGAGGAGATCGAGGTCGGCGAGCTGCACGAGCTCGTCCGTCGCGCCTATCCCTTCGCCGAGCTCTCGCGCGCCCAGCTCGAGAACGTGCTCGACATGCTCGCCGGCCGTTATCCGTCCGACGAGTTCGCGGAGCTGCGGCCGCGCATAGTTTGGGACCGCACGGCGGGCGTCATCCGCGGCCGGCCCGGCTCGCGGCGGCTCGCCGTCACGAACGCCGGCACGATCCCGGACCGCGGGCTCTTCGGTGTCTTCATCGCCGGCGAGAACGGCGGTCGGGTGGGAGAGCTCGACGAGGAGATGGTCTACGAGGCGCGCGCGGGCCAGGTGATCGTGCTCGGCGCTTCGTCGTGGCGGATCGAGGAGATCACGCGCGATCGCGTTCTCGTCTCGCCGGCGCCGGGCGTGCCCGGCGCGGTGCCGTTCTGGAAGGGCGAGGGCGTCGGCCGGCCGTACGAGCTCGGCGAGGCGATCGGGAGGTTCGCGCGCGAGCTGCTCGCGGCGCGTGACCCGAAGGTTCCCGATCTCGATGAGCGTGCGGAGCGGAACCTCCTCACCTTCCTGCGCGAGCAGGAGCGCGCCACCGGCGCGGTGCCGTCCGACCGAACGGTCGTGGTCGAGCGCTTCCGCGACGAGATCGGCGACTGGCG
>JAICME010000028.1 GCA_025929425.1 Thermoleophilia bacterium | reverse complement strand
GTGTGCCAGCCACGCTCGACGCACGGCACGTCTGTGAGGATCACGAGCCGGTCGGCGCCGAGCTGCTCGGCGAGCAGCGCCGCGGTCAGGTCCTTGTCGATCACCGCCTCGACGCCGCGAAGGCGGGTGCCGTCCCGGACGACCGGAACGCCGCCGCCGCCGGCGCAGACCACGATCGAGCCTCCTTCGAGCAGCGTCTCGATCGAGTCGAGCTCGACAATCTCGCGGGGTTGCGGCGACGGGACGACGCGGCGGTAGTGCTCTCCGTCGCGCGCGATGTCCCAGCCGTGCTCCGCGGCGGCGGCGTCCCCCTCCGCTTTCGAATAGACGGGGCCGATCGGCTTCGTCGGCTCGCCGAAGGCAGGGTCGCCGGGATCCACGACGATCTCCGTCAGCAGCGCGACGACGCTCGAATCCGTCTCGCCGCGCAGCGCCTGCACGATCAGGTAGCCGATCATCCCCTGGCTCTCGGCACCCAGGACGTCGAGCGGGTAGGGCTCGACGTCCTGGTAGGCGTCCGCCTCGAGCGCGAGCAGCCCGACCTGGGGGCCGTTCCCGTGTGTGAGCACGAGCTCGTTCTCCACGGCCAGGTCGGCGATGGCCCGGGCGGCCTCCCGCAGGTTGGCGCGCTGGATCTCCGCCTCGAGCGGCTGCCCGCGGCGAAGGAGCGCGTTTCCCCCGAGAGCGACCACGAGCCTGCTCACGACTCGAATCCCTGCGTGAGTGCGAGCAGGAGGGCCGCCTCGGTCGGCATCCGGTTTGCGGACTGCGTCCAGACGGCCGAACGCGGTCCATCGATGACCGACGACTCGACCTCCTCGCCGCGTTTCGCCGGCAGGCAGTGGAGGAAGATGGCGCCGGGATTCGCCAGGGCCATCAGGTCCTCCGTGACCTCGTACGGGGCGAGGGCCCGCGCCCTCGCATCGTGCTCGGCCTCCTCGCCCATCGACGCCCAGACGTCGGCGTAGACAGCGTCCGACTGGGCGATCGCCTCGCGGGGATCCTCGACGACGGTCAGCATCGCGCCGGTCGCACGCGCGAGGCGCCGGGCGTCCCCGAGGACCTCCTCGTCGGGAGCGTAGGCGGGCGGACAGGCGATCACGACGTCGAGGCCGGACAGCGCCCCCGCCTCGAGCAGCGAGTGGGCGACGTTGTCGCCGCCGTCGCCGACGAAGGCGAGACGCCGGCCTGCGAAGCCGCCGCACGCTTCCCGGATCGTGAGCAGGTCGGCGAGCGCCTGGCACGGGTGATGCTCGTTCGACAGCGCGTTGACGACAGGGACCGTCGCCCAGGCGGCGAGCTCGTCGACCGTGCGCTGCGCGAAGGTGCGGATGACGATCGCAGCGCAGTAGCCGGAAAGCGAGCGGGCCGTGTCGGCGATCGTCTCGCCGCGCCCGATCTGCAGCTCTTGCGGCGAGAGGGCGATCGGCGTCGCGCCGAGCTCCGCTGCAGCCGCCGCGAATGAGACGCGCGTGCGGGTGGACGGTTTCTCGAAGATGCAGGCGATCGTCCGCCCGTGGAGGGCTCCCTCGTAGGCCGACGGCTCCTGCTTGAGCCTCGCCGCGAGCTCGAGCAGCTGCTCGAGCTCGTCGGGGAGGAGGTCCGACACCCGGGTGAAGTGGCGGACCTTCACGTCTGTCGCCGTCACGGAATCACCACCTCCGGCTTCGCCCGCAGCGCGATCGGCTCGAGGATGTCCGCGATGGTCGGGTGCCCGAGCTCTTCGAGCTCGTAGCGCACGTGACGGATCGGATGCCGCGAGGTGATCAGGCGACCGAGGTCGATCGGTGTGCCGGTGACGACCACGTCGCACTCGACCGCGTTGATCGTCTGCTCGAGCTCGCGGAGCTGCTCGTCCGAGTAGCCCATCGCGGGGAGTGAGTTGGCGAGCTGCGGCCACTTCTCGAAGACGTCGCGCAGCGACCCTGCAGCGTACGGTCGAGGATCGGCGATCTTGGCGGCTCCCGCCCTGCGCGCCGCGACGAGGCCGGCACCAAACGGCATCTCGCCGTGCGTGAGCGTCGGCCCGTCGTCGACCACGAGCACGGTCTTGCCCCGCAGATCCGGCCCGTCGTCGAGCACCGGGGGCGACTCGGCGAAGACGAGCTGCGCGAGCGGGTTGACGCCCTGCACGTTCTCGACGACCGCTTCGACATCGTGCGCGGCGGCCGAGTCGACCTTGTTGATCACGACGACGTCGGCCATCCGGATGTTCGTCTCGCCCGGGTGGTACATGAGCTCGTGTCCAGGTCGCAGCGGATCGGTCACGACGATCATGAGGTCCGGCTTGTAGAAGGGGAGGTCGTTGTTGCCGCCGTCCCAGACGATCACGTCGGCCTCCTGTTCGGCCTGGCGGAGGATCGCCTCGTAGTCGACGCCGGCGTACATGACCATGCCCAGCCGCACCGGCTCCTCGTACTCCTCGCGCTCCTCGACGGTCGGATGCGAGGCGTCGATGTCCTCGAGCGTCGCGAAACGCTGCACGCGCATCGCCTCGAGGTCGCCGTAGGGCATCGGATGGCGCACGAGCGCGACCCGTAGGCCGGCGCCGAGCAGCGTCTGCCCGACCTTCCGGCTCGTCTGGCTCTTGCCACACCCGGTGCGGACTGCGCAGACGGCGACGACCGGTTTCGAGGAACCCAGCATCGTCGCGTCGGGGCCGAGCAGGCGGAAGTCCGCGCCGGCAGCGAGCACGAGCGACGCCTTGTGCATCACGGTCTCGTGCTTGAGATCGGAATAGGCGAGGATGACCTCGTCGACGCCGTGGCTGCGGACCAGGTCGGTCAGCTCCTCCTCGGGGCGAATCGGGATGCCCTCCGGATAGAGCGGGCCCGCGAGCGACGGCGGGTAGGTCCGACCGGCGATGCCGGGGATCTGGGTCGCCGTGAAGGCGACGACCTGCGTCTCGGGGTCCTGGCGGAAAACGACGTTGAAGTTGTGGAAGTCGCGCCCGCCGGCGCCCATGATGATGACCTTGCGCACGGTCAGCTCCTTTCCGCGCCGGTGAGGGCCGGCGGCTTCGAGTTCGTGATGGGGACGCGCAAATGCGCGTGGCCGTTCCCGGTCGGGGACGCGACCGGCGCCGGCCGCTGCCGCCACTTCATCCAGACGTAGACGGGAATCCCGAAGAGCAGCAGCATGAAGCCCTTCGCGAGCCACGCTTCGCCGCTGCCCCAGATCGCCCAGACGGAGTAGGCGAACGCGAGCGACGCGATCACGGTGTCACGCGCGAGCTTCGCCCAGCTGAACATCTCCCGCTCGCGGATGAAGAGGACGACCTCGGCCGCCGCCGCGTACGCGTACGCGATCAGCGTCATCCACGTCGCGAGCAGCACCACGTCCATGAACCGGTGCGCGAAGCTCTGGTTCCAGCCGTAGAGGATCAGCCCGCTGCAGAGGACGGACGAGACCACGATGCCGACGACCGGCGTCCCTCGCTTGCCGTGGACGCGCGCGAGCACGCCCGGGAAGAGGCCGTCGTCGGCTGCAGCGAGCGACGTGCGTGCCGTCAGCATGATCCAGCCGTTGAGCGCGCCGAGCGTCGCGGCGATCGCGATGAGCGCGACCCACTTCCCCCAGGTGAGGCCGAGGAACGTGCCGGCCCACATCGCGTTCGCGGCGTCGGCAAACGGCGCAGAGGACCCGGCGAGCGTCGCCTGCGGGAGGATTCCGATGATCGCGACGAGCGCGACGACGTAGAGGAGCGTCGTCGCCACCGTGCCGAGGATGGTCGCCCGCGGCACGTTCTTCTCCGGCTGCTTGATCTCCTCGGCCGGCAGGGTCGCCGACTCGAGCCCGATGAACGCCCAGAGGGCGAGCGTCGCGGCGGCGTTGACGTGCCAGTCGAAGCCGCCGTGGATCGTGAACGGCGTGAAGTTGCCGCCCTTGACGTAGAAGAGGCCGACGAGGCCGACGACGGCGAGCGGCACGAACTTGAGCACCGTCGTCAGCACCTGCGCGACGCCCGTCTCACGAGCGCCGGCGATGTTGATCGCCGTGAACAGCCACACGGCCGCGACGGCGATGAGCGCCGCCACCCAGTTCGTCGTTCTCGCGGTCCCCCAGAAGACGCCGACATAGCCGGCGAACGCGACCGCGATGGCCGCGTTTCCGACCCACGCGGCGATCCAGTAGGCCCACGCGGTCTGGAAGCCGACGAAGTCGCCGAAGGCGCGGCGCGCGTAGTAGTACGGCCCGCCGGTGCGCGGGTGCGCCCGGCCCAGGTTCGCGAAGACGAGCGCGAGGAGCAGCGCGCCGACGGCCGTGAAGACCAGGGCGATGATCGACGCGGGGCCCGCCTCGCCCGCGAGCACTGCGGGAAGACTGAAGATGCCGGAGCCGACCATGTTTCCGATCACGAGCGCGGTCGCCATCCACAGGCCCATCGAACGCTTCAACCGGGGCCTGGGCGCAGGCGCAGCGTGGCGGAGGTCGGCTGCAGGGGTCGAGACAGCCATGACTGGCTCCTTTCTCGGTGTGCTTCCAGGATCGCGCGCCGCCGGCGGCAGGGCCTCCGCGGAAACGCGGAGCCAGGCGGGGCGAACTACCGATCCGAGCCGGTCAGCCGCACCGCCTGGTGCGGAGCGTCGCGTCAGCCGGTGCTGTTGCGATAGAGCCGTAGCGACGCCACGAAGAAGACGAGCAGGATCCCGGCGGCCCAGGCGAGCGACTGCCACACCCAGTGCGCGGCCGGGCCGCCCTCGAGCAGCGCACGGGTGGCGGAGACCGTGACGCTCAGGGGCTGGTTGCGCGCGAACCCCTGCAGCCAGCCCGGCATCGTGGCCACGGGGACGACGGCATTGCTCGCGAACATCAGGACGAAGAAGGGGAGGATCCCCGCGATCTGGGCCGTCTCGGGATCCTTGGTCGCGAGCCCGATCGCGACGTACATCCAGGAGAACGCGTAGCCGAACGCGAGCACGATCGCGAGCCCCGCGAGGATCGAGCCGGCGCCGGCATGGAAGTGGAAGCCGACCGCGAGGCCGAGTCCCACCAAGACGCCGAGCGAGAAGACGCTGCGGCTCAGGTCGGCGAGAGTACGGCCGGCGAGGACGGCCGACCGGGCCATCGGGAGGCTTCGGAAGCGGTCGACGATGCCGCTCTTCAGATCCTCGGCGAGCCCGATCGACGTCGTCATTCCGCCGATCAGCACCGCCTCCACGAAGACGGCGGGAACGACGTAGTCGACATAGCTCCCGCCGGGAATCGAGATCGCGCCGCCGAGCACGTAGCGGAACAGCACGAGCAGGAGCGCCGGCTGGACAGCCGTCACGATCAGCATCAGCGGCGTGCGCGCGATCCGGAGGAGGTTGCGCTTCGCCACGCCGAGCGTGTCGCGCACGAGGAGCCGTGTCGACGGCCGCTGCGCGGCGAGCGCGAGCTCGGTCACGCGGCTTCCTCGGCGTCGCGGATGTGTCCGCCCGTCAGCGAGAGGAAGACGTCGTCGAGCGACGGACGGCGGATCCCGAGGTCGTCGAGCCGGATCTGCTCCTCCTGGAAGCGGAGGCCGGCCCGCAGCAGGAATGCCGTGCCGCCCGCGGTGGGCACGCTCACGCGCCGCTGCTCGGCGTCCACGTGCGGCGGGCCGCCGGCGAGCTCTCCGAGCAGCGCGGCCGCTCGGTCGAGATCCGCGGAATCGGTGACGCGCGCCTCGAGGCGGTCGCCTCCGAGGAGATCCTTCAGCTGCTCGGCGGTTCCGTCGGCGATCACGCGTCCCGTGTCGAGCACGACGATGCGGTGCGCGAGCCGTTCCGCCTCCTCCATGTACTGGGTCGTCATGAGCACCGTCGTGCCCCCCTCGACGAGCTCCTCGAGGAACTGCCACAGGTCGTTGCGCGTGCGCGGGTCGAGCCCGGTCGTCGGCTCGTCGAGGAACAGCACGGGAGGACGCCCGACGAGGCTCGCTCCGACGTCGAGCCGGCGGCGCATCCCGCCCGAGTACGTCTTGACGAGACGATTGCCGGCGTCCGTGAGCGAGAGGCGCTCGAGCACCTCCTGGGCACGGCGGCGGTACTCGCGCTTGTCCAGGTGGTACCAGAGCCCGATCAGCTCGAGGTTCTCACGGCCGGTCAGCAAGCCGTCGAGGGCGGCGTACTGTCCCGCGAGGCCGATCACCGAGCGCAGGGGCGTGGCCTCGGTGGCGACGTCGAAGCCGGCCACCGTCGCGCGCCCGCGGTCGGGCCGGATCAGCGTTGTCAGGATGCGGACGAGGGTCGTCTTCCCGGCTCCGTTCGGTCCGAGCAGAGCGAGCACGCTCGCTCGCGGGCAGGCCAGGCTCACTCCGGCCAGTGCCGGGGTCTCGCCGAAGCGCTTCGACACGTCCTCGACCTCGATCATCGCGCGCTCCGGCACAGGCGTCACCGTCTGCTTCTTTACCGGCCGGTGCAGACGACGCCGATACTCAGACGCCGGTGGCGTCGCCGACGTGGAACCGTGGCGTACGCCTCCTCGCCGCCGGCTTGCGTTGCTGGCGGGCCAGCGGGGAGTCCTCGACCTGGAAGAGCTCGTCGCAGAGGGCGTCGTCCCGGCCGCGGCGCGCGGGACGCGGCAGAACGCCGGCCGTCTCGAGCATCCGGTACAGAGCGTCGAGCCGTGCCGCCTGGTAGTCGAGCCTCGCTTCCAGCCGCTCCAGTGCTGACTGCTTGTCACTCATCGCCCGGAGCCTGGAGGAGTGGGTCGAGGACAGCATCCGCAAGCGCCACGATTCGGATGGCGGACTTGCCGCAGCCGGAGGTCAGGCAGCCGCCGGCGCCAGGGCTCCGCCGCCTCTGGCGCGCGGGGCGAGCAGCCGGTAGAAGGTCAGCCAGAGGACGGGGCCGGCCGCGAGCAGCGCGGTCAAAGGGCCGCCGAAGCCACGCAGATCGGTTCCGGAGAGCAGCGCGTGGCCGAGCGCGAGCCAGAACGCGGCAAAGCTCGCGTAGTGGAGGCGGCGCCAGCCCTTCTGGCCGATCCAGCGGCGCGCATTGAAGGAGGCGGCGAGCGCGAGGCTCAGCCAGCCGGCGACCACGCCGAGGGCGACCGCGGCGGGTCGCCACGTTGCTGCGCCGGGGACGAGCGCGGAGAGGACGCCGAGGTGGAGCACCGGGTCGAGCATGAGAGCGCCCAGGTGGAGCCCGACCATCGAGAGCCCGGTCCAGGCGAGCGTCCGGTGTAACGGCAGCAGGAGCTTCTGCCGTTTCGGGCCGAGCAGGCGCGTGCTCATGGCGAGCCCGAGCCAGACGGAGAGCGTCAGCAGCCCGAAGGCGACGAGCCCTGCGGCGCGCGCGACGAGCCAGGCGGTCGGCAGTCCGCTCATGCGGCCTTCACCACGAAGCGCTGCGGCTCGAACGGCGGCCGGCCGAGCGGGATCGGCGGGCCGGAGTGGGGGACATAGAGCGCAGACAGCTCGGGCCGCACCGTCACGAACGTCTCGGCTTCGGTGAGGCTCGCGATCGCGAGCGTCGTCGCAGCTGCCTCGGCCTGGGCCGCGTCGGGCGCGACGGCCGTGACCGTGAGCGGGCCGGCGAGCGCGGATTCGCCCGTCTCCGGGTCGATGAGGTGGTGGAGCGAGCGATGGGGGCCGAAGCGGCGGGCGTCGCGTCCGGAAGTGGCGACGCCTCCGGCGGCGAGCGCGAGGATCGCAAGCGTCTCGCCCGGCCGGCGTGGATCCGCGACGGCGATCCTCCACGGACCGCCTCCGGGCGCGTCGCCGCGCACCGCGATGTCCCCGCCCAGGTCGACGAGGCCGCCCCGGATCCGCGGCGCGATCTCGAACATCGCGTCGAGGGCGCGACCCGCGGCGTAACCCTTCCCGATGCCGCCGAGATCGACGGCTGCTCCGGCTTCGATCCTGGCGAGGCAGCGTTGCTCGTCGACCTCGATCGAGGCACCTCGGTGCCAGCCGTCGGCGCGCTCTGCCGGCCGCTCCTCGAGCAGGTCGAACGAGCGGTCGTAGCCCGCGGCGACGAGCGCGGGGAGAACCGTGGGATCGAACCGTCCCGCCGTCTCCTCTCGCGCGCGCAGCGCGAGTCGCAGCGCCTCGCGTAGCCGCGGTCCGATCTGAACCCAGTCTCCGGCGGCCGCGTTGAGCCGCGAGAGACCGCTCCCCGGATCGAAGCGGGAGAGCTCGCGCTCGCAGGCGGCGACCTCGTCCTGCGCCGCCGTGAGCGCGAGCTGGGCAGCCGCCTCCTGGCCGAAGGTGGTCGTGGCGGCCGCCGAGCACGTCGTGCCGACGGCGCGCCACTCGATCCGGGCCAGGGGGCTCACGGCCGCACCGCCGCCGAGGTGGACGTGGTGGCGTGTGCCGGTGCCTTGAGGACGACGAGCCGCTGCTTGCCGTTCGCTCCCTTGACCAGCACCTGCTGCGATGCGAGCTGTGGCGCCGGCGCAGCCGGTCTGGACGACCAGGCCAGGACGGCGACGATCGCGAGCACCGCCCAGACGGAGAGCACCACGACCCAGACGCGCTGCATCAGTTGTCACCTCCTTCGCTCCAGGCCGGCGCGGCCGGCGGGGCTTGCTGCACCACCACCGGGGCCGCCGGGGCCGCGGAGACCGGCCGGTGGACGAGGCCGAGGATGGCCCCGCCACCGGTGAGGACGGTCGCCGCCAGCACCGCGGCCAGCCCGAGCGCTTGTCGTTTCGTCTTCATGCGCCCGTTCTACGCCCGCGCGTGGAAAGGACGGGCGAGCGGGCGGCCAAGCTTCGGTAAGGGCTTTGCTCAGACGCGGCGCAGCCGCACCACGGCGTCGACGCCGCCGGTCGCTTCCTCGCGCAGCTCGACCTGTCCTTCGTCGGCCTCCGCGAGCCGCTGAGCGATCGCCAGGCCCAGGCCCGAGCCCCCCTCGCCGGAGCCGGCTCGCCAGAAGCGGTCGAACGCGCGGGCGCGTTGCTCCGGAGTCAGGCCGGGGCCGTGGTCCGACACGTGCAGCTCGATCCACGGGCCCACCGTGCGTGCCGAGAGCGTGACCGTCCCATCCGTCGGCGACGCCTCGAGGGCGTTGGCGACGAGGTTGTCGAGGACCTGCACGAGGCGTCCCGGTGCGGCGCGCACGGGCAGCGGTCCGTTGAGGTCGGAGACCAGAGCGACGTGCTGCTCCTCGGCCAGCGGCAACCACGCCTCAACGCGCTCGCGCATCAGCGCGGCGGCGTCGACTCGGGTCGGCGCCTCCTTGCCGGCGTCGGCGCGTGCAAGCGCGAGCAGGCTACCCACGAGATCGCGGAGCCGGTCGGCCTCGCGCAGTGCGGCGTCGCGCTCTGCGCTCGGCGGCAGCGTCTCGATGCGCAGGCGCAACGCGGTCAAGGGGGTGCGAAGCTCGTGCGAGGCGTCGGCCACGAACTCCTCCTGCGAGCGCAGGAGACGCTCGAGCTTGCCGACGGTCTCGTTGAACACGGTGGCGAGCGAGCGAACCTCCGGCGGTCCGGCACGCTCGTCGGCACGTGCGTCGAGCCGCCCGTCGCCGACGGCGGCAGCCGCCTCCTCCAGCCGGTGCAGCGGTCGCGTCACGAAGCGTGCGACCCCGAGGCCGATGATTGCCGCGCCCGCCAGCACGAGCAGGCCGATCAGCCCGAGGATCAGCCAGTAGCGAAGAACGCGCGCGTCGACCGTGGAGAGGGGATACGTGACCCTGACGGCTCCGTGCACCTTCCCGCCGGATGCGATCGGCACGGCGACGAAGAGCAGCCGCTCGTGGAGCGTGTTCGACGTGCGGACACCGCGTGGGTAGCGGCCCGCGAGCGCGCCTCTGATCTCGGGACGCGAGGCGAAGCTCTCGGTGCCGCGGATGCGACCGCTCGTGTCGATGAGCGCGTACGCGCGGCGGTCGACGACCACGACCCGGCCTCCGGTGCGGTTGGCGTAACCCGAGGCAACGGAAGCGAGCGCGGCGACCTGGCGGCGCGTCGGCGCCTGCACGGCGTCCTCCGCGTCCGCCGCCAGCACCATCGCGTCGTGCGAGACCTTGGCCGTCAGGTCTCGCCGTTCCGTCCGCTGGTTCTGGACGCCGAGCGGCACCTCCAGGCTGAGCAGGACGAAGAGCGTGACCCCGAGGTAGCCGAGGAGCAGCCGCCGGGTCACGGCTCGTCGAGCCGGAAACCGACGCGGCGCACGGTCTCGATCCAGCGTGGGTCACCGAGCTTCCTGCGCAGCGATGCGACGTGGACGTCGATCGTCTTCGCCGAGCCGTACCACGTCGTCTGCCACACGTCGGCGAGCAGCCGCTGGCGACTCACCGCAGCGCCGGGATCGCGGGCGAGCGCGGCGAGCAGCTCGAACTCCTTGGGCGTCAGGTCGAGCTCGCGGCCGTCGAGTGTCGCGCGGCGGGCGCGCTCGTCCACCTCGAGGCCGCCGATGCGGAGCGGCTCGCGGCCGGAGCCGTTCGCCGCGGCGCGGCGCGTGACCGCGCGGATCCGCGCGATCAGCTCGCGCAGGCCGTAGGGCTTGACGACGTAGTCGTCCGCGCCGAGCTCGAGGCCGACCACCCGGTCCGCCTCCTCGCCCCGGGCGGTGACGACGATGATCGGGACCCGCGAGCGCTCGCGGAGGCTCCGGCAGACGTCGAGCCCGTCGATGTCCGGGAGGCGGAGGTCGAGCAGGACGAGGTCGGACGGTGCGGCTTCGAGGGCGTCCGCACCGGTCGCGACCCGCGAGACGTCGAACCCCTCGCGCCGCAATCCGTTCACCAAGGGCTCGGCGATGGAGTCCTCGTCCTCGACGACCAGGATGTGCATGTCCCGAGTGTGGGGCCGGTGCCGCCGGGCGGCATCGGTACTTGGCCGAAGCTTTACTGCGGCTTGGGGGAACCTTCATCGCTCGCTCGCCCGCGCCTCACGGGGCGCGGCCTAGCGTCGGCGGCATGCACAAACTTCATGTCACCGCGATCGCGCTGCTCCTCGCCGGAGCGGCCGTCTTCGGTGCCGTTGCGGTCGCTCGCACCACGGGCCTCGGGGCTGCGGCGCGGCAGTCGAACGACGTCGCGTTCGCCGCGCGCGTGCACCAGCTCTCGACCTACGCGGCGAAGCTGCGCAAGGAGTTGCGGGCGAAGCCGCCTGTACTCCCGGCCGTCCCCAGGGCCAGGCCCGTGGCGGCCACTGCCTCGTCGGCGCCGCGCATCGTCTACCACCAGCCACCGCCCGTGGTCGTGACCGTGCATCACCGGCACGAGGACGACGGATCGAGGGAAGCGGACGGTGGGGGAGGCGGAGATGACTAGCCATCAGGGCCGCCTCTACGTCCTCGCTCTCGGCCTGGTCGTCTTCTTCGTCTCCTGGGCCGTCGTCGCCGCCCATCCCTGGGCGGAGGCGGCGCAGGACCCGCGGTTCCGCGGGCTCGCCGCGCGCGAGGCGCAGCTGCGTCACGAGGCGAGGATCGTGAGCAAGGTCGTCGCAGCCCGCTGGGCGCGATATCGGGTCGAGCTGAAGGCGCGCCGGGCGCAGATCGCGAGGGTCGCAGCGTCCGCCGCAGCCGCGCAGCAGACCGCCGCGGTCGCCGCGCCCGCGGTTCAGGTCGTCAACCTGCCCGCGCACGTGATCACGAGGACGTCGTGAAGAACGACCCGACCTTCTGGCTCCTCGCCCGTGCGAGCGGCGTGACCGCCTACGGCTTGTTGACGGCGTCGGTGCTCGCGGGGCTCGTCCTCAAGGCACGTCCGTTCGGGCGCGCCCTCAAGCCCGCTTCGACCACCGACATCCACCGGTTCCTCGCCGTGCTCGGCCTGGGAATGCTCGCGGTGCACGGAGTGACGATCGCGCTCGACCGCACCCTGCATATGCCCCTGGCCGGGCTCTTCGTGCCCGGCGCGTCTCCGTATCGGCCGGTCGCGGTCGCCGTGGGAGTGGTAGCCGCCGAGCTGATGGCACTGATCTACGTCTCCTTCTTCCTGCGCTCGCGGATCGGGGTGCGCAACTGGCGTCGCCTCCACTGGGCGACGTATCTCCTCTTCTTCCTGGCAACGGTCCACGGGGTGGCCTCGGGCACCGACTCGAGCCAGCCGTGGGCGCACGACCTCTACCTCGCGGCGGTCGGAGCGGTCGCCTTCGCCACGGCCTGGCGGGCGTTCGGCCGCCGCACAAGCCCTGCGACTCAAAGGAGCATCTGATGTACCGGATCTCAGTCGACCGCTCGTTGTGTGACGGCTACGGCGTCTGCGAGGCGATCGCGCCCGACGTGTTCGAGCTCGGGGACGACGGCCTCGCGGTCGTGCGCACGGCTCTGACCGAGGACGAAGCGGTCAGCGAGGCGTGCGCCTCCTGCCCGATGGGGGCGATCACCGTCGCGAGGGCGGAGGCCGCGTGACGCGGGGCCTGCTCGTCGTCCTCGCCGTGGCGGTCGCCGCAGCGGCGGCCATCGCGGCCAACGTTCTCCTGCTGCGGAACGCCACGGCGAGCAACGACCCCGTCGGCCGGCTCAGCCCGCGCACGCACCTCCCGGCGGCGCCGCACTGGATGATCCGGCCGACCACGGGGCGGCCGCACGACGAGGGCGCCGACGACTAATAGAGGGCTTGGCGGAACGGTGCTCGTTGCAGGGGTGCGATGGGCGTCGCGAGGCAAGGACGCAGGGAGCGTCGATAGCTATGTGCTATCGGCGCGACTGAGGACGCAGCAGCCGGCGTAGCCGGCCGACGAGCGAAGCGAGGAGTCGCGGCGCTCAGCGCGGCCCTGCGGTACAGCCACTGTTTCGCCATGCCCTCCTAGGGCGCGGTCGCCGCCTCCGGCTGCCAGCGCCACTCGGCCAGCTCGGGCGCGTCCTCGCCGTGCTCGCGGGCGTACGCGCGCGCACGGAGCCGCGCGTCCTCCATCTCCTGCCGCAGATGGCCGGCGCGGTCGGCGAGGCCCGGCACCCGGTCGATCACGTCCATCACGAGGTGGTAGCGGTCGAGATCGTTGAGCATGACCATGTCGAACGGGGTCGTGGTCGTACCTTCCTCCTTGTAGCCGCGCACGTGGAGGTTCGCGTGATTCGTGCGCCGGTACGTGAGCCGGTGGATCAGCCACGGGTAGCCGTGGTAGGCGAAGACGACGGGCCGTTCGGTGGTGAAGAGGGAGTCGAACTCGTGATCGGGAAGCCCGTGCGGATGCTCGCTCTCGGGCTGCAGCCGCATGAGGTCGACGACGTTGACGAGCCGCATCTTCAGCTCGGGCAGCCGCTCGCGGAGGATGGCCGCCGCCGCCAGCGTCTCGAGCGTCGGCACGTCGCCGCAGCAGGCGAGGACGACGTCGGGCTCTCCGCCTTCGTCGTTGGAGGCCCAGTCCCAGATCCCGATGCCACGCGTGCAGTGGAGGATCGCCTCGTCCATGGGCAGGAACTGCAGGGCGGGTTGCTTGCCGGCGACGATCACGTTGACGTAGTGCCGGCTGCGCAGGCAGTGGTCGGCGACCGAGAGCAGGCAGTTCGCGTCGGGCGGGAGGTAGACACGGATGATCTCCGCCCGCTTGTTCACGACGTGGTCGATGAAGCCGGGATCCTGGTGCGAGAAGCCGTTGTGGTCCTGCCGCCAGACGTGGGATGAGAGCAGGTAGTTGAGCGAGGCGAGCGGCCGTCGCCACGGGATCCCGCGCGTCACCTTCAGCCACTTCGCGTGCTGGTTGAACATCGAGTCCACGATGTGGATGAAGGCCTCGTAGCAGTTGAAGATCCCGTGCCGGCCCGTGAGGAGGTAGCCCTCCAACCAGCCCTGGCACTGGTGCTCCGACAGCATCTCGACCACCCGGCCGCTCGGTGCAAGGTGCTCGTCGACGGGCTCGACGCGCGCGTCCCATTGCTTGTCGGTCACCTCGAAGACCGCGTCGAGGCGGTTGGAGGCGGTCTCGTCGGGGCCGAAGATGCGGAAGTTGTCGGCGTTGGACCTGACCACCTCCACGAGCCAGCGGCCGAGAACGCGCGTGGCTTCGGCGGTCGTCGCGCCGGGCTCCTCCACGGGAACCGCAAAGTCGCGGAAGTCGGGCAGCACGAGGTCGCGGAGCACGAGCCCGCCGTTCGTCTTCGGGTTCGCGCTCATCCGCCGCTCGCCTGTCGGGGCAACCGACGAGACCTCCCCGCGCAGGGTGCCGGCGTCGTCGAACAGCTCCTCGGGGCGGTAGCCGCGGAGCCACTCCTCGAGCTGGCGGAGGTGATCGGCGTTCGTCCGCACCTCGGCCAGCGGAACCTGATGCGCCCGCCACGTGCCCTCGACCGGCAGCCCGTCCACCTCGCGTGGTCCCGTCCAGCCCTTCGGCGTCCGGAAGACGATCATCGCGCGCCGGTCGTCGAGAGCGCGGTCGAGGAGCTCGGCGAAGCGGCCGTGGATCGAGAGGGCATCCTCACCGTCGAAGCCTGCGGTGAAGAAGATCGGCTCGTGGCCGTAGCCGCGCAGCAGCGACGCGAGCTCGTCCTCGGGGATCCGTGCGAGCACGGTCGGGTTCGCGATCTTGTATCCGTTGAGGTGGAGGATCGGCAGCACGCGCCCGTCCCGCTCCGGGCTCGCGAACTTGTTCGAGTGCCAGCTCGTCGCGAGGGGCCCCGTCTCGGCCTCGCCGTCGCCGACGACGCAGGCGACGGTGAGTCCTGGATCGTCGAAGGCGGCGCCGTAGGCGTGGGAGAGCGCGTAGCCGAGCTCGCCGCCCTCGTGGATCGAGCCGGGCGTCTCCGGCGCGGCGTGGCTCGGGATCCCGCCGGGGAAGGAGAACTGCCGGAAGAGCGCCCGCAGCCCGCCCTCGTCCCGTGTGATGTGCGGGTAGAGCTCGCTGTACGTCCCCTCGAGATAGGACTGTGCGACGACCGCAGGGCCCCCGTGGCCCGGCCCGCAGACGAAGATCGCATCGAGGTCGCGACCTCGGATCGCCCGGTTCAGGTGGGTGTAGAGGAAGTTCAGGCCGGGAGTCGTCCCCCAGTGACCGAGCAGGCGCGGCTTCACGTGCTCCGGCCGCAGGGGATCCCGCAGGAGTGGGTTGTCGAGCAGGTAGATCTGCCCGACCGAGAGGTAATTGGCAGCCCGCCAGTGCGCATCGAGCGCCCGCAGCTCGTCATTCGTCACGACAATCTCCTTCGATGGACGTCTTGGTGGTCAACGCCGGCTCCACGAGCCTCAAGCTTCACCTCGTTCGCGAAGACGAATCGCGTGTCGTGGACGACTACGTCGCGGCCGACGCCGTGGGCCACCGGGTCGTGCACGGCGGCCGCCGCTTCGTCGGCCCTGCGCTCGTCGACGACGTGGTCGAGCGCGCGATCGATGAGCTCTCGACGCTCGCGCCGCTGCACAACCGGCCTGCGCTCGAGCAGATCCGCCGCGCCCGGGAGGCGCTGCCGGGCGTCCCGCACGTGGCCGTCTTCGACACCGCGTTTCACCGGACGATGCCGGTCGCGGCTTCCACCTACGCGATCCCGGAGCGGTGGCGGGAGGAGTGGAACGTCCACCGCTACGGCTTCCACGGCATCTCCGTGCAGTGGGTCGTGTCGCAGGTCGAGGCCGAGCGCCTCGTGGTCTGCCACCTCGGCGGCGGCTGCTCGGTGACGGCGGTGCGCGGCGGACTGTCCGTGGACACGACGATGGGATTCTCTCCGCTCGAAGGCGTGCCGATGGCGACTCGCTCCGGCTCTGTCGATCCCGGCGCGGTGCTGTACCTGCTTCGTGAGGGGTTGCTGACGGAGGAGGAGCTCGCGGACGCGCTCGAGCACGAGTCCGGGCTCGCCGGCCTCTCGGGCGGCGGCTCCGGCGACGTGCGAAACGCCTCGAGCCTGGCGCTCGACGTCTTCGTCCACCGTGTGTCCGCCGCGGTCGCTGCGATGGCGGCGGCCTGCGGTGGGATCGACGTCCTCGCCTTCACCGGCGGGATCGGCGAGCACGCAGACGCGGTCCGCGAACGGATCGCCGAACGTGTCCGCTTCCTCGGCGACGTCCGCGTCGAGGTCGTCCCGGCGCGGGAGGAGCTCGTGATCGCCGCCGAGACGCGCCGGCTGCTGGCGGCCTGACTCCTTCAGGCGGAGCGAACGGCCCCGCGGGGTCCGAGCCCGGCGCCGATCGCCCGGGCGATGTCGAGCGTCGAGATGACCCCGATCGGCCGGCGGGAGACCGGATCGGTGACGGCGAGGTGGGCGATGCCGTACTGCGCCATCAGGCTGCCGGCCTCGCTGATCGGGCAATCGGTCGCCACGCTGATGAGAGGCGTCACGGCGGTCGCGCCTGCCGTGAGCGTGTCCAGGTCGAGCCGTGTGGCCGCCACGAGGTCGAGATCGGAGACGACTGCCCAGAGCCGCGGATCCTCGTCGTCCTCGTCCGTGTGCTCGAAGACGAAGATGGCGTGGACGCCGTGGGTCGCCATCATCTTGGCGACGACCCGGAGAGGCGTCTCGGGCGGGCAGCTGATCACGCCGCGGCTCATGACGTCGCCGACCGCGGCCGACTCGAACGTGGCGGGCGAATCGTCCAACCGATGGTCTCCATTCACCATGCTTCGATCCTTCCCGCCCTTCGAGGGGGCCGCATCCGGGTGAACTACGGAGCCGTCGACGGGGCTGCCACGGAACGGCGGGCGGATCCCGTCGCCTGAGCCGCCTCGGCCACCGCGGTCGCCACCGCAGGCGCGACCGCCCGGTTGAAGACGCTCGGGATCACGTAGTCCGCGGAGAGCTCGTCGTCCGAGATCGCGCCTGCGATCGCCCGGGCGGCGGCAAGCTCCATCTCCGGATCGATCGTGCGCGCCCGGACGTCGAGGGCGCCTCTGAAGACGCCGGGGAACGCGAGCACGTTGTTGATCTGGTTCGGATAGTCGCTGCGGCCGGTCGCGATCACCTCCGCCAGGCCCTCGATCGCCTCCGGGTCGACCTCGGGGTTCGGATTCGCCATCGCGAAGACGATCGCCCGCGGCGCCATCCGCCGCACGCCCTCGACGCTGATAGCGCCGGGCACGGAGACGCCGATGAAGACGTCCGCGCCCTCGAGCAGCTCGTCGGCGGTGCCCCGGAGATTGTCGGGATTCGTCCGCTCGGCGTACTCCTGCTTCGCCGCGTTCAGTCCCTCGCGCCCGCGGAAGAGGGCGCCGCCCTCGTCGCAACCGACGATCCAGCGGGCACCGGCGTTCTGCAGCGTTCGCGTCACGGCCATGCCCGCCGCGCCACAGCCGGTGGTCACGATGCGGACGTCCTCGAGGCGCTTCTCCACCACGCGGAGCGCATTGAGGAGCGCAGCGAGCACCACGATCGCAGTGCCGTGCTGGTCGTCGTGGAAGACCGGGATGTCGAGGCGCTCGCGTAGCCGCCGCTCGATCTCGAAGCAGCGCGGGGCGGAGATGTCCTCGAGATTGACGCCGCCGAAGGCCGGCGCGACTGCCTCCACGATCCGCACGATCTCGTCCGGATCCTTCGTGTCGAGGCAGAGCGGGAAGGCGTCGATCCCGGCGAACTCCTTGAACAGGACGGCCTTGCCCTCCATCACGGGCAGCGCCGCCTCCGGGCCGATGTCGCCGAGCCCGAGCACCGCGGTGCCGTCGCTGATGACCGCGACGCAGTTGCGCTTGATCGTGAGGTTCCAGACCTTCTCGGGGTCGTCCGCGATCGCGCGCGACACGCGGGCGACACCCGGGGTGTAGACCATCGAGAGATCGTCGCGGGTCTTCAGAGGCAGACGAGGCCGCACCTCGAGCTTCCCGCCGAGGTGGGCCAGGAAGACCCGGTCCGAGACGTGGACGACCTCGACCCCGTCCACGGAGTGCACGGCGGCGACGATTGCGTCGAGGTGACGCTCGTCGTCTGCGAGGACGTTGACGTCGCGGATCTTCGTGGTTCCCTCCACACGCACGAGGTCGATCGCGCCGAGCAGGCCGCCCGCCTCCCCGATCGCGGCGGCCAGGCGCGCGAAGGCACCCGGCTGGTTCTCGATCCTGACCCGGATCGCGGCGCTGAACGATGCGGATGGATGCACGTCTACGCTCCCGCGTCGCCGGTGAAGAGCGCGCTCATGTCGAGAGACGGTACGTGCGTCCGAGACGCGAGCGAGACGTACTCGCGTGCGAGCGCGTCCTTCGCGGCGCCGAGCACGGTGCTCACGAGACCGAGCGACAGCTCGAGCTGCTCGGGCCGAAGGTCGGCGCAGAGGCGGCTCCAGGCCGCTTCCTCGAGCGCGTTGAACGCGCCCTGGACCTCGGCCAGGTCGTAGCCGGAGCGGAACCTCTCGGTGGCGAGTCGGCGCGCGTACTCGTCGATGCCGCTCAGGTCACGGCTCGAGACGGCCCGGAGCAACTGGTCGTACAGGGCCTCGAGCCGCCGCCGCGTCTCGTCGGGCCCCGCCGCCTCGTAGTGCGTCTTGCCGTGCCGGATCGACTCGGCGGCCATGTCGACGATCGAGGCCCGCGCCTCCTCCAGCGCTCGCCCCGCGGTTGACTGCGGGGCGAGCGGGTCGGTCGGGTGCCGGTTCACGGGTAGATCCCGCGGATCGTCGTCGCGTTCGCGACGCGCTGCACGGCGAGCCCGTAGGCAGCGACGCGCAGCGGCAGCTCGCGCTTCTCGTGCAGCTGCCAGGTCTCCTCGAACGCGCGGGTGATGATTGCATCGAGGCGCGAGTCGACTTCCTGCTCCGACCAGAAGTACTGCTGGAGGCCCTGCACCCACTCGAAATAGGAGACGACGACGCCGCCGGCGTTGGCGAGGATGTCCGGGAGCACGAGAACGCCTCGCTGCTCCAGGATCTCGTCCGCTTCGGGCGTCACGGGACCGTTGGCGCCCTCGCAGATGATCGTCGCCCTGATGCGGGCCGCGTTCTCGGCCGTGATCACCTGCTCGAGCGCGCAGGGAGCGAGCAGGTCGCAGTCGAGCTCGAGCAGCTCGGCGGCGTCGATCTCCTCTGCGCCGGAGAAGCCGCGGAGCGTGCCGTGCTCCCGCTTCCACGCGAACGCTGCGGGGATGTCGATTCCCTTCTCGTTGTGGAGTGCGACCGCCGAGTCGGAGATGCCGATCACCTTCGCGCCCTGCTCGTGCAGGAACAGCGCGAGGTAGCTGCCCACGTTGCCGAAGCCCTGCACGACGCCGATGAGGCCGTCGAAGCTCCGGTCGAGCTTCTTCAGGGTCTCGCGCACCGCGAAGAACGCGCCGCGGGAGGTCGCCTCCTCGCGGCCGAGCGAACCGCCGATGTCGAGCGGCTTGCCGGTCACGATGCCGAGCACCGGGTGGCCCTTGTTCATCGAGTAGGTGTCGAAGATCCACGCCATCGTCTCGGCGTTCGTGTTCACGTCCGGCGCGGGGATGTCGACCTCCGGGCCGATCTCGTTCACGATCTCGCTCGCGTAGCGGCGGGTCATCCGCTCGAGCTCGCCCTTCGACATCGCCTTGGGATCGCAGGCGATGCCGCCCTTGGCGCCCCCGAAGGGGATGCCGGTCAGGGCGCACTTCCACGTCATCCACATCGCGAGGGCGCGGACCTCGTCGAGGGTCACGTCCGGGTGGTAGCGGATGCCGCCCTTCGACGGCCCGCGCGCCACGTTGTGCTGGACGCGATAGCCCTCGAAGACCTCCATCCGTCCGTCGTCCATCCGGGTCGGGATGGAGACGACGACCCCCTTCTTGCAGCGCTCGAGCACGCGCACGAGCGACTCGTCGATGCCGAACGTGTCGGCCACGCGGCGCAGCTGCGTGCGTGCGACGTCGTACGGGTTCTCCTTGAGATGTGACTCGCGTGTGACGGTGGCCACAACTTCTCCTTTCATTCGAGTTCTGTTCATTCGAGGACGTGGATGTTTCGCTCGGCGCACATGCGCTCGAGCACGCGCGGCCAGACGCTGACGCTCACCTCGCCGAGGTGCGCCTTGCGGAGCAGGAGCATCATCGTTCGCGATTGCCCGATCCCGGCTCCGATCGAGAGCGGGATCTCGTCCCGCATGATCGCCCGGTGGTACGGGAGCTCGAGGAAGTCGAGCTGGCCCGAGAGCTCGAGCTGGCGGACGAGAGACTCCTTCGTCACGCGGATGCCGCCGGACATGAGCTCGTGCCGCCGGCGGGTGACCGGGTTCCAGACGAGGATGTCGCCGTTGAGCCCGTGCATCGGTCGTCCGTCCGCGGAGCGTGTCTCGGTCGACCAGTCGTCGTAGTCGGCGGCGCGCAGCTCGTGCGGGAGCCCGTCGGCGAGCGGCCAGCCGATCCCGTAGATGAAGACGGCGGGATGCTCCTGCAGGAGCGCAGTCTCGCGCTGCTTGCGCGGTAGGTCCGGGTACGCGGCGAGGATGTCCTCGGCGTGGATGAACTCGAGCTGGTCGGGCAGAGGCGGATGGGCCTCGCCGAGCACGGGGTAGCGCTCGAGGAGAAGAGCCTCCGCCTCCTTCAGCACCTTCCAGATCGACCGCACCGTCGCCTGCAGGTAGTCGAGCGTCCGGTCCTCGGGCCTGATCGTCCGCTCCCAGTCCCACTGGTCGACGTACGCGCTGTGGTCGTGGTCGAGGAAGTAGTCCTTGCGCACCGCGCGCATGTCGGTGAGGAGGCCCTCGCCGGCACGCATGCCGAACTGGCGCAGTGCCATCCGCTTCCACTTGGTCGCCGCCTGCACGATTTCGGCGTCGATGGGGTGCAGCTCGAAGTCGTTGGCGATGTGGAAGGAGACGGGGGTTCGTGAGCCGTCCCGGTCGAGGTAGTCATTGACGCCGCTCGTGCGGTCGATGATCAGCGGCACCTGCACCTGTGTGAGGTTCAGCTCCTGGCAGAGCCGGTCCTCGATCAGGCGCTTCGCCGCGTAGAGCCCGCGCATCGTCTCCTTCGGATCGAGCAGCGGGGCGTAGTCGTCGGGCAGCACCTGCTCGAGCTCCCCGTAGTCGCCGATGCCCGGACCGGCGAGATCGGCTTCCTTCGTCTGCACGCTCATCGCTTTGCTCCTCCTTTCAAGACCGGCAGCAGCCCGCTCTCGTGTCCGACCTCGACGAATGCGGCGAGCGCGCGCTCGAGGTGGACGGGTTCGAGCGCCGCCGACATCTGGACCCGGATCCGCGCCGTTCCCTCCGGCACGACCGGATAGCCGAAACCCGTGACGAATACGCCGCGGTCGAGCAGCTTCTGGGAAAGCTCGATCGCGCGGGCCGTCTCGCCCACGATGATCGGGATGATCGCCGCGTCGCCCGGCAGCGGCGCGAACCCGGTCTCGCGCAGCGCGGCGCGGAACCAGCTCGTGTTCTCGTGGAGGCGCGACACGAGGTCCGGGCGGGCGCGAAGCACCTGGACGGCCGCACGGGCCGAGCAGGCAACCGTCGGCGGCAGCGCGTTCGAGAAGAGCTGCGGACGCGAGCGCTGCGCGAGCAGGTCGCACACCTCCTCGGTCGCTGCGACGTACCCGCCGGCTGCGCCGCCGAGGGCCTTGCCGAGCGTGCCGGTGATGACGTCGACCTGGCCGAGAACACCGAAGTGCTCGGCGACGCCGCGCCCGGTCGCTCCGACGACTCCGACACCGTGCGAGTCGTCGACGAGCACGATCGCGTCGTGGGCGCGAGCGAGCTCGAGGATGTCCGGCAGGCGGGCGAGGTCGCCCTCCATCGAGAAGACGCCGTCGGTGAGGATGAGCTTGCGACGGCTGCCGGTGCACGAACGGAGCGCTTCCCGCAGCGCCGCCATGTCGGAGTGCGGGTAGACGAGCTTTCGCTGCGGCTTCGACAGCCGCACGCCGTCGATCACCGATGCGTGGTTGAGCTCGTCCGAGATGATCACCGTCCGGTCGTCGGCGAGCGTGGGGATGACGGCTTCGTTCGCATTCCAGCACGAGACGTAGGTGAGCGCGCTCTCGGTCTCGGAGAGGTCCGCGATGTCCCGCTCGAGTTCGAGGTGCGGCGCGAAGGTCCCGCAGATGAAGCGGACGGAAGCCGTTCCCGCGCCGTAACGCCGCAGGCCCTCGATTCCCGCCGCGACGACGTCTGGGTGGTCGGCGAGGCCGAGGTAGTTGTTGGACGAGAGGACGATCACCTCGCCGTGTCCGGCCATCCTGACCACGGGCCCCTGGGGGGTTTCGAGGACGTTGAACTGCTTGTACGTTCCGGTTGTGCGCAGCTTGTCGAGCTCGTCACGGATCTCGCAGCCCAAGGCGCTCATGCGGCTGCCTTCGCGACCGAGAACTGCGGCCGCAGCACGATCTTGCAGACGTCACCGCTCGCCAGCGAGTCGAACGCGTGCTGGAAGCCGTCGAGCCCGCACTCCGCCGTGACGAGTGGGCGGAGGTCGACCACGCCGTGCTCGAGGAGCCAGCGCGTCCGGTACCACGTGTCCCAGACCTGGCGGCCGCTGACCGCCGAGACGTCGAGGTTCTTGAAGATCAGCGCCTCGGCGATATCGACCTGCACGGGACGCGCGGGGATGCCGAAGAGGATCACGCGACCGCCGTTCCGGGCTGCTGTGAAAGCCGTCCCGATGGCCTCGGGCGAGCCCGACATCTCGAACACGACGTCGAAATGGCCTTCGTTCAGCTCGACGAGCGCCGCGGTCGCGTCGGTGCGTGCGGACACGTCGAGGATCTCGTGCGCGCCCATCTGCCGCGCGAGGTCGAGCCTGAAGAGGCGCGTGTCCGACGCGACGATCCGGCCCGCACCCGAAGCACGGGCGATTCCGATGCTGAACAGGCCGACGGGGCCGCAGCCGAGCACCGCGACCGTCTTCCCGGCGAGATCCGCGTGGCCCACGGCGAAGACCGCATTGCCGAACGGCTCCTGCAGCGTGGCGATCTCGGGCGGCAGCTTCGCGCGGTCGTTCTGCCAGAGCACGCTGTCCGGGACGACGACGTACTCGGCGAAGGCGCCATCGAGGTCGACGCCGAGGATCCGGGTCTGCTCGCACATGTGCGCCCGCCCGGTGCGGCAGTGGATGCAGACACCGCACGTGACGTGGCTCTCGGCCGACACGTAGTCGCCGACCTCTCCGTTCCGGACAAGCGGGCCTGCCTCGACGACGGTGCCCGCGAACTCGTGGCCGAGGACGAGCGGCGGCCGGATCCGCTGCCTCGCCCAGTCGTCCCAGTTGAAGATGTGCAGATCGGTTCCGCAGACGCTCGCCGCCTCGACGCGCACGAGCACCTCGTCGGGGCGGATCGCCGGCACCGGAACCTCGACGAGGTCGAGGCCGGGCGCAGGACGCTCCTTCCGCACCGCCCACATCGTCGCTTGCATGCACTGAGGTTCCCCCTCCGGGCGGTGCGCGGCATCGGTGGCGGGCCGGAGTGTTGCTGCGGCTTTCCCCGATGCGGAGAAGCCGAGCGGAGCGCATGCTGAGCGCATGACCACCGGCGACCACGAACGCGAAGAGCTCGACGAGCTCCGTTCGGAGTGGCGCACGGCACTGCTCGCGGCTCGCGCGGCTCTGCGTGCGGAGGAGGGCGTCCTGCCCGAGGAGGAGCTCGAGTCGCACGAGCGTCATCTGCGGGACGAGTACAAGACGGCGGCCGCCGAGCTGCGCCAGTTCGCGCGCGACGAAGGTCTGCCGACGGAGATGGCCGAGCCCTTCCTGCCGCGGAGCCTCGCACGGCGGGCGCTCGGGCTTCCCCCGGAGGTGCGCTCCTGTGTGTTCGAGCTGGACGACGTGCTCGTCGGCAGCGCCGGGCTGCACCTCGAGGCGTGGTCGCGCGCGCTCAACGAGCTGTGGGGGTCCCGCTCCGAGACCGTCTATGGCCGGCTGATCGCGCCGTTCGACGCGGAGGTGGACTACCCGCGGCACATCGAGGGGCGGCCGCGGCTCGAAGGCGTGCGCGCATTTCTCGCCAGCCGCGGAATCCGGCTGCCGGAAGGCGCGCCGGACGATCCGCCGGGCGCGGAGACCGTCCATGGAGCGGCGAACCGCAAGAACGAGTGGTTCCACCGGCTCCTCGAGCAGCGAGGGGTCGGCGCCTTCGACGGCGTGCGGCACTATCTCGAGCTCGCACGCGACGCCGGGATCAGCTGCGCGGTCGTCTCGGCCAGTGCCCACACCGGGGCGATGCTCGAGAGGAGCGGGCTCGCCGACCTCGTGAACGACAGCGTCGACGCCGAGACGATCGCCGCCGAGAATCTGCGCAACCGTCCGGCTCCCGACCGGCTGCTCGCGGCGTGCCGCAAGCTCGCGGTCGATCCGCCACGCGCAGCGGCGTTCGAGACGACGCGCGCCGGCGTCGCCGCTGCACGGGCAGCGGGCTTCGCGTGGGTCGTCGCCGTCGATTCGACCGGCGATCCGGACCGCCTGCGACAGCTGCGCCGCGCGGGTGCCGACATCGCGGTCTCCGGCCTGGGCCATCTGCTCGAGCGCGCGGCCTAGCTGCCCCGCTCACTTTCGGTGTTTTCCACGATGCCGCCTCGCGCGTGCGCGATCACGATTGGCTCGAAGGAGGTGGCTTGATGGCCATCACGCAATGGGCCCCCTTCACGGAGCTCGACTCGATGGAGCGCCGAATGCGGCGCCTCTTCGAGGGAATCGGCTTCGCGCCTGTGCTCGCACCCGCCGCGGACGTGTACGAGACGGATGACGAGTTCGTCGTCGAGCTCGACGTTCCGGGCTACGAGGAGAAGGAGCTCTCGCTCGAGGTCTCCGATCACACGATCGCGATCAAGGGCTCCCGCACGGCGACGAAGGACGAGAAGCGAAAGGAGTTCGCGCTCCACGAGCGTCTCGAGCGCGAGTTCGAGCGCCGCTTCGTCCTCCCGGCCGAGGCCGACACGGAGCACGTGAAGGCGGTCTTCAGCAAGGGCGTGCTCGAAGTACATGCGCCGAAGCTGCAGATCGAGCAGCCGAAGAAGGTCGAGATCGAGACCTCGTGACTCTCGGCACCGCGGACGAGGGCTCTTCGGGGCCTTCGTCCGCGGGACTCTCATCCACTAGCGGGTCGTGTAGCGCCGCGCCGAGGTGAAGCCGGGCCGCACCGGGACGATCCGCACCGAGTGGGCCGAGTCGGGCGACTCGATCATCAGGCCGTGGCCGGCGATGATCGCCACGTGCGTCGCCGGCGAGCCGTAGAAGACGAGATCGCCGGGCTGCAGGCCGGCCGCCGAGACGGCCCTGCCGGCCCTCGACTGTGGCCCCGTGTCGCGTGGCACGGTGACGCCGTGGGCGCGGAAGACGTCCCAGACGAGGCCGGAGCAGTCGAAGCCCCACGCCGACACGCCGCCCCAGAGATAGCGGAGCCCGCGGAAGCTTCTCGCCGCGGCCACGATCGAGGCGCCCGTCGCGGGCCGGGATTTCCCCATGGAGCTGCGGGCGACCCAGCCGGGCCCGTCCGGCGTGCGCACGAGCCAGTTGCCGTGCGCATCGGTGCCTGTCGTCGGAAGGCGCGTTCCGTAGCTCAGGCGCAGAGTTCTTCGCCCGAGGTGGAGTTGAGCGGTGTGCGAGAGCACGACTCGCTTCACGCCGGCGTCGTCATAGGTGCGCGCCAGCTGTCGTGCCGGCAGCCACCCTGGGTAGCCGCGGCGATCGAGCGGGGTGGGCTGGTCGCCCACGACCACCTTCACCCAGCGGCCGCGGATCGACAGCACGGTCACCTTCTCCCCGTACAGCGCCTGGGTCACGACGCGCGAGTCGAGCCAGACGCGCGACCCGGTCGTCGCGAGGTTTCGGTTCCAGCCATCGAGGTCGACCGGATTCGCGAGGGCCGGGGCGTCGATCGCCCGCGCGAGCCCCGGTGCGCGCCAGAGCGTGGCGACAGAGACGTCGATCGTGGCCGCACTGCCTGGCGCCGGCACCGCCAGCGCCAGGATTGTCAGTGCGAGACCGAACATGCCGGCGGTCGTCGCTGCCGGGGCTAGGCCGGTACTACGAGGCGCTCGAGCGCCTGCTCGAGCGTCTTCTCGTGCTCCCGCTCGTCCTCGACGATCTCCTCGAACCGCTCGGCGACCGCGACCTCGCCCGCCGAACGCGCTTGCTCGGCGAACTCCGGATAGCGCGACTCGACCTCCTCGTCCTCGTCCTGCAGCGCGGCGCGGATGTTGTCGACGTCCGTGCCGACGATCCCTGCGAGGTCCGCGAGCTCCGCGAAGTGCTCGTCGAGCTCGGCGGACGCGATGCCGTCGAACATCGAGGCGAGCCTGTCGTCGCCGCGCTTGCGGGCGGCGTTGGCGAAGAGCCGGTAGCGCGCGTAGGCGAACGCCTCGCCGTGCAGTGCAGCGACCACGTTCTCATGCGTCTGGGCATCCATCGTCTTCCTCCAGTCTCGATGCCTTCAGCATGGCCGGGCCGGTCACCGCCGCCATCAGGTGAATCGCTGAGATCTCCAACCGGGAGCGCGCGTATTTCGTGGATGTTGCGCGAAGGCGCCGCGGACCGCAGAATCGCCGCAGGCCAACTCCGTGAACCCCCGGATGCGTGTCCGCGGGGCAGGCGGAGATGCTGAAACCGTGGTGGACAGGGCCAACGTCACCGCTGTCGTCGCGCCGGAGGCGCTCGACGACCTGCTCGCAGCGCTGCGGCGCCGCGGCTTCCGGGTGCTCGGGCCGACGGTGCGCGACGGAGTGATCGTCTACGACGACCTCGAGCGTGCGGCCGAGCTGCCGGTCGGCTGGACCGACAGGCAGGAGGCGGGCACGTACCGGCTCGAGCGTCGCCAGGACGAGGCGCGCTTCGGCTACGCCGTCGGGCCGCACTCGTGGAAGCAATTCCTCTTCCCGGCTCGGCTGAGGCTCTGGCGGGCCCGCGCGAACGGCGGGGCCCCGGTCGTCGAGGAGGAACCGCTCGACGAGACGCCGCTCGCCTTCATCGGCGTTCGCGCGTGCGAGCTGAACGCGATCGGGATCCAGGATCGCGTCTTCACCGGTGGCACGTTCGTCGACCGCGACTATGCGGCGCGCCGCCGTGGGATCTTCGTCGTCGCGGTCAACTGCGGAGAGCCGGCGGGCACCTGCTTCTGCGTCTCGATGGATGCCGGGCCGCGGGTCGGCGAAGGCTACGACCTCGCGCTCACGGAGATCCTCGAAGGCGAGCATCGCTTCCTCGTGGAGGTCGGCACTCCGGCCGGGGCCGAGGTGCTCGCGGAGCTGCCGTCGCGGCCGGCCGAGGACGCCGACGTCGACGACGCCACCGCCGTCGTCGAGGATGCCGCCGCCCGCATGGGCCGGACGATGGACAGCGTCGGCCTGCGCGATCTCCTCGCCGACAGCCTCGAGCATCCTCGCTGGGACGACGTTGCGGAGCGCTGCCTCACGTGCGGCAACTGCACGCTCGTCTGTCCCACATGCTTCTGCTCGTCGGTCGAGGACTCGACCGACCTCACCGGCGCGGAGGCGACGCGTACCCGCGTCTGGGACACGTGCTTCTCGCTCGACTACTCGTACATCCACGGCGGCAACGTCCGCGCCTCGGCCCGCTCGCGCTAC
>JAICME010000115.1 GCA_025929425.1 Thermoleophilia bacterium | reverse complement strand
GCCGGGCGCGTGAACACCGTCCTGCAGACCTGCTTCTTCGCGCTCTCCGGCGTGCTGCCGGTCGAGCAGGCGATCGAAGCCATCAAGCATGCGATCGAGAAGACCTACGCCCGCAAGGGCGAGGAGATGGTCGAGCGCAACTTCGCCGCGGTCGACGCAGCTCTCGCCGCGCTGATCGAGATCGAGCCCGGGAAGCTGAACGGATCCGGCACGCTCGATCTGCACGCGGACGCGCCCGCCATGCTGCAGACACTGCTCTCCGGTCACGGCGACGAGCTCCCGGTCTCGGCCTTCGATCCCGGCGGGGTCTTCGCGACCGGGACAGCGCATTTCGAACGGCGCTCGCTGGCCGACGAGCTACCGGTCTGGGATCCGTCGATCTGCATCGACTGTGCCAAGTGCACGCTCGTCTGCCCGCACGCGGCGATCCGGATGAAGGTCTGCGAGCCCGAGCTGCTCGCCCAGGCGCCGGCGGGCTTCAAGAGCAAGCCCTGGCGCGGCAAGGACCTCCCGGGCATGCAGCTCGCGATCGCCGTCTCCCCGCTCGACTGCACCGGCTGCAAGCTGTGTGTGACCGCCTGCCCGGCCTTCTCGAAGACAGACCCGGGACACCGCTCTCTGGAGATGCATCCGGCCGAGGTCTCACACGACGAGGCGCAGCGGGACTGGGAGTTCTTCGAGTCGCTCCCCGAGCTCGAGCGGACGCTCGTCGAGCCGGGCTCGATCAAGGGCTCGCAGCTCCTCGAGCCGCTGTTCGAGTTCTCCAGCGCCTGCTCCGGCTGCGGCGAGACGCCGTATCTCAAGCTGCTCACCCAGCTCGTCGGCGACCGTCTCCTGGTCGCGAACGCGACGGGCTGCTCCTCGATCTACGGCGGCAACCTGCCGACGACGCCGTGGGCCGTCAACGGCGACGGGCGCGGCCCCGCGTGGGCGAACTCTCTGTTCGAGGACAACGCCGAGTTCGGGCTGGGGCTCCGGCTCAGCCTCGACCAGCAGCGCCGGGAGGCGTTCGCGCTCCTCGAGCGACTCGATCTGCCCGCGTCGCTGAAGGAGGGCTTGCGCGAGCGGCAGCCGGACGAGGCGGCGCTGCAGCGGGCGCGCGAGCTCGTCGCAGAGCTGAAGTCGCTCCTCGCCGGCCGCGACGACGCCGATTCGCGCAGGCTCCTGCTGCTCGCCGATGCCCTCGTCGAGAAGAGCGTCTGGCTCGTCGGCGGCGACGGCTGGGCGTACGACATCGGCTTCGGCGGCCTCGACCACGTGCTCGCCTCGGGGCGCAACGTCAAGGTGCTCGTGCTCGACACGGAGGTCTACTCGAACACGGGGGGCCAGGCGTCGAAGGCGACGCCGCGCGGCGCGGTCGCCAAGTTCGCCTCCGCCGGCAAGCGAACCCGCAAGAAGGATCTCGGCCTGCTCGCGATGGGCTACGGCGACGTGTACGTCGCGCAGATCGCTCTCGGCGGAGACAACGCGCAGGCGGTCAAGGCACTCTGGGAGGCGGAGCATTACCCGGGCCCGGCGCTCGTGATCGCCTACAGCCACTGCATCGAGCACGGAATCGAGATGGAGCAGGGGATGCTCCACCAGAAGGACGCGGTCGACACCGGCTACTGGCCGCTCTACCGCTACGACCCGGCCGACGAGAAGCCGCTGCATCTCGACTCGAAGCGCAAGCGCCCGGTCAGCGACTTCCTGGCCGAGGAGAACCGCTTCGCCTCACTTCAGCGCACGCGTCCGGAGACGGCCACGGAGCTGGACGAGCTCGAGCAGTCGGACGTCGACGGGCGCTGGGCTCGCCTCGAGCTCATGCTCGCCGCCCAGGACTAGTCGCGCGGCACGCGGTGGGGCAGAAGGCTCCACGCCGCGGTGTTCCGCTTCGACGGGAAGAGATCCCGCCAGTCCTTCCCGACGAGCCACGTGCCGAAGAGGGCCGCGACCTCTGTGCGGTGCGTCAGGTCCCACACCTCGGCGAACCCGCCGGCGAGGAGGACCGCGAGAACGGCGAGGCCGAGCGTGAACTCGTGGACGCGTAGGCCGCAGACGTACATCCGCGGACCAAGCCTGTGTCGTTCCAGGCGGAGCACGTGGCCAAGGTAGGTACCGACCGTGAGCGTCCGATGAGAGGATGCTCCTCGATCTGTCATCTGGACGTCGGTACGTTGACTCCGGTGCGGGTCGGCGCTCTCCTCGTGTTGCTCTCGGTCGGAGCCGTGGTCGCCGGCTGCGCAGGCAGCGGTCCGGCGACGAGAGAAAGCCGGCGCTCGCGTCCGCAACCGCTCGCGGTCTACGCGGCCGAGATGCGGATCGGGACGATCCGTCCGGGCTCACGGAGGATCCGTCTTCCGCGCAGGATCGAGCTCCGTCGCGGCCGCGCACGGATCGGCTACGCGGTTCCTCCTGGGCGCGCGCGACGCATCGTGCGACGGGCGCTCGCGGCGCACGCGTCGCGAGTCGACGTTCCGGTCGTGCCGCGCTGGTCGAGGATCCAGCTGCGGCCGGTCCGCCAGGTGCTGCACAACGACTGCGAGGCGACGTCGCTCTCGATGCTGCTCGCGGCGGCCGGCGTTCACGCCGGCCAGCTCGAGCTCCAGGAACGCCTCCCTCGTAGCGGCCCGCTCGATCCGGAGCCGGTCCCCGGCAGCACGCTCTTCCGCTGGGGCGATCCCGAGCGCGGCTTCGTCGGCCGGCCCGCCGGCGGCGGCACCGAGGGAGGCTTCGGCGTCTACGAGCCGCCGGTTCGCGTGCTCGCCGGACGCTACGGCGTGCACCTCGTCGACCTCCATCGCCAGAGCCCGTCGGCCGTTCGGGCGGCGGTGCTCGCGGGCCGTCCCGTGCTCGCCTGGGTCGGGCTCGCCGCGGGCCCCTACCTCAGCTGGGTCACTCCGTCCGGTCGCGAGATCACGGTCAATCTCGACGAGCATGCCGTCGTGCTCGTCGGCGCCGGGCGCGGCTATGTGCTCGTGAACAACCCGCTCACCGGCGTCCGGGAACGTTGGAGCGACGCCCTGTTCAGCTACCGCTGGCGCCTGCTCGACCGGCGCGCGCTCGAGCTGCCTCGCTCCTGACCTGCGGCCGGCGCGCGACCGCCACGGCCGCCTCGTGCGCGAGCAGCTCGATCCGCACCTGCTCGAAGCCGCGCGCGACGAGCATCTCCTCCCACGTCGTCGGCGGCGCCGGCTGTTCCCAGCGGCCCGCCGCCAGCCGGACGGCGTTGCGGAGGATGCGAACCGCTCCCGCCGGGCCCCGCCGCAGCAGCGCCGTGACCTTCTCCCAGACCAGCCGCCGGTCGCGCGGGGCGAGGGAGATCGCGAACATCATGTCGCAGATCACGAGCCGCCCACCGGGCCGGAGGATCCGGCGCGCCTCGGCGAGCGCGAGCTCCTTGCCCGGGTCGTCGAGGTGGTGAAAGGCGTAGTTCGAGACGACGAGCGTCGCCGACTCGTCCTCGAGTGGCAGCCGGCGGAGATCCGCGACGACCGGCTCGACGTTGTGGATGCCGTCGGCGGCCGCCGCGTCGTCGAGCCTCGCGAGCATCTGCTCGGAGATGTCGACGGCGACGAGCTCCCGCACGCGTGGGGCGATCGCGAGAGCGAGCAGCCCCGTGCCGGCCCCGAGGTCGACCGCGTAGTCGTCGATCCGCGGTTGCGCCAGCTCGACGATCCGGTCGCGAATCGCGAGGAAGGACTCCGTCGCGGCGACCTCCTCCCAGGCTTCGACGCGCTCGTCCCAGCGGTAGGGATCGCTCACAGGCCCCACCGTTACTGCGGCGCGTGAAAGGACTATGAGCCGGCGGCTACCTGAGCGGGACGTCGATCGTGCCGGGCAGGCGTCGGTAGACGGCGAAGAAGTCGCGGTCGTCGGGGACGAGGTAGCGCGTCGGCGGCTGCTGGTAGTTCGGGACGACGCGCGTGGGGAGCAGCCCGCCCCGGTGCCGGTACGCGATCAGGGTCGGCCACTCGGGATTGATGTCGAGCTCCATCGCGCGCACTGCCCCGGCCCGCTGGAGGATCCGGGCCAGCGTCGTGACGGTCTGGTAGTCGGCGGCGGCGTAGATGATGTTCCCGCGCCGGTCGATCCCGACTCCCGTGCGCCAGACACGGACGGCATTGCCGAGGGTGTAGCCCCAAGCGGTGCTGTCCGAGAGTTTCGGGCTCAGGCGGCCGTGGTTGATGATCAGCGGCAGGCTCTGTCGGGCCCAGGCGATCGCAGGCCCGGGGGTCGGCCCGCCGTCCCAGCCCACGACGTTGACGCGTCCGTTCTTGTAGGCGACGAGCGTCGCGAGGCCCTGCTTCAGCGGTTCGTTCGTGTGTCCGTTCAGCGCGTCGCCGTTCAGGCCGTCCCGGTAGATGAAGCCGCTGTTGAACGTAGCGAGCAGCCGCCATCGCTGGCCGTGGGGAACCTCCATCGGCCCTCGCAGCGTCGCGCTCGGCGGCTCGTAGCGACCGGGGTAGTAGCCGATCGCGGTGCGCGTGTGGTCGAACCAGGCGACGTACGCGACGATCCGCGGGTAGTCGCGCTCGGTTCGGAACGTCGTGACGAGGACGGGAGGCTTCCCGCCGATCGCCGCGCCCGTCGGCTTCCAGACTCCCTCGCCGGCGAGGGGATGGGCAAGGACCGGTGTGATCCGCGGCGGCCATGGCTTCGGGCGCGTCCGGCGTCCGAGCCCCACGGTGGGCAAAGTCTTCAGCTGCGGGCCGCCCTTCTTCGGGGCGCGCCAGCTGTAGTAGACGTGCTCCACGTTGTCGACGAGCCAGTTGAAGTGATTCATCCGCAGCCACTCGACCGTGCGCACGCCCAGAGGGAGGCTCGACGGCCGGACGGCCATCGCCGTCCACGAGTAGATCGCCGGCGACAGGAGCGCGAGGAGGAGGACCGGAACCCAGAGGCGCAGGCGGAGCCTTCTGCGTCGCGGCTCGGCCGCGAAAACGGGAGTGGGGTCAGCGTCCAACGGCCATCCGGCGGAGCGATCGTGACCCCGGCGGATTAGTACTGCATGAGCGGGTCGCTAATCCGGCTCTCATGCGGCGCGCAACAATGGAGGCGTGCGCGTGCTCGTGGTCGAGGACGAGAAGAAGCTCGGGGAGCTGCTCGGGCGCGGGCTGCGCGAGGAGGGGTACGCGGCGGACGTGGCAGACCGCGGGGAGGCTGCTCTCTGGATGGCGCAGGCGGTCGACTACGACGCGATCGTCCTGGACGTGATGCTTCCGGGCGTCGACGGCTTCGACGTCTGCCGCCGGCTCCGCAAGGACGGCGTCTGGACGCCGGTGCTGATGCTGACGGCGCGTGACGCGATCGAGGATCGTGTGAGTGGGCTCGATACGGGCGCCGACGACTATTTGACGAAGCCGTTCTCCTTCGACGAGCTGCTCGCCCGCCTCCGGGCCCTCACGCGCCGGGCGCCTGCCGAGCGTCCCGCCGTGCTCGAGGTCGGGGCGCTGCGTCTCGACCCGGCCGCGCATCGGGCCTGGCGCGGCGATCGCGAGCTCGACCTGAGCGCGAAGGAGTTCGCTCTCCTCGAGGTGTTCATGCGCCGCGCCGGTGTTGCGCTGACGCGCACCCAGCTCCTCGACGGAGCGTGGGATCTCGCGTTCGAGAGCCGTTCGAACGTCGTCGACGTCTACGTCCGCTACCTGCGCCAGAAGATCGACCGGCCCTTCGGCACCGACTCGATCGAGACCGTGCGCGGCGTCGGCTACCGGCTGCGGAAGGAGTGACACGGCCCGGCGCCTCCCGATCCGCGTCCGCCTGACGCTCGCGTTCGCGCTGGCGATGGCGGTCGTGCTCGCGGCCGTCGGCCTCTTCGTCTACCACCGCGTCGCGAACGAGCTGCTCGCCACGGTCGATCAATCGCTCTCCGCACAGGCGAAGGACGAGCTGGGCGCGCATCGCCTGGACGTCGACACGGACGGCGAGACGACGCTCGCGCAGCTCTATTCCTCGAGCGGCGGGCTGCTCGATTCACACCCCCAGGGGCTCGCGCCGCTCCTCGACCGGAGGCTCGTCGCCGCGGCGCGCACGCGGCGCATCTGGACGAACGAGCAGATCCGGCTTGCGGGACGCCGAAGCGAGTGGCGTGTGCTCGCGCTCTCCTCCCGTCGAGGGTCTGTCGCCGTGGTCGCGCGCTCGCTCGCCCCTCGCAGCGACTCGCTCGCTCACCTCCGGCACGAGCTGCTGGTCTTCCTGCCGCTCGCGCTGCTCGCCGCCTCCCTGGGAGGCTACGCCCTCGCGGCCGGTGCCCTGCGTCCGGTCGAACTCCTGCGCCGGCGGGCGCAGGCGGTGACCGCCGACCAGCCGGCCGCTCTGCCGGTGCCGCAGGGCGGCGACGAGATCAGCCGGCTCGCCGTCACGCTGAACGACATGCTCGCGCGGCTCCATGCCGCCGTTCAGCACGAGCGGCGGTTCGTGGCGGATGCGAGTCACGAGCTGCGCACGCCGCTCGCCCTGCTGCAGACGGAGCTCGAGCTCGCGCTCCGGCGACCCCGCACCCGGGAGGAGCTCGAGGACGCGCTCCGATCCGCATCCGAGGAGACCCACCGCCTGGTCCGGCTCGCCGAGGACCTGCTCCTGATCGCCCGCGCCGACCAGGGGCCGCTGCCGATCCGTCGCGAGGAGGTCGATGCGGACAGGCTCCTCACGGACGTCGCGGCGCGCTTCGCCACCCGGGCCCGGACACTCGACCGCGTGCTTCGCACCGAGCCGAGCGAGCTGCGGCTCGACGCCGACCCGCTCCGGGTCGAGCAGGCGCTCGGGAACCTGGTCGACAACGCGCTTACCCACGGCGAAGGAGATGTCGAGCTGAGCGCCGTTGCCGTCGGCCCCAGCGTCGAGCTGCACGTGCTGGACGAGGGGGAGGGCTTCTCGCAGGAGTTCCGCGCGAGGGCGTTCGATCGCTTCAGTCGCGGCGACGAGGCGCGCAGCGGCAGCGGCTCCGGGCTCGGCCTCTCGATCGTCGAGCTTGTCGCGCGCGCACACGGCGGAGCCGCCGGCGCCCGCAACCGCCCGGGCGGCGGCGCGGATGTCTGGCTCTCGGTTCCTGCCGCTGCGCCGCTCAGCACGCCCCGCCGCGCCGAGCAGCGGCGGGCGGTGTTGCGAGCGCCTTCCAGGTCGCGCGGCTCGTGAGCGGGAACTCGTAGAGGCTGTAGCCGAGTGGGCTGCAGTCGGCGACCGCCCGCATGAACCCCGTGGTGTCCCCGGCGCTCATGCTTCCGGCGATGCCGCCGATCAGGTGGATCGCCACGTGGCGGTCTCCGGTGCGCGCGCGGACGGCGGCGACGTCGGTGGCGAGGTACGCGCGTGCGCGCTTGCTCCCGTGTACGTGCGCATCGGTGAAGTACGCCATCGGCAGAAAGACGTCGTAGTAGCGGGCGAGCCCGCGGAAAGGGAACCGGGGCCAGTACCTCGGATGCCTGCGGAACCCGACCTCGCCCGGCGTGATCGCTCCCAGGGGGTAGCGCGGCCCGACGGCCGCCCGCAGCCGGGCGGAGAGTTGCAGCAGGCGCTGTGTCCGCAGCCACGCCGGTTTGACGACGCTCGCCTCGATGTCGAGCGCGAAGGAGTCGAAGCGCCCGCCCTTCGGGCTGCGGAAGCGGATCGCGGCCAACGCCCGCCGTGCGTCCTGCGCCGGGGCCGCGAACGAGGGGAGGTACCAGGCGATCACGCGCAACCCGGCCGCGTGCGCGGCGTCGATGAACCGTCCGAGTGCCCGCCGGCGCACCAGATCCGTCGGTTGCGAGTAGTTGCCCGTCTGGAGGTAGAGCGTGCGGACGCCCACCCGGGCCATGGCCGCCACCGCTCGTTCCGGCTGGGCCCAGTTCGCGGTCGCGAAGATGTCCACCCAGGTTCCGAGCCCCGCGTAGGCCCTGGTTTGCCTCGACGACACGGACGCGCCGGTCGCCGGCGCGACGAGGAGTGCTGACAGCAAGGCAGCTGCCAGAAGGAAATGTCCCGCCTTCTTACCGCTCGGCATACGCGCGCAAGGTAGCCGCGTAAACCTCCTCCAGCTGTGCGGTCGGGTCGCCGAAACGGGCGTGTACTTCGCGGAGGTTCCGCGCGCCGTAGCTGCGCCGGAGCTCGGGGTCGCGCGCGAGCCGCACGATCGCGGCGGCGACCGCGTCGACGTCGTGGCGGTCTTCGACGAGCTCTCCACCCTCGCCCTGCTGGATCCACTCGTCCATGGACGGTGCGAGGCCGACGACGAGCGGGACGCCGCTCGCCATCGTCTCGAGCAGCGAGGCGGGGGAGGAGTCGACGTCTGCGAGGGTCACGGCGAAGTCCGCCGAGGCGTTGACGGACGGAAGCTCGGCTGCGGGCACGTCCTGCACGGCCATGTACGGGTCGAGCCCCAGCTCCGTCGCGAGCCGGTCGAACTCGGTCCGCGTCCAGCCGCCG